>CAJOOG010000050.1 GCA_905236045.1 uncultured Denitrobacterium sp.
GAGCTTCGTCTGTCTGAATGCGAAGAAACCGAGCAGGCCGATGCCCGCCACGATGAGCCCGATTTCCACCGCGACGTTCTCCGAAGAGGTCAGGCGGGATATGCCTAAAAGCAGGCTCACCATGCCTACGAGCAAGAGCGCGACCGAGGGCGGGTCCAAGCTGACGCGGGCGAACCGGTTGGCGTTCTCGAGCAGGAACGCGGAGAACAGCACGACAACGACGGCGAGCGCGGCGACGACGACGAACAGCACGCGCCAACCGAGCGAGTCCACGATGACGCCCGAAACGGAGGGGCCAATGGCCGGCGCGAAGCTGATGATGAGTCCGACGACCCCCATGGCGCTACCGCGTTTCTCGCGCGGGAAGGTGAGCATGATGATGGTGATGACCATGGGCATGACAACGCCCGTCGCCATAGCCTGCATGACGCGCCCGAGCAACAGGAAGGGAAAACTCGGCGCCGCCGCGCACACGCCTGCGGCAAGCGCGAACCATGCGATGCCGCCCAGGAATAACTTGCGCGTGGAAAAGCGCCCGACGAAAAACGCATTCATGGGGATGACGACCGCCTCGACGAGCATATACCCGCTCGTAAGCCACTGTACCGTAGTGGCCGAAACGCCGAAATCCTCCATGATAGTCGGCAACGCCGGCGAAAGGAAGGTGGCGTTCAGCACGACGAGGAGGGTCCCCGCGAGCAATACGATGACGGTGAGCAACTGTTTGCGTGCTAGTCCCATGAAATGTCCCAATCTGTTATGACGTCCGTGCGGGCGTCAGATAAAAAGCGGGTCCCAACACGTAGTCGAGACCCGCATAGACGCCTAATGTAGCTGCGTGCTATTTCGTCGAATTGTAGCCGTTTTCCAGGATTAGCTCGCCTTCTTCATAGGAGACCCATCCATCGGTCGTGCTGCCATAGGCGCGCTCACGAAGCTTGAAAAGCGCAAATACGGAAAGATCTGGACCCGGAAGCAAAGCAACCATGCAGCTTATGGGTTGTTGTCTATGCGAATCGCCTGTCTCAACTTCTGAAACAGTCGGGCAGGCCATTGGGGCAACGCCAGCAAGCAAGCCAATACAACCGAAGCCACAATAACAGCCCAACTAGCTATCGGCAGGTAATGCTGCAATGGATCAAACCATCCCAAACCCTTAATCGGATAGTAAATGAATGGATGCATGAAATAGACTTGGAGCGTTCGAGAGCCTAAATCGGTGAAGAGCACTCTCTTCGTCGGGGTGAGCAGAGATATCGCAAGAATCATTACCGCTGCAATAATGATGTCTGCGAAACGAATAATCGCATCGATACTCGATGGAAATGACTTCATGTCATCGTAGGTGTTATGCCCTGTTGCCAGACCCGACATAGTGCCCGTTATGTTCTTCGGAAGCGAGAAGAGCGCCCAATAGAGCAGCACCATCAGAAGCACCGCTACGACTACAGGCCACTTCATGCGCCTTGCTTTACCGACGAATGATGCAAAATCGGAGGCGCTCAGAAAATAGCCGAAGAAATAAAAGGGGGCGTATGCGCATATTCGTCCGAGAACGAGGAAATCACCGAAGCCTGCATTAAAGGGCGCCAATACGGCGACTAAAACGGAGAGAGGAATAACGGTTTTCAACCCCCCCCCGCGAATTTTGCTGACAACGGCCGTCGATGTGCCCAGTGCGGCCATGGCAACAAAATACCAAGGTATAGACCCCATCGTAATTAAATCGTAGTCCAGAGTAGGGTCCCAAATACGCTTCTCAAGCCATAAACCTGTATACAGCAAAAAGGCCATGACGAGATAAAACGCAATCACGTTAATACGCAAGCCTTTCTGAGGCGTGCAGAGCTTCTTTGCGAATATGCCGCCAACGAACAAGAAGGCTGGCATATGGAACAGGTAAATCCACCGCCGCAAAACTTTAAGCGGGTAGTCGTGCTCTATGAGCATTCCCGAAAAATGCCCTATGAGCACCAGGGCAATGAGAATGAATTTCAAGTTGTCATAGAACGGTAGTCTCTGTTTAGCCATTCGGTGCAGCTACTCCTCTACATCAAACAGTTGCCTAGTTGAACCGGGGTGGGGATTCTGAATTACAACCGCTTGCAACAATCCCATTGTACAGCATGTATAACTCGCACCACCTCGTGGTAGTTCAGATTCCGCAAGGCCCTTCTCGACGATGATTCATACGAATCATTCGGCTACAGGCGGCCGGAAGGGACTTTCATGAAATTCACCGACGTCAATTCGGGGAGAAGAATCTCGCCATTCGAGGACCAAAGCAGGACTCTGGGTTTTCGCGTCCGTCCTTTCTTTAGCCGCCGGTAGCGTGTTCAACAGCAGGGAAGCGTGTGGGAGGGGTAGGACTTGCTGGTCGCTATGAAATGCTCAACGCCTTGGTGCCCGGGGCGGTGATCTTGTTGCCCTTGATCGCAATCTCGCACTTGCCATCGACGCGCACGCCGGCAGTGCCGGCCTTGACGATGGTGTTGCCCGAAACCGTGCCGGTGCAGCGGCCGTAGAAGTAGATGGCGTTCGACGAGCAGAGCCGTCCCGTCTGAGCCTTCAGCGTGTTGTTGGTCACCTTGACGCCCGTGCTCTTCTGCACCACGCGAATGATCACTTCACCGCCGCTGGCCTTGTTCTTGGAGATGCCGAGGTTCTTCGACGCGGAGACGCTGAAGCCGAAGCGGTTGTTGCGCACGACGTTTTTAGAGGCGGTGACGTTTTTGCTCTTGTCGATTCGGATGCCTGCGCCCTTCGAACCCTTCACCGTGTTTTTGGAGAAGGTGATTTTGCCCTTGGTGGTGCTGACAACGTAGATGCCGTTGGTGGAAGCGCCGGCGACGACGTTGCCGATGGCGGAGGAGGCGCCCGAGGCGCTCTTGAAGGCGATGCCGATTGCGCCACCGCTGATCGTATTGTTCTTCACCGTGGCCTTGCCGCCGGAGATGTTCACGCCGGTGCCCTTGCTGGAGTTGACGATCTTGTTGCCGGAGATGGTGCCGCTGGCCTTGTCGGAGAACAGGATGCCGGCTCCGGTCGTCTTCTTAATCGTGTTGTTCTTGACGGTAAGCTTGGAGGCGTTGACCGACCCGATGGCGTTGCCCGTGCACTTGTTCGTTTTGTTGTTGGCGACGACGCCCTTGGAGTCGTTCGCGCGCACGAGGCAGTAGCCGCCCGTGACCTTGTTGTTTAGCACCTTCGCGTTGGTGGTGCTGAAGAGGTTGACGGCGTTGCCGTCTTTGAGGGTGAACGTGCATTTCTCGACCGTCAGCCCGTCGATTGTGGCCGAGGCGTTTTCGTGATGGGTCCCCACGCCGCTATAGGTATCGGTGAACGTGCAGCCCGTGACCAGAATGTTCTTGCATGCGGAGTTGTCGAGCGGGTAGGCGGTTTTCTCTCCCTCTTTGTTGCAGAAGTCGGTGTGGACGGCTTCGGTGGAGCGGATGCGGTCGATCTTGCCTTGCGCCGTGCGCACCTTGCCGCCCCAGAAGCGCTCGGAGTCGCCCGTGAACTTCACTGCGTTGGAGAAGGTGCAGCCGACGACCTGGACGTTTTGCGTGCCCGCCACGTTGACGGCATGGTTGGTGAAGTTCTTGAAAGCGACGTTCTTGAAAGTGACGTTCTTGCCGTGCTGGATGAGGATGCACGAAACGTTCCATGTGGGATTGGACTTGCAGTTGGCGTCCCATACGCCGCCCTCGACGGTGACGTTTTGCACTTGGGTCTGCTTGCCATGCGTACACGAGCTGTCGGTGCACACTTGGCCGCTGCTTCCGAAGTGGCAGCCCTGCACCATGAGGGTGTTGTTCTTGACGCGCTGCAGCTGTCCCGAGTCGGTGGCGGTCTGCTTGATGGTCGCTCCGTCCATGACGAGCTTCGTGTTGGAGAAGATGCGAATCCAGCGGTTGGCGTCGATAGTGTAGGAGCCGGCCGGCACCGTGACCGTGGTCTGGTCGCAAGATGCGAGGCTCTTTCCATATGCGAGCGCATCTGCCAGCTGGGTGGTGATGTCGCTATCGATAATGCCATAGGAGTTCAGCTGTCGGCCGGCCGCGTCGGTTACGACGACGGCCGTGGTTGCCTGCGCGGTGAGCAAGGGGGATGCCGCAGTGTCGTCGGCGTACGCATGCGCGGGCAGGATTGCTGCGAGTGCGACGACGATGGCGCACGACGCGAAGGCGGCAATGCGGGCGGGGGTCGTTCTAGCGGTTGCCATGATGCTCTCTCCTCCATCCTGCGCAGGAAATCCCAACGTACCCATGATACTGAATTTTTTCCTTTGAACTGCGGTTGGCTCAAGATAATTTGGAAAGTTTCGCAAGGCGTTTTGCCAGTGGGTTTTGTGAGGGGGCATCCGTTTAATATGCGTTCCTCGGCCTTATGGGGCAGTGTTGCAGGTTATAATCCCCAAGTTATCGCTTTCCCGAAGCAAAGGAAGTCCATGAACGAAATCGATAGCGCGGTGGCAGAGGTGCTCGAGTCTGCCTATAGCTGCCTTAGCAGGGAAGATGCAGAGAAGACTACCTACGATTTGCATACGAAAAGCCTTACTGTCGTGCCATCGCAAGAGGCTGGCTACGATTTAATCTCCGCGTTCAATGCGTATTGCGAAAGTCATGGCCGTATCGAGTATTTCGCATTCGCGAGCACCCTTGTCGGCGCGATTACTTATAAGGGTTTCATGCCCGGCTCATCCGATATCGAGATTGGCATGACGCGTGCAGACTTCTTTCGCCTCGAAAAGGCGTTGCGCGCCGATCCCTCAGATGAGTTCATCCTCGATGCCTACTTGGATTACGAGAAGACCGCGTATCTTCGCATGCCCATCGTGCGTTTGAGGTACCCGGATTTCATAGGGGAAGACGGGCATCTGGTGTATGGCAACGACAACTTGCCGCTGCAGGCGAATCCCAAGCTGCGCATTTCGATATTCGATGGCATCCCCGACGACTATGATGTCTCGCGGGCATTCTATTTCGAGCTCAAAACGCTTAATCGCCGCTATGACACTTCGCGTCCCGAAAAGCAGCTCAGGCTGAGCCGCGCCATTTGGAAGCTCGCGGATTCATACAACAAAGGCCCTCGTTTGGCGCTCGGACGACTCTTTCCCAGCCGCAGTAAGACCATAAAGATCGACGAGCTCTACCCTCTGCGCAAAATACCCTTCGGTCCGACTGAGATTATGTGCCCTTGCGTTACGACCCCCTGGGTTATCGAAGATAGCGACAGGGAGCTCGAGCAGGTGCAATGCCTGCAGAAAGATGCACTTAAGATAGCCGCCGAAATCGACCGGATCTGTCGGGCGAACGATATCGGCTATTTCATTTGCGGTGGTACGATGCTCGGCTATGTGCGGCACGGTGGCTTCATTCCATGGGACGACGATATAGACGTGGGCATGCTCCGTGCCGACTACGAGAAGTTCCTTAAAATCGCCCCGAGCCAGCTCGGCCCCGAGTTTTTCCTGCAGACGCGCGAAAGCGACCCGAATATCCCGTATTTGTTCTCGAAGGTGAGGTTGCGCGGCACCGAATACATTACGGCCTACAATGAGTTCCGTGATTTCGACAAGGGCATCTGCGTCGATGTGTTCCCCTTTGACAAGGCGCCGGTTGGCGATTGGAGAATGGTGGAGTTCAGGAAGAAAGTGGACGCGCTTATCAGAAATCACAATTCCACGGTAAATCGCCAGGTCCCGAAAGAGGGGCTCGACAGTCGTCGGGCTGCGAACCCGATAGAGTTTCTCGAGCAGGCCGTCATGCGTGCCCGCCATCGGAAGTATTGGGATAAATCGCTGATGGATACGCAGAGGGCGTATGACGAAACGGTCACCCTGTTCAACGGGGACGATTCGATGCGGTTCGTGGCCAGCTACGTGGCGACGTTCACCTGCGTCCACCTTGATGATTTGCTTCCATACCGCGATGTCGACTTCGAAGGCATTACGTTGAAGGTGCCGAATCACCCCGAGGTGTTCCTGCAGATGCAATACGGTAACTTCATGGCTATCCCGATGCCTCACCAGCAACGCGGGCATGGCCTATTGCGTTGGAAGGGAACGGAGAAGTCTTCGGACGACTTCAGTTAGGCTGCTCATGTCTGCACTCGACAATCTGAACTACGCGCCACGCGTGAACATCGCCTCCGACTGGCAGGCGGAGCTGCTCGATTTGCTGAAGGTTCTCGACAAGGTTTGCTCCGACCACGGAATTACCTATTCCATTGCTTTCGGCGGCCTGCTCGGAGCGGTGAGGCACCGCGGTTTCATTCCCTGGGATAATGACGTCGACATCGTCATGGACGAGCGCAATTACAACCGACTGCGCGATCTGGCTCTTGCCGATGCTCTTCCAGAGGGATACGCGTTCGTCGACCGTGCGACGGAGCCCGACTATCCGCTTCTGTTCGGCAGGTTCGTAGATCTGAACACCTCCTGCCCTCTCAGCACGTCTTCGTTCAACGGGGGAACCCACGGCCTGTTCGTCGATGTGTTCATATTGTTTCCACTGCCGGACGATGCCGAGCAGCAGGAAGACGCCGTCTGCGCGTTTCTGGTTTGGGAGCAACTCATGTGCCGGTACAAACGTCGTTCGAAGTATCGCAACGCGCGTTTCCACAAACGCTGGCGACGTCTTGTCGGGTACCAGGACAGGCGTGGGCGCGAGAAGGCCCTCGAGCGCGCCGAAAGCGAATTTCGCGCGCTTATCCCCGAGTTCGAGGAATCGACCTGGTGTTTTCATGGCAGCGGGGGAGCGTTCAACGGGTTCGGACGATTCAGAACGGAATGGTTCGTGAACCCCGTGCGCATTCCTTTCGAAGATGCGATGCTCTGCGCTCCGAGCGATCCAGTTGGATTCTTCGAGCAGCGTTACGGCGGCGGTTGGAGGGAGTGCCCCTCTAACGAGAGTTTCCATACCTACTCCGGCGCCGATTTGAACATTCCCGGTCCTGTGATCTCCGAGGATTACATGCAGCTCATCGACCAAGAAGCTGCCGTCCGCGATTTCTTCCGGCACACGGATTTGCAAATACGGGAATCGGCTCTTCTCTACGAAACCACGGTACCGCGCCTCGAGGCGCTTGCCGAGCTTCATGCCCGTTCGCGCAGCGATAACGTGCGCGAACTCGAATGCGTGCGACGTTTTGCCGGACCGGAGGCCTCGCAAGCTTCCCCCGAAGAGGCCAAGAGCGCACTTGGCAAGCTCAAGCCCATCGTCGCGCTCATGCAGGATAAGGAGCTCGCTCGCTGGCGTATCGTCGCTCCAATCGACAGCGCGGTCCTCTCGGCGGTGCTCTGGGCGCAATTCCTGGCGGATCCGCGGTATTGGGAGGTTGCCAAGGTCATCGAATCCTACCGTGCGGATGAGAAACGCTGCACTTTCAACTCGTCTGAAGCGAACACGCGCCTCGAGCGGGCCCTCGGCGCATGCGGCGATCTTTATCGCGCTATAGATTTCGATGATGGGGAGCTTCTCGGGAAGGCGCGCGATGCGCTGATGAGTCTCTGTCCCACGACGATGCATGCCGCGACGGCGCAAGCTTGGGCGATTTCGTCGGACCCGGTTGCCTGCCTTGCCTTTACGGCCTCGCTTCCCGCAGATTACCGAAAGGGCGATTACCTAGCGCTTCTCGAGGCGCGCTGTCTTTTCGCGTGCAATCGTGCGGACGAGGGCGCACAGGTGCTCGGCGGGCTTGCTGCGCGAACGAATAACGGCATGGTGATGCTTGCCATAAACGACCTGGCTTCAAAACTCGGACTCGGCATTGTCGCAAAACCGCGGCCCATCAAGAAGAAGAAGCGGAAGCGCCCGAAGAACCGCTTCAAGAGCCTGCGCAGCTTCGGTGCGCAAGGCGCCATGAGTAGTTTGAGACATCATGTCCGAGCCTCCTCCCTGAAGGTCGAAAAGCTCGACGAGGTGCGTGCCCAGCTTGCCATGTGCGCCGAACGCATCGATCGCTATCATGCGATTAGGCGGCTTTCGAGCGAACGGTTCAAGACATGGGAGACGATGTATCCTCGACGTGAATTGGTCCGGGAGGCTATTCCCAAAGGCCCCGACGCGGTAATGAAGGTGGCCCGCGCCTACATCGAGGCGTCCTATCGCGTGTATGATGGCGATGGTTTCGGCCTGTATGTTGACGAGCTGTGTCTTCAGGCGGGTATCTTGGTTTTCCTGCGCGATCGGGGTCAGGAATTCGTCGACGACTTCCTTGCCAAGATTCCCGAGCAGCATAAGGAGGATATCGATGTCATGCTGAAACGCAAAGGCGTCGATCATCCCTATTTTCGGAGCGGCTGGTCTGCCACGGCACGCTAGGGCTTGCAGACGAGGGCTTACAGGCCCTTGTTGAGGTGCTGTTTTACCTGCGTTGTGGATATGCCGGGCGTTCGGTCGAGGTAGACGAGATTGCAGCAGTCGCGCAAGAATTCGAATCGGTCGCTTCCCGCCCAGTCTCCGCCCATGACCACGATGTCGATTCCGTAGCGTTTCACGTCTTCTCTCTTCTGGTCCCAAGAGTACTCGGGGATGACGAGGTCGACGTAGCGAATCGCCTCGAGCATTTCGCGGCGCACTTCGTAAGGGTAGAAGCTCTTCTTGCCCTTGGTCGCATTGAACTCGTCTGTCGAGAGCGCGACCACCAGATAATCGCCAAGCGAAGCGGCGCGCCTGAGCAGGCGAGTGTGTCCGTAGTGGAGCAAGTCGTAGGTTCCATAGGTGAGTACGCGCTTCAGTCCGGTGTACGATCGGTCCACGCTGAGCCCATCGACTATCTCGAGCTTGTCGTTGGAAATATCGTGTGGCGGCGTCATGTGAAATCCTCCGAATCGTTTTACGCTGCGGACGAGTGAGGGAGCCACTTGCCTTGTCGCTGCGCGGAATCCCCGGCCAACTCGATTGCCATTGGCGCGACTTTCTATGCGCACCCATTGTATCATGCGCTTTTGCGGTAGGTTTGGTCGTGGTTGACCTTGCCGTGCTCGACCTGCGATCGCAATCGAGCGGCGACAATGCCAAGCCCTCGAAAATGCAATGAGTTGCGGTATCGAAGAACATGGAATAAAATCCATTAGGCAGTTGTTTCAATCACGACACTCCCAAGATATAGGAAGCCATGAATAGACACCAGCAGCACCTTTTCCAGCTTCTTTGCGAAATCCGCGACATCTGCGATGCAAACGGCATCACGTACTATCTCATCGGCGGCACGCTTATCGGCGCCGTTCGCAACCGGGGGTTTTTGCCCTGGGACGACGATGCCGACATAGCCATGACGTACGCCGACTGGGTCAAGTTCGACGAGGTCTGCAAGACGCAACTTCCGCCCAACCGCTACCTGGGCTCCCCCACCGACGACGAATCGTACGGTCACCTGCTGCCACGCTACATGTCCACCGACACGACGCTCATCCATTCGGCGCAGTCGCTTAACGATTGCGTGAGCGGCATCGTCATCGATATTTTCGTACTTGATCCCATTGCCGACGACGAGCAAGCCTACGCCGATTACCTGCAGGACATGTTCCTTATGTCGACGCTGGCCAATTATGCGAACGTTGCAGCCTATCGCGCAGAGTTGGACCCCGACCTGTTCAAAAAGCATCTCGAAATGGCCCATCAGCAGGGCAAGGCGCCGGTGATCAGCCAAATCGAGCAACGCATGGCCAACCGCTTCGTAGACGAGGGGCGCTACTACGCCTACCGTTGGCAGAACGTACCCTACCGGCTCGAGCGCTCGTGGTTCGGCAAAGGCCAAACGGTCGAGTTCGAGGGTCAGAAGTTCACTGCGCCCCAAGACATCAACGGCAACCTGACCGCGTACTTCGGGGAGAAATGGCCCGAGGTGCCGCCGACGGTCAACCCGGCAAAACATGATGCCGCAATGTCTTTGGACATTCCCTACGCCGAAGCGTTGGAGCATTATCATCCCACGTACGACCGGACCGTGCTCATCCGCGAAACCGAAGAACGCCGCTACTCCGTCCTGAAGCACGCCAAGACCTCGAATGCGCTGCGTGACGAGCGGATCTATGCGAAATCGAATCTTGTCGCGCTCGACGTCGCGGCTGCAATCGAAGAGCACCAGGCCGAATACGATGCAGCCTTGGCCGCAGAAGACGGCGCGACGCTTGCCGCGCTCCTCGCAGATTACCTGAGCTGGCAGACCGGCAGCTTGGCGATTGGCCGACGCACGAACCGTGACTATTACCGGTTCACCAAACCTATTCTGGTAGAGGTTGACGACACGGTGTTCGAGGCGGCGCTTGTGGCATTGCTGCATACCGACCGCGTGCACCATGCAAGCAGGCTTATCGAGGTGCGCGAGGAACTGGGAGGGACGCTTACCCCCGCCATGCAGGCCATACGCAACGACATTTGCGCCCTCCGCGAATCGATGAGCTGCTGGGAAAAGAAGCGGTATCTGGAAGGCCGCGAGAAAGCCATGGCTATCGCCGAGGCGAACCCTTGCGTTAGCTGGTATTGGGAAGTGGCTTGCCTTAACGCCGTCGGACAGTGGCGCTCGACGAACGCCGACGAAGACCTTGAAACATACGAAGCACTCGCCGATTCCGCCATCGACCGCTTTCCCGCCAATGGCGCCTTCCGCAAGGCGAAGGCCGATTGCCTGGAGGCACGCGGGCATGCGCAGGAAGCGCACGAGCTGTACCTGCATGCAGCCGAGATGACGCGCAACGGCCTGGTCCTGCTCGACATTGCCGACGTAACGGGATACCACCCTCGCTGGCTCCGTTCGCCCGAATGGGCTAAAACCGCAAAGGTGCCCCAATGGAACGGCCCCGAACCCGGCCCGCTGCCGATAACCGAGAAGTCCGGCAATCCCGTTCGCTCGAATGTGCAGATCAACGGTGTGCTCAAGTGCCTCGGCGGCTTGCTCGCCGAGCTCGCGGCCTTATGCGACGACGAGCGCATCGATTACGTCCTCTCGCCTGCGCTCGTTGATGCGCTCACGCGCACGGGGCAGCTGCCCGCCCGTCCGGAAGACTACGCAATCGTCTGCTCTCCCAACGATATGCAGCGCCTTGTCGAACTGCTGCTTGAAGCGACCGGCAAAAACCCCGATCGATCGCTTTCCTACATTGGAAACAACAGTGCGTCAGCTGCTTTTTCGCTGCGATACCAAGGGACCGACTCAATTCATGTAGCGCTTAAAGGCTCTAGCGATACGCCCCATACCCGTCTTTGCATTACCGTGGTGCCTTTAGAGCCCAAAACCTATGGTGGACGTCTGGCAAAGATCCTGAGGCGATGGAAGAAGGGCGTACTTGCCGTGCGGCGACCCGATACTGCCCAAGCACGCGCGTATGCCGCAGCGCATACGGTGGTCGCTATCGGCAACCGGCTTGGGAGGCTGATGTTCAGCCGCGCCATGCTTCAAGCGCAGAAGACGAAGAAACCGCATGTTTTCCTTGGCAAGAAGCTCGCCTTCGACCCTTCGTACTTGAGGGACCGGGTGCAGCTGAGCTGCGAAGCGGGCACATTCTGGGTTCCCGCCGATCGTCAAGCCTACGTGCGCGATTTCAAGAAGTGCTGCGGCATCGCGAGCGAAGATTACGCCGCAACGACCACGCTCACGTCTGCCCACGTCAACTATCAGGCGCTCGTAGATTTCGGGCTGTTCGACAACACGTACTTCACGCGTCGGGCGCAATACACCGCGCAAACGAAGCAGGAGCGCGAGACACTTCGACGCTTCAGGCAGAATTTCCAGGAGATCAAAGACGCCGTCGACCATGAAGCCCACGTTCGTGCCGTAGCGGCCAAAGCGCCGGTCTGGGCACGTTCGGGACTCATCTCGCATGCAGGCGGCGGCATCGACAAGACCGCCTACACCAATTCCGCCGAGGCGCTTGCGCAGACGCTGGAAAGTACCCACTCCGTCGTCGAAATGGACTTCATGTTCACAACCGATGACGTGCTGGTCTGCGAGCACGGCTGGAAACGCAACGGGCGCGTGCCGCAAAGTTCAGAGGAATTCCTGAGCACCAGAATCGCAGGCCGCTTCACGCCTATGACCGCCGAAGCGGCCTGCGATATGCTCTGCAATGCGAAGCGTGATATTGATCTGGTTGTCGACTCGCAGGAAAAAGACATTGCAAAGGTGCATGAGCGTCTGGTCGCCTTGTTCCGCGCACGCGGGGACGCAGGCGAGGAGTTCCTGCACAGGGTCATACCCGAAATCTATCACGAGCCCGAGTATGACGCCGTGCACGCTGTCTATCCATACGAGAACTGGACGATGTCGCTGTATAAGAAGAAGATGAAGAAAGTCGGCGACTTCGAGCGCATGGCGGAGTTCTGCCGCGACCACGGCATCGGGGTGTTGATCATGGCCAAGAAGCGCCTAAGCCCCGAAGTGGTGTCGGCCGTTCGAGCGAAGGGCGTTTCCGTTGCCGCGCACACGGTCAACACCGTCGAGGAGCAGGAGCGCTATCAGGCTATGGGGGTCGTGACGTTCTTCACCGATTACCTGGCGCCCGCCCGACGGAGGGCCGATTAAGGGGGTCCGCCACGCCTATTCGTCTTAAGTGGTCGGGCAAGGCTGGGACCAGGGTAGGGGCATTCGGAGGGACCTTAGCGATCGTTTGTGAAAACACGAGCCGCCGTCCTGCGAGCCGCCGTGCGGCAAGCCGAGCGCGAGCGACGATGCGTTCTGCTGCGTATGCTGTGCGCCGAGGCATTTCCCCTCATCGAGAGCTGTTGCGCCGTTTCCTTGGAAGTGGGGTCGAGAATTGTGCACTGTGCTACTATTTTAGAGTTGCAATTGGCTATCGACGGGACGTTGCTTGAGTACGCTTGGCACCATTTTGAAAGACAACTGGGAATGGAGGGGACAGATTTTCCAGTTGGCTGTCTTCGATTTGAAGAAGCAGATTCGCGGGGCCGTGCTTGGGTGGGCATGGTTTGTCATAAAACCGGCCGTCTACATCGCCTGTTTCTGGTTCGGCATCAAAATCGGATTGAGGGCCGGACATGTTGCCCCAGGCGCCGCGCCGTATATTCTCTGGTTGAGCGCGGGCATTATACCTTGGTTCTTCATGAAGGACATGCTCTCCGGCGGCATCGATGTAATGCACCGCTATCCTTATTTGGTTACAAAGGTCAAGTTCCCCATCGGCGGGATACCTACCATCTATGTGCTTTCTTCGTTGGCCGTTCAGTTGCTTATGATGGTGCTGCTGTTGATCTTGTACTTCGCTTGCGGACAGCCCCTCGACATCCATCTTGTCCAGGTGCCGGTTCTTCTGGCGGTCATGTGCGCATTCTGGTGGCTGTTCAGTATGTTCATGTCGCCGCTATGCGCCATCAGCAAGGACATCAAGAACCTGATGGGCGCGCTCTCCACCCCCTTTTTCTGGCTCTCGGGCGTTATCTTCAATGTAAGGGACGTGCCGGTCGACTGGATTCAGGCTGCGCTCTACTTCAATCCCATTACCGCCTTGGTCACGGGCTTTCGAGATGCTTTCTATGAAAGGGTCTGGGTATGGGAAGACCCCACGATATGCGTCTGTTTCGGGGTGGTGTTTGCAGTCACATTGGCCGTAGCGGTTATCGTCTATAAGAAGACGAGCGAGAAGGTCGCCGATGTCCTTTAAGGTCGAACAAGAGGAGAAGACTCCCGCCGCAGCGCAGGAGGCGCACGAACAAGAGTCTGCGCCGGCGGAGGAGAGCATTCCGGAGACTGCCGAGGCCGTGCAGCCGGCAGAAGGGCAAGACGCCCGCAAGCGCCCCAAGGCCGAGTCCGCCAAGGCACGAAGGCGCAAGGCGCAACGGGAAAGGGCCAAAATTCTCGCTGCAGCCAGGCAGCTGCATGCAGAAAGAGTGAGCGATGAAATCGCCATTCGATTCGAGCATGTCACCAAGACCTACCATCTTTGCAGCAACGACATGAGTCGTGTGCTCAGCGTTTTCGGCGTGAAAAGCAAAGGCTATGTTGATGCCATCAACGCTAATGACGATTTGAGCTTCGAGATCCGTAAAGGCGAGGCCGTTGCCTTCCTCGGGTTGAACGGGGCGGGGAAATCGACGGCGCTCAAGATGATCTGCGGGGTAACGCATCCTACTTCGGGCGAGTTGACGGTGAATGGGCGCGTGAGTGCGCTCCTGGAGCTTTCCGCAGGCTTCGACAAGAAGCTGACGGGCAGGGAGAACATAAAGTTGCGGGGCCAGATTCTCGGGTTGAGCAGCGAAGAGCTCGAGGAGATCATCCCGCAGGCGATAGAGTTCGCCGATTTGGGCAAGTATATCGATCAGCCGATGCGATCCTATTCCAGCGGAATGAGGGCTCGTTTGGGATTCGCGCTTGCGGTTTCGGTTCGACCGGAGATCCTCGTCGTCGACGAAGCGTTGTCGGTCGGAGATGCCAAATTCAGGAAGCGCTGCATTCGCAGGATTCGCGAGATCATGATGGACCAGAATGTCACTCTTTTGTTCGTCACGCATTCCTCTTCGGCTGCGAAGGCGCTTTGCAGCCGCGGAATCGTGTTGGAAAAGGGCAGAAAGCTCTATGACGGAAGCTACGAAGAGGCAAGTCGCTTTTACCAGGAGCGAATCTAGCCGAAACAGCAGCAGGATGCAGGCATTGCCTCCCAGGTGCGATGAATGGTTTTCGAAAGAGTTGCGGAGCGCGGGATAAGGAGATTGCCATGAACCATGTGTTGCTTATGATGGGCGGGTCGGGGACCCGTTTCGGTGCCGAGATACCCAAGCAGTTCATCGAGGTCGAGGGGCAGCCCGTCTTTTCGTATGTGATGGACAAGTACGATCGCTTCAATAAAATCGACAGCATCGTTCTCGTCTGCCATGCCGAATGGGTCGATTACGCCGACAGTTGGGCGAAGAAGCTCAAAATCGCGAAGTACGTGGGGACGATCGCCGGCGGATCAACGCGGTCGGGGTCGGTCCGTAACGGGCTGCGTCGTCTCGCGGAGTTCGCGAACGAGAGCGATGTGGTGCTCATCCACGACGCGACGCATCCTTATCTCGATGAAGGCTCGACCGCCGATGCTATTCGGGCAACGCAGGAACACGGCGCCGCAACGCTGGGACGCAAGCAATTCGACACCGTGTATCGCACCGATTCGGACGGGAGCCTGCGTGAAGTCGTGCCTCGCGAGGAAATCGTGTCGGGCGCCTCTCCGGAGCTCTTCACGTTCGGGCCGATTCATCGGATATACGAGCAGGCATCCGAAGAGGACCTCGAGCGCTTTACGAGCGCAGGGGCGATTGCGCTTGCCAACGATATCCCCATGAAGGTGATTTCGACCGATTACGTCAATCTCAAGATTACTTACCGTCATGATATGGAGCTGTTCGAACGGCTTTTCCACGGTTACTACTTTAAGGGGTGAGCGATGAAGGCGGCGGTCCTCGAAGCGAAGCAAGTCATGAATTGCCGGGAATTGACGCGCCCGGCTCCTGCGTCGGACGAGGTGCTTGTGCGGGTGGCATACTGCGGAGTGTGCGGCTCGGATGTGCCGCGCTTTCTCGATGGAGCGGTTCATTTCTTTCCGCTTGTGCTGGGCCATGAATTCTCCGGAACGGTCGTCGAAGTCGGAGAGGACGTCGATGCCGGCCTTCTTGGCAAGCGCGTCGCCGGGGTGCCTCTTGTCCCCTGCATGAGCTGCCCCGATTGCGAGGACGGCAACTACTCGCTGTGCAGGAATTACAGCTTCATAGGGTCCCGACGCAATGGGGCCTATGCCGAATTCGTAGCGGTGCCCGCGAAAAACGTGTTGCCCGTCTCCGACGGCGTGAGCGACATGGAAGCCGCGTTTTTCGAGCCGGCAAGCGTTGCCCAGCACGCAGTCGAGCTCGCGTCGCCAGAGCCGCCCGCCCAGGTCGCTGTGTGCGGCTGCGGAACAATCGGCATCTTCCTCGCGCAGATCCTGCAGGCGCGTGGTTTCGAGGTGACGGCATTCGCGCGTCGCGAAAGCCGCTTGAACGCCGCGCGTGCAGCCGGTGTAGAGCATATGGTCAACACGACCGAGCCCGGATGGGATGATGCCGCGAGAGGGGCCTTGCCGCGCGGCGGCTACGATTACGTGTTCGACACGTCTGGCAACGGGGCCATGATGGTGAAGTCGTTCGACCTCGCCGCGAACAAAGGGACGGTCTGCATGGTCGGCACGCCCAAGCGCCCCATGGAGTTCACGGTTGCCGAATGGGAGAACCTCAATCGCAAAGAGCTTGTCGTAACGGGCGCCTGGATGTCCTATAGCGCTCCTTGGCCGGGCAGGGAATGGGAAGCGGTCGCCGATCAGTTTTCGTCGGGTATTTTGCGTGTGGTGGACGAGATGATAGATAGCGTTTACGACCTCGAGCATATTTCTGGGGGAATGAAGAAGTTCGCCATACCTAACTCTGTAACGGGTAAACTGCTCATAAAATGCCAATAGAGAAAGGCCATGTACATGCATCCTGTACAAGAGATCGTCCAACGTAATAAGGCTGGTCGAGGGGTGGGCGTGTTCTCCTGCTGCTCCGCCAATCGAGACGTGGTGAAGGCCGTGCTCGTGAAGGCGCAGAAGACCAAGACGATTGCGCTTATCGAGTCTACTTCCAACCAGGTGAACCCAGAAGGCGGCTATACCGGCATGACGGCTGCCGATTTCCGCGATTTCGTGTACGAGCTCGCTGACTCCATCGGGCTCGATCGCAGCCGCATTATTTTGGGAGGCGATCATCTCGGCCCTCTTCCGTGGTGCGATGAACCCGAGGAAACGTGCATGGAGAAAGCCGCTGCACTTGTCGAGTCGTGCGTGATGGCGGGCTACTCCAAAATCCATCTCGACACAAGCATGCGCGTGGGCGACGATAATCCGCACATCCCGCTTGACGTGGGAGTATGCGCACGACGCGGCGCGTTTCTCTGCGAACGTGCCGAGGAAGCGTTCGCTTGTTATGCGGCCGAGCATTCCGATGCGGAGCCGCCCGTGTACGTGCTTGGCAGCGAAGTGCCCGTGCCCGGCGGCGATACCGATGCCGACGCCGTCATGGGTGTGACCGATGTCGAGAACTGCAAGAAGACAATCGAGACGTACGAGCGCGAGTTCGAGGCGCATGGGCTGCAGGATGCCCTTTCTCGCGTTGTTGGCTTCGTCGTGGAGATGGGCGTCGAATTTCACGAGCGTACCCTCGACGAGTACGACTCCGCCGCCGCGCAGGCTCTTTGCGCCTATATGCGCCAAAAGCCGTTTGCCATCGAGGGGCATTCTTCGGACTACCAGACGCAGGACAACCTCAAGCAAATGTGCGTCGACGGTGTCTCCATTCTGAAGGTGGGGCCTGCATTTACCTTTAGCATGCGAGAGGCGCTCTTCGCGCTTGAAGAGATAGAGAGTCGTGTGTATGCCAACAAGCCGCAGCGCCGCTCGTATTTCCGTGATGTGCTCGAGCGCGTGATGCTCGACAATCCGGGGTATTGGAAGGACTACTACAAAGGCGATTCGAACGACCAGGCGATTTCGCGGGCGTACAGCTTCTACGACCGCGCGCGTTACTACATGAGCCAGCCAGAAGTGCAGGCAGCGCGGAAGAAGCTGCTCGATAATCTAGCGCATGGCGAGATTCCGCTTTGCATGCTCTCGCAGTATCTTCCGCATCAGTACTATCGCGTGAGGACGGGCGAGCTTGAAAACGACGCCGAATCTATCCTGCTCGATCGTATCGGCGATCGTATCGATGCTTATCTTCACGCCACTAAGAACAACGGGGAGATGTAGCGGGGCATTTCGCGTCACCAGAAGCGACGACGGAGTGTAAACCCGATGGTTTCGCCCAGGTCGACAGGTGCGATTACGGTGTTGAGCCTCGTGTAGCTGTAATCCATGAACACGGCAAGAGTGCCCACGGGTCGCTTTTTGCCGAAAGGCTCGATTTGCGATTTCCCGTTGGTCGACTTCCGCATCGCCAGGCACCAAGTGCCCCGTCGGGCGCCCTTCAGCACCAAATCGGGGCGTATGCTCGTTGTCCAATGCAGCTTGCCGGTCTTCTCGTCGTACGTGGAGCTCCCGCTACACGTTAGCGCCTCGCCCGTGCTCTGCTCTCGCAGGACGACCTCGCAGGTGAATACCCCGGCGTGAACCAGCGGGTGCTTCGCCGTCCCCCGCAAAACGAGAGTGCCGTCTTTCCAGGCAAGATCTTCAATGCGGGGTGTAGCCGGGCTTCGCAGAGCGGCGTCGATTGAGCTCACTGCAAATGCCAGCGTCTTGTCCGCCAGAAGCGTAGGTATCACGCAGCGTTCCAGCGTCGCGAAGGCCTTCGATTCGAACACGGCGCGGCTGCCGGGAGCACGGCGGGCCCCGAGAGCTTGAACGGCATCCACTCCGTATGCAGATGTCGCCAGCGCGAGTTTCCAGTGCGTCGGTTCTCCCGTCTCGGCTTCGGCCAGATCGGCGAGGGGCACCTCAGCGGAATAGGCCCATTCTCGCGGATTCTCCATTATGTGCTTCGAGGTGGCGCAGGGTATGATCCGCTCCTCTTCGTCGGTCAGCACGATGCGGGCAGAGAAATCTTCGATACGCGATACGGGAGAGCGCATCGCTAGCTCGAGATGGAGATTCGACTCCCTCCAAGACAGGGATGCGATTCGCGGCCTGAGCTCGTCGGCCAGGAAATGCCCGAGTGGCGTCGTCTGGAATCCCAGCGATTTCCCCGCCCCCTCCATGGGGATGAATAGGCTTCCACGGTGTTCGACCGCTCGACTTCTGTAAATTGCCATGCTTCCCGCGGGGCGGCGCGCACCGAAGGGGCGAAGGATGCACACATCGTCGAAGAGGATTCGCCAGGAAAGATGATAGAGGTGCCTATTTCCATCGTCTGCATGTTGAAGCACGTCGACGGGGTCGATGCGAAGTTGCCAACGGCCGTTCTCCGTCAGCGTGAAATGCAGGCATCGGCATGCGTCGTCTGCTCTGTCACCCTGCTCGTCTAACACGACGAGGTCGCACTTCATTAAGTTGCAGAGGACTAAGAGCTCTTCGATGATTCCGGACAGCTCGATTGCGTCGTCTTTCCAGGCAATCGTCTCGATAGCCGATTCGAATTTTGGTCCTATTGCTCTTTCGAATGCTGCTTGGGCCGTTCTCTCCGGCAACGGGATTACCTTGAAGCTGAAGTTGCCACGGGCTGTGATCAGGGGTTTGAAAAGGTATGCGGGTGTCAACATGACCGCCTGGTTGAACGCGTCTCCTATCGCGCCTATGCGATATTTCCCGAGCCGGAGATCGTATGATTGCCCCTCCGTGGTAAGCGTGAGGTATAAATCGAGACGGACATCTTCTTCGATGGTATCGAAGTCCATCTGGCCAAGAGCAGCGCTTGCGATGTCGCACGCAAAATCGCCGGACACGCAGCGGACGTTCTCGTAGGGCAGCCAATCCTCAAGTGCCGAAATGCTCACGGGCCACGAACCGATTTCCGTGCCGTCGGGAGTCTTCCCTGTAAGCGCTCCGCTTGAAAAGGAGCTCGGCTCTCCCGCCAAGGCGAGGAAATGCCCCGCGAGATGCAGAGAGTCCCCGCCATGAATTTCGGCAAGATGGGCGCGGCGGAATCGAGGCGAGGAAAGTCCGCGTCCGGCGAATCGCGGCATCTTGCCGCGCAAAAGCTCGGTGCCGTCGGTTGCCCGAACCAGGTAGTCGTGCCCGTCCTTGTTTCGGATGATGGAAAAAATGGCAGTTTCCATCTGGGCTCTTATCGCGCAATACGTGCTCTTTTCGTTGAGCAGGAAAGCGTCGGCATCGATTATTCCCGTAAAGGAGAGGTTCGATCTGACTTCCTCGCAATAGTAGGGCGCAAGAGCTTCTTTCAGTCGGGTGTATTGCTCGCCGCCCTCATGAGCCAGCGAGAGGTAGTGCCGTGCCGCGTAGCGAAATGCCCGCAGGTATATCAACGGGCGCGCCTCGGGCGTCGCGTATTTCGACGCGGTAGAAAGATAGTTCACGATGCCGGAGACTTTCCATTCGGGCTTGGCGAAGTTCGAATCGGAGTCTTTATCGAGGTGGCTCAACGAGCCTTCCTTGCGTTTTACATACTTGTAGTAATCGGCGTCGGCGAATATGGAGATTCTCTCGGCGTTAAGATAGGCCTCCAGCGTGAACGGCAAATCCTCGTACGCGCATTCGGTGGGGAACCTGATGTCGTTATCGCAGATCAGGCTCCTCCTGAATAATTTCCAGGGGCCCAGCGAGTTCAAAATCGGGCTGTTCTCCACCGTGCAATCGTCACGCGACTTCTCGAATAAATCGCCCCACGTCAAACCCCAGTCAGAGCCATCGAGTTTGACGACGGCCACGTCCGCGTTCGCGGCGTATGCTCGCTGGAGCATCCTTTTCAGCGCTCCGTCGAGGAAACGGTCATCGGCATCGGCGAAAAAGACATACTCTCCTCGGGCGTATTCGATTCCCCTATTGCGCGGAATAGATGGGGTGCCGCTGTTCTCGATGTGGTAAACATGCAGGAAATCGCAGCGATTCGCCGCTTCGTCGAGATACGCCCCCGTGCCATCCGTCGAGCCATCGTCGACGGCGATGACTTCCATGCGGTACGTTCCCCTATCTTGGTTCACGATCGAATCGATGAGGGTCTTGCAATGGGGCATCGTGTTATAAGCTGGAATGATGATGCTCAGGTTGATCGTCGGTGCTTCCATGGTCCTCTCGTTCTCGTCCTTGCTTTTCCGACAGAGCGGATCCCGCATCCCTGCGAATCCGCCCTCCCGAAACCCCCGGTTCGAATTCCATCAGAGGGAATCCTAGCATAGTCGAGTCGCATCGCGCCTGTGGTCGGGTGCGTGCTTGTCGAGCGGAACGGCCCGAAGCCTCCGGTTTGCGGACCGGGCGACTCCGCAGGGCGCGTGCTCGGCTTCGGGGCCTTGCGCTTCGGGCCTTTCGCCTGCTCGGCTGGTCATTTGGCCCGACTGGCCGCGCAATCGGGTAGAATGAGCGAGTTGCAATTGGACCGGCGGGTACGAAACGAGGGAATGCAGGGCATGGGGAAGGCGAGCGGCAGTGCGCTCGAGGGCGGCAAGATGCTCGCGAAAGGCGTCTTGCTCGATGTCGTGTTCCCCCGTGCCTACCGACGGGCGGCTGCAGCGACTTCCCTGAATCCACGCAAGGTGGTGTTCGTGGAAGTGCGCGAGAGCAGCCTCTCCGATAGCTTCAGGCTGCTGCACGACCGTCTTGTCGATAGGGGCTATGACGTGCAGGTGGCGTTTCTGGAATACCATGGATCGGACTACGTCCAGTACTACCGCAACTGCCGTGCCATGATCGACCAGATTGCCGCCGCTCCGGTCGTCTTCCTCAATGACGCCTGCAATGTCATAGGCTGCCTGCCCCTGCGCGCGGGCACGCGCGTCGTGCAGACCTGGCATGCCTGCGGGGCTTTCAAGAAATGGGGTATGAGCACGGCCGATTTGAAGTTCGGCGGCTCGCGTGCGCAGAAGGAGCGTCATCCCCATTACGGCAACCTCTCGCTGGTGACGACGAGCGCCCCCGAGGTGAACTGGGCCTACGTGGAGGCCATGCACTTGGAGGATTGTCCGCAGATCGTGAAGGCCCTAGGCGTCAGCCGCACCGACGTGTTCTTCGATCCCGCGTGGCTCGAGCGGGCCCGCGCACGCGTGGAGGAGGCGATTCCGCAAGCGCAGGGCAAGAAGATTCTGCTGTACGCGCCCACCTTCCGCGGTCGCGTCGCCACGGCAGAGGGTCCCGACGCGTTGGATATTCCCGCGCTGAAGCGGGCTTTGGGAAAAACGCATGTGCTGCTGGTGAAGCACCATCCCTTCGTGAAGCGCCCGCCGGAGCTGCCGGCCGACTGTGCCGACTTCGCCTTCGACGTGAGTTCGGGCGCCCTGGCGATCGATGCGCTGATGGCCGCAGCGGACCTCTGCCTGAGCGACTATTCCTCCATCGTGTTCGAGTATTCTCTGCTGCGGCGCCCCATAGCGTTTTTCGCCTTCGACCGCGAAGCCTATAGCGACTGGCGCGGCTTCTACTACGACTACGCCGACTTCACCCCCGGCCCGGTCTTCGGCACCACGACGGAGGTGGCGGATTGGGCGAGATCCTGCGAGCAGGCCTTCGATTCCGCAGAAGTGGATGCGTTCCGCGACCGCTTCATGAGCGCCTGCGACGGTCATGCAACCGAGCGTATCCTGGCCGAAGTCTTTGGGTAGCGCGGCCGGACGCGGCGAGCGACCCCCCTCGAATTTCCGGGAGCCGCGGGATGAATGCCCTTGTCGAATGGGTACAATGTCCGAAACCGTTTGATGGCCATTAGGGGATTCGATATGTGGGGATCTTTGATTTTCGGGGTGCTTGCGTGCTTGGCGCTGCTTTACGTGCCGGGGTATCTGCTGGGGCGTGCGGCGCGACTGCAAAATTTCAAGGCCGTCGTGTTGGCGCCCGCCTTCAGCCTGTTCGCGATGGCCGCCTTGGGCATCGTCTTCTACCAGGTGGGATTCTCCTGCTCGTGCGCGGTTCTGGCTGGGGCGATGCTGGTGCTGTGTCTGCTGGTGCGCGCCGTGGCATCGGGGGTGCGGAAAATTCGCCGCCCCGCCGCCGGCCGTCTTGCCGGTCTCGCCGCGGACGACGCGCAGGCTTGGAAACTGGCGGCGCTCTACGTGGGCGTGTCCCTCGTGCTAACCGTCGTGCTCTTCCTGCTGCAGATAGACGGGCCGGAATCCTTCGCTCGCAACGACGATACCGCCGTGCACATGTCCTTCATCCGCCATTTCCTGGACACGGGCTTCTACTCCAGCCTGCATGTGGCCAGCTACGACAACTCCGGGCAATTCTACCCGGCGGCTTGGCACGTCCTTGCCGCTCTCGTCTCGTCGTTGGCGGGCGACAATGTCATGGTCGGCGTCAATGCCACGGTAATCGTCTTCCTCGTCTTCGTCTTCCCGCTCAACTGCGCGCTCTTCTTCCGGGAGTTCCTCGCCGAGAACCGCCCCGCGCAATTGGCGGGCAGCCTGTTCGTCTTGGGGTTCTGCGCTTTCCCTTGGGGCTTTCTGGTCTTTGGGCAGCTCTTCGCCAACATGGTCTCCTGGATGCTGATTCCCGGTGCGTTGGTGCTGCTGCGCGACATCGTGGAGGCGTCCGACGCGCGTCGGCGTGTGGTGCTGGGCCTCATGTTCTTATTGGCTCTGTGCGCCATTGCCTTGTCCCAACCCAACGGCGTCTTCGTCCTGGGGATTGCGGGTGTGCTCTGGGGAGTCTCGCGCATGTTCTATGCGCCTGGGCAGCGCTACGCCATCGTTGGGCGCAGCCGGGTGCTCGCCGCTGTCGCCCTCGTGGCAGGAGCCTGCGCGGTCTGGGGCTTGCTGTTCTTGGCGCCGCCCTTGCAGAGTGTGACCAGCCAACAATGGGCCGCGGAGCTTTCCGTGCCCGAAGCCCTTGCGGCCGGGTTTTCGTTCATGTTCTCGTCTCGCGGGGGCGTGCAGCCGGGCCTGAGCGTCTTGGTGCTTCTGGGCATCGTCTATTCGGTCCGGAACCGGCGCTACCTCTGGTTCGCCATCGCCTTCGCCCTGGCCATGACCATGTATTTGGTGGACGTTTCCACGGACGGCGTGGTCAAGCAGGTTATCTCGGGATTCTTCTACAACGATTACCGCCGCACCGGCGCCATGGCCGCGCTTTTTGCCCTGCCCCTGGCGGCCTTGGGCTTTGGCTGGATCGCCCAGGCGGCCGCGAACTGGACGAGTCGCAGCTGGGTGGGGCCGGGCATTTTGGTGGTCGCGCTGTGCGCGGTGCAGTTCTTCCCCCTGTCGCTGGATTACGGCAGCCGCACGGTGAAGACGGGTCTTGTGGAAATCTGCAGCCAAATCCAGACCCGGTATTCCTGGGACGACAAGTACACCGGGGAGGAGAGGGCCTTCGTGCAGAAGGTCATGGACGCGATCGACGACGATGCCTATGTGGCGAACTTCCCCTTCGACGGCAGCGTCTGGGCCTACGGTACCGACAATCTGAAGACCTTCACCCGACGGGCGGGCAACACCAGTGCCGCCGACGGCGAGACCAATAAGCTCATAAGGACGCATCTGGCGGACGTGGCGACTAACGAGAAGGTGCAGAAGGCGGTCCGCGCGCGCAATATCCGCTATGTGCTCTTGCTCGATTTAGCCGGCACTTCCGATCGGACGCTGGTCGAGTTCCGCTACGACGAGAAGAACTGGAGGGGCGTCGAGGGCATAAACGACGAAACCCCCGGCTTCACGCTGCTGCTTTCGGAAGGCGATATGCGCCTCTACGAGATAGACGCCGCGAAGGAAGCGGGCGGCGAGTAATTCCGCGATTCCGCCGCGTCGGGCGTTTTCCCCCGCGGCGGGGGGCGGGCGTCGGCGGCTACTCTTCGCCTATCGCCAAGTTGACAATGGTGTCGAGAGGGTCCTCCCCCTCTTCGTCGAAGGCCCCCGCGGCAAAGCGGTTGAACGCTTCCCAGGGATATTGGTCGGGATGCGCGGTGTAGCGGTTGATGGCGCTGGCGAGCTTGTCGGGATCGATGATGCAGAGCTCGGGGCAGAGGACTGTGGGATCGCTGTTCAGCCCGGGGCTCTTCTCGTAATCCTCGAAATCCGGGATGAAGAACAGCACGGGCTTGCGCAGAAGATACGCCTCGTAGACTATCGAAGAGTAATCCGTCACCACCAGATCGGTGGAGAGCAGCTGCGCGGAGACGTTGCCAGGTGCCGGGAGATTGCTCTCGAGCGGATGAAACGACCAGGTTGCGTGGCCCTTCACCTTCTTCTCGAAGACGAAACGCTGGCGATAGAGGTCTCGGAAGGGGTGCTTCGAGGAGCGGCTCTTACGCAGCGTGGGCGCGAAGAGGATGCGGACGGGGGCAGAGGGGTGCGCCTCCTTGGTGGAGTGGGCGGCCTGCTGTTGGGTGAGCTGGTTGCCCATGGCAAGAAGCTCGTTGTACTCGGGGCGGTTCAGGGGCAGGACGCGTTCGACGGGATAGCGGAAGGCATCCGCGAATGCCTCGCGGCAGTTCTCCCCGCTGCAGACGATCCAGGAATAGTTGCGGTGGATATTGAAGACGTTGGTGACTTCGCGCGTATGGCCTTCGGGCGTGCCGACGCTCTGGTAGCCGAATTTCTTGAAGGCGCCGAACGCATGCCAGATCTGGATGACGAGCGGGTTGACGGGGAAGTCGGTGTGGAGCGGCTTGTCGCCCTGCGCGAGTTCCGGATGACTCTCGCAATCGAAATCCGTCAGGCTGATAATCGGGTCGTAACGGTCCATGATGACCACGCTGCACTTGGAGAGCAGGTCGATCTCGCGGATGACGTGCTTGACGTAGCTGGGGAAATTATGGAGGGCGATGTTCTGCAGATGCATGCGGGTATCCCAGCCCCGCGCTCGGAAGGCGGCGGCCAGCGTGCGGAAATCGTAGCTGGGCTCCTCGGCCTTGCGGGAGAGGAACACCACGATGGATCGCCGCTCGTTGCGATGGCAGCGCCATCGGTAGAGCACGTTGATTCCTACTTTCGATATGGCGACGAACTGCCGTCTCACCCGGTCTCCCCTGGATCCGCGTCCTGCTGCTCTCGCACATGATACACCATCTCCCCTGTAGACAATATGTCAAGCAGGCGAATGCGTCGCGGGCCCCGCGGCGCCGCACCGCTGCCGCGGGCCCCGCGGCTCCGCCTGGGTGTCGGATTCGTGACGGCCGCACCCGACGGCTTCCTTCGCCGCTATACTCAGGTGGTGCGCACATGCCCGGGGCTCCGGGCTCTCTACGAGAAAGGCCCTCATGGACGCAGTCCTCATGATCTTCTACGCCATCATCGTGCTGGGCGTTTTGGTGGTCATCCACGAAGGAGGCCACTTTCTGGCCGCGCGCGCATTCGGCGTGCGCGTGACGGAATTCATGGTCGGCCTGCCCGGCCCCTCCTTGGGCTTCTGGCGCAAGGGCACCCGCTATGGCGTTACCGCGGTGCCCCTGGGCGGCTACACGCGCGTGTGCGGCATGGAGGCGGGCGAGGAGAGCCCGTATTTGCCGCGCACGGTGCAGATGGTCTACGAGCGCGGCACGCTGACCATGGACGATGTGGAAGAGGAGCTGGGGCTTTCCGAGGAAGAAGCCGGCCATGCCCTCGACGAGCTTTCCGAGTGGGGCACGATCCGTCCGCCCAAGCGCAGCGACAAATACAACACCTACCGCACGCCCGCGAGCAAGCAGACCTGCGATGGCGGAAAGTTCGAGGAAGGCGATCCGCGCCCCATTCCCGGCGGCGATGCGCAAGCCTTCATCGACGAGGAGCGCAAGGTGCAGTACCGCAACCTGCCTTTCTGGAAGCGTTCCGTCATCTTGCTGGCGGGGCCTTTGGTGAACCTCGTTTTCGCCTTGCTCGTCTTCGTAATCGTCTATTCCGCGATCGGCGTGGACTACGCCAACGAGGCGGGCGAGCTCATCCACATCCAGGTGGACCCGCTGCGCGCCACTTCCGCCGGGCTGAACTACATCGGCATGGTCTTCATGGCGGTGCTGGGGCTGTTCAATCCCGTCACCGCGGCGGACACCGTCTCGAACAGCGCGAGCGTGGTGGGCGTGGCCGTGATGAGCAAGACGGCTGCCGAGCAGGGGCTGCTCTCCTTCAGCATGTTCTGCGCCATGATAAGCGTGTCGCTGGGCATCATGAACATGCTGCCGATTCCGCCGCTCGACGGCGGGCGTTTCGCGGTGGAGATCTACCAGCGCATTCGGCGGCGCTGCGTGAGCCAGCGGGCCATAAACGCGCTGTCCATGGTGGGCATGGCAGCGTTTTTCCTGCTGTTCGTGGTGATGGTGAACCAGGACGTGCAGCGCTTCATCCTGGGGAATTGGAGCTAGCGCCCCCGATCGGAGGAGGGACATGGTGAAGGCCAACGAGCAGACGCGGCGCGTGATGGTGGGCGGCGTGCCCGTGGGCGCCGGAGCGCCGTGCGCGGTGCAATCCATGCTGAACGCCCCGGCAGACGACGTGCAGGCCAACTTGGAGCAAATCGGGCGCTTGGCGCAGGCCGGGTGCGAGATCGTGCGCATGGCCATCCCGCGTCGCTCGTGTCTGGATGCGTTCCAGGCGGTGTGCGAGGCCTCGCCGCTTCCCGTGGTGGCGGATATCCACTTCGATGCCGAGACGGCCATCCAGGCGGCGCGTCGCGGGGCGGCCAAGCTGCGCATCAACCCCGGCAATATCGGCGGATTGGCGAAGACCGATGCCGTCATCGATGCCGCGGGCGAGGCGGGCATCCCCATCCGCGTGGGCGTGAATGCCGGCTCGCTCGACGACGCGCTGGCGGCGCGGCAGGACCTGACGCTGCCGGAGAAGCTCGTGGAATCCGCCGCCGGGTACGCGCGGTATTTCACGGCGAGGGGTTTTACGGATTTGGTCGTCTCGACGAAGGCGAGCGACGTGCCCACGACCGTGGCCGCGTATCGCCTGATGAGTGAGCGCCTGCCGGAAGTGCCGCTGCATATCGGCGTAACCGAGGCCGGCACGCTGTTCCAGGGTCTGGTGAAGAGCGCAAGCGGTTTGGGCATTCTGCTCGAGGAGGGCATCGGCGACACGATGCGCATAAGCCTGACGGACGACCCGGTGGAGGAGGTGCACGCCTGCTGGACGCTGCTTTCCGCCCTGGGCCTGCGCCGTCGCAGCCCCGAGTTGGTGAGCTGCCCCACCTGCGGACGCTGCCAGGTGGACCTGATCGCCCTGGCGAAGGAAGTGGAAGAGCGTCTGCGCGGCGTGGCGAAGCCGTTGAAAGTGGCGGTGATGGGCTGCGTGGTGAACGGCCCTGGCGAGGCGGCCGACGCCGATATAGGCGTGGCCTGCGGCGCCGGCCAAGGCGTGCTATTCGCGGGCGGGGAGACGCTGCGTAAGGTCCCCGAGGCCGAGATAGTGGATGCGCTGATGGACGAGCTCGTCCGCCTGTAAGGGGCCAGCCCGGTCGCACGGGAGTTTCATCATGCCCACATGGGGATGTTGTATTATGGTGCGTTCAAGTTACGCCGTACACGAGAGAATCGAACATCATGACCCAGATCACCCGCATGAGCACCCTGTACGCTCCCACGCTCAAGGAGGTCCCCACCGAGGCTGCCCTCGCCAGCCATAGGCTGCTGCTGCGTGCCGGCTTCATCCGCAAAAGCGCGACCGGGCTCTATAGCTACCTGCCGCTCGGCTGGCGCGTCATCCGCAAGATCGAGCAGATCGTGCGCGAGGAGATGGACGCCATCGGCGCACAGGAGATGATGATGCCCATCCTGCAGCCCGCCGAGCTCTGGCACGAAAGCAACCGTTGGGACGACTACGGCCCCGAGCTCATGCGCATGGACGACCGCCACGGCGCGGGTCTGTGTCTGGGGCCCACGCACGAGGAGCTGATAGCGGATTTGGTCCGCAACGAGCTGAAGAGCTACAAGCAGCTGCCGACCACGCTCTACCAGATGCAGTCGAAATTCCGCGATGAAATCCGCCCCCGCTTCGGGCTGATGCGCAGCCGCGAGTTCATAATGAAGGACGCCTACAGCTTCAACGTCGACGAGGAGAGCCTGCACGAATCGTATGCCCAGATGAGCAAGGCCTACGGGCGCATCTGCGACCGGCTGGGCCTCAGGTGGCGTGCCGTAGATGCGGACTCCGGGCAAATCGGCGGCAGCACGACCTGCGAATACCATGCGCTTGCGGACGCGGGCGAGGCCGAGCTCGTGAGCTGCTCGTGCGGGTTCGCCAGCAACACCGAGGTGGCCGAGTGCATTCCGCATCCCACGTCGCAGGGCGAAACGGAGCTGCGCCGCATCGAGACCCCGGGCGTGGCGACCATCGCCGACCTGGCCGCGTTCGTGGGGGTCCCCGAGAGCAGCACGGTGAAGGCCCTGGTGGGCAAGGACGCCGAAGGCACGCCCGTGGCCGTGTTCATTCCGGGGGATCACGAGCTGGGCGAGATAAAGATCGAGCGTGCGGTGCCCGGCTTCGAGTTCATGACCGACGAGGAGATGGAGGACGCGGGCCTTCCCAAGGGCTCCATCGGGCCGGTGGGCCTGCCCGAGGGCGTGCGCATCTTGGCCGACCGCAGCTTGGAGGTCATCGACGGCTGGCTCGTGGGAGCCAACGAGCACGGCTTCCACTACGCCGGCGCACTGCGTGGGCGCGACTTCGAAGTGGACGAGTTTGCCGACCTGTGCACGGCGAAGGCGGGCGACGCCTGCCCCGAATGCGGCAATGCGTTGGAAGTGAACCGCGGTATCGAGGTGGGGCAGGTCTTCGAGCTCGGCGACAAGTACAGCCGCACCATGGGCGCGACCTTCCTGGGCAAGGACGGCAAAGAGCACTATTTCCAGATGGGCTGCTACGGCGTGGGCATCTCGCGTTGCATGGCCGCCGTCGTCGAGCAGCATAACGACGAATACGGCATCCAGTGGCCGGCATCGGTGGCGCCGGCGCACGTGTGCGTGCTGCCGTTGGTGGTGGGCGACGACGCAGTTCAGCCCGTGGCGGAGCGAATTGCCGCGCAGCTGGCGGATCTGGGCGTGGAGGTGGTCATCGACGACCGCAAGGAGCGCCCCGGCGTGAAGTTCGCCGAAGCCGACCTGATGGGCTGGCCGTTGCAGCTGATAGTGGGCAAGCGCGGCGTGGCCGACGAGGAGATAGAGGTGAAGAACCGCCAGAGCGGCGAGAAGACCACGGTGTCCTTCTCTGCTTTCCGCGAGGCGCTGACCTTCGCCAGCAAGGCGAAGTCGCGGCTGACCGCCTTCTTGGACAGCATTGGCAATGTGGCCGTTCCCTCTGCCCGCTAGTCCGGGGTCGTCGCTGTGAGGGAGTCGGTGCGCACGCCCGAGTTGCTGGCTCCTGCCGGCGGGTGGGAGCAGCTGCAATACGCCATCCGATTCGGGGCGGATGCAGTGTATTTGGCCACGGATCGCTTCGGCATGCGCCAGCGGGCGGAGAACTTTCCTCTCGATGAGGTGCCCCGCGCGGTGGCCTACGCGCATAAGTACGGCGTGCGGGTGCACGTGACCTGCAACACGCTCATGCACGAGGCGGATTTCGAGACGCTGCCGGGTTATTTGCGTGCGCTGAAGGAGGCCGGGGCGGATGCTGTGCTGGTAAGCGATCTGGGTGCGCTCGAGCAGGCCCGCGAAGTGGCCCCGCAGCTGGAAATCCATGTGAGCACGCAGGCCAGCGTGTCGAACGCCCGCGCCGCCTTGTCGTGGTACAGGTTGGGCGCCAAGCGTATCGTGTGCGCCCGCGAGATGAGCCTGGAGGCGATCCGTCGGATGCGCGAGCAGCTGCCCCGCGAACTGGAGCTGGAATGCTTCGTGCACGGCAGCATGTGCATGGCAGTGTCCGGCCGCTGTCTGATAAGCGACTTCATGACCGGCCGCAGCGCCACCAACGGCCATTGCTCGCAGCCCTGCCGCTGGAACTACTCGCTGGTCGAGGAGAATCGTCCGGGGCAGTATTTCCCCATAGAGCAGGACGAGAACGGCAGCTACATTATGAACGCGCACGACCTGAACATGCTGGCGCACCTGGACGACCTGGTGCGAGCCGGCGTGGATTCGGTGAAGATCGAAGGACGCAACAAGAAGGCGTTCTACGTGGCAACGGTGGTGAACGCGTACCGCCAGGTGCTCGACGGGGCCGACCCCGCGCTGCTCGCGGGGGAGCTCGAGGCGGTGAGTCATCGTCCCTACGACACGGGGTTCTACTACGGGCCTGCGCATCAGGCCGTATCCAGCGACGCCTATCTGCGCTATTACGACTGGGCTGCCGACGTGTTGTCGTGTCGGGTGTTGGAGGCGCAGGCCGCCGCACGGGCCGCGGGCGCGGCGGATGCGGCGCAGGCGGCCGGCGCGCCGCTTTTCGAGGCGGAAGTGCTCTGTCGCAACCGCTTCGAGGAAGGCGACGAGCTCGAAGTCCTCTCTCCCCGCAGTCCCGTGCGCCGTTTCACCGTCTCGCGCATCCGTTTGGTCGTGCCTCCCGACCCCGACCTGCCGGGTATCGAGTTTCCGGAACGGCCCGTGTGCATCGCCAATCGCGCCATGGACCGCTATCGGATCCACGCTCCCTTCGAGCTGCGCGAGCACGACATCCTGCGCATCGCGCGTCCCGGTCGGACGACCGAGCGCCGCGATCGCCTCTAATCCGCACTTGGCTCGAACTGCCGTTCGCGGCGTCCCTCGGCATGCTATCATGGGCCAACCGAAACCGATTGGAAAGGACCGGCACCATGGGAAAACGCGCCGAAGAAGAACTCGATATGAAGTATGAGGACCTGGCCATGTACCTGCGGACGAACCACGCCGTGTACATGCAGGTGGGCGTGAATACCTACTATCTTACGGATGCGAATTCCCACGATTGGCGCGCGCAGGACACCAATTGCCTGAACGACAAGGGCCACTACGTGGATTGCACGGAGCTAGTGCCTTCAATCGAGGAGTTCCTGGCGCTGCCGTTCGTGGACGGCAAGACCATCGAGCAGCAGTTTGCGAAAGCGACGTTTTTCGCCAGCGTGAAAGCCGAGGCTTAGGCCGTTTCGGCCTCTGCCTCCTGGACGGCGCCCGCTCCTGCCTCCTGGGCAGAGGCTTTCGCCTCGTCGGTCGCCCTCGCCGTGCGCTTGCGCTTGGAGTCCTCTTCGGGGGTCACGTTGGCGGCGAATTCCTCCCAGGTGGCCTTCTTCGTCTTCTCGATGTCCTTCAGCGCCTCCTTCCAGCGCCGATTGTTCTCGGCGGTGGGCAGCGTGGTCTTGAAGGCGTGGGTGAAGATGGTCTTCTCCGGCTTGCGCAGCCCGGGTATCACCACCAAAAGCGGCACCATCGGATATCCCATGCGGTCGCAGTACGCGCACAGGACGTTGAGGTCGTCTACGTTGGCGCGCTTCCAGGAGCGGTCGCCGAGCAGGTCCTTCAGCTGGTCCTCCTCCACGAGCAGCTCATCGGTCTCTCCCCCCACGCGATCCTGCGCCCATTCAATCAGCTTCAAGGCGATTTTCTTCTGACGGTCGGTGAGGGTTTCCATGTCCTGGCCTTTCTTCACGGCTCGTTTACATACGCCTCCATGATAGCGCGAATCGCCGCATGGCGGGAAATCGGTGCGCTACAATCCCGATGATGCGAAATCGGAGCCGGATGCGCGGCACGCTGTTCCCGAGGCCCCACTTGGAGAAAGGCAGGAGCATGTTCGAACCAGGAGAGAAGTTGCATGGTTTTACGGTGGAATCGCGCGAGGCGCTGGCGGAAATCGATGGAGAGGCCATCGTCATGCGGCATCGGAAGAGCGGCGCGCGCCTGCTCTACCTGCGTAACGAGGACGAGAACAAGGCCTTCAGCATAGCCTTCCGCACTCCCCCTGCCGACGACACGGGCGTCTTCCATATCCTGGAGCACAGCGTGCTGTGCGGCTCGCGCAAGTTCCCCGTCAAGGAGCCTTTCGTGAACCTGCTGAAGACCAGCATGCAGACGTTTCTGAACGCCCTTACCTTCCCGGACAAGACGATGTATCCGGTGGCGAGTACCAACATGCAGGACCTGCTGAACCTGACCGACGTCTATTTGGACGCCGTGCTGCACCCGCGCATTTACCAGGAGCGCGAGATCTTCGAGCAGGAGGGCTGGCACTACGAACTGGGGGAGGACGACGCCGACCTGAGGTATAACGGCGTGGTCTTCAACGAGATGAAAGGCGCCCTGTCCGAGCCGGGCAGCGTGCTCTACCATGCCATGAACCGCGCACTGTTCCCTAAGAGCTGCTATGCCTTCGAGAGCGGCGGGCATCCGCGTAAGATTCCCACGCTCCTCTACGAGGATTACCTGGATGCCCACGCGCGTCACTACCGTTTGGACAACAGCTACATCGTGCTCTATGGCGATTTGGACGCCCCGCGCATGCTGGCGTTTCTGGACGAGAAGTACCTGGGTGTCGAAGAGCCGCGCACGGATGCCCCTCCCAATCCCATGGGCTCCTACGATCCGTGCATGCCCGACCTGGTGCATGTCCCCATGCCCACGGCACCCGAGAATGCCACGGTGGGGTTGGGATACGCGGTGGGCGCCCCGCACGATTTCGAGCGCGTGCTGGCGGCCGATGTGCTTATGGACGCCCTGATGGGCGGCAACGAAAGTCCCATCAAGCGCGCGCTGCTCGACGCCGATCTGGGCGGCGACTGCACCGCCTATCTGATGGACTCGCAGGCCTGCGATTCCGCGCTGTTCGTCCTTCGCCATGCCAAGCCGGGCGTGGCGAAGGAATTCCAGCGGGTCGTCGAGGAGCAGGCGGCGCGTCTGGTGCGCGAGGGCATCCCGCGCGATATGCTGGAGGCCTCCCTCTCGCAGATGGCCTTCGATCTGCGAGAGCGCGATCGCGGGATGGCCGATGGCGTCGCGCTGGCCATGAACGCGCTTTCCGGCTGGCTCTACGACGATGGCGATGCGACGTCGTGCCTTCGCTACGAGGAGCCGTTGGCGCACATGCGCGAGGGGCTGGACGAGGGCTACTTCGAGCGCGTGCTGAAAGAGCTGATATGCGACAGCACTCACAAGGCGCTGGTGGATGTGGTGCCCATGCGGGAAGAGGGGGGAGGCGAAGAGGCTCGGGAGCTCGCGCGGAAGGCCGCGGAGTTGGCAGCGGAGGATGTGGCGAAGATCCGCGAGGACGTGGCCGCCCTGCGCCTGCGTCAGGAGGCTCCCGATGCGCCCGAGGACCTGGCCAAGCTCCCGCAGCTGCACGTGGCCGACATAGGTCCCGCCCGCCCCGACCCCCCCTTCGAGCTGCGAGAGGACGGCCCTCTGCCGTGCCTGGCCCACATCATGCCCACGCGCAACATCGCCTACCTCTACGGCTACTTCGACCTGGGGCGCTTCTCGTGGGAGGACCAGCCCTACTTTACCATCCTCTGCATGCTGCTGGGCGCACTGGGCACCGAGGATCGCACGCCGGCGGAAGTGGATACGTGGCAGCGCAGTCACCTGGGCAGCCTGCGGTTCTTCGTGGAGAACCACGTGGATTGGAACGACCCTGCGGATGTGTCGGTGAAGCTGACGGTGAGCGCGAGCTCCCTCTCCGAGGAGATAGGGAACCTGGCTGCCATCCCCCGCGAGATCTGGGAGCACACGCGCTTCGACGATGCGGAGCGCATCCGCGACATCCTGGTGCAGCGCCGGGTTGCAATGGAGCAATCGTTTGCGAACAGCGGACACAGTTGGGCGATGGGCCGCCTGGGGTCGTACCTGTATCCCGCGGGCAAGCTCTCCGAGCAGCAGGCCGGCGTGGATTTCTACTCCTTCCTTTGCGACCTGATAGAGGATTTCGATATGCGTGCCGCCGGCCTGTGCGAGCACTTGGAGTCGCTGCGTGCCTGCGCTTTCTCGGGCGAGGGATTCCTGGCGAGCTTCGGCGGCAGCGAAGAGGACTATGCGCGCTTCTGGGAGGCGGCAGGCGATTGGGGACTTGCGGGCGTTGGGGCGAGCGCGGCTGCGGACGGCGAGTCTCGGCTGAGGATTCCGGAGGCCGCCGTGCTGCGCGAGGCGTTCACGGTGCCGACGGATGTGGTCTATGCCGCACGCGGCGCGAACTTGAATGTGCTGGGCGAATACAGCGGCACCTGGTCGGTTGCGGCGAACGTCTTGACGCTCGATTACCTCTGGAACGAGGTGCGCGTGAAGGGTGGCGCGTATGGCACCGCCTTCCGTCGCGCCCCCACGGGTTTCGGGCGCTTCTACAGCTACAGGGACCCGCATCTGGACGAAACGCTCGAGCGCTTCGCGGCAGCGGGGGATTGGTTGGAGGAATTCGACCCCGATTCCGACGAGATGGAAGGCTATATCGTCTCGACGGTGGCCACGCACGATGCCCCGGTGAAACCCCGCGCCGTGATGCGTCGGCAGGATGCGACCTACTTCGCGAAGGCGCCGGAGGGCTATCGCGACCGGATGCGTGCAGAGATGCTGGGCGCGACCTCCGAGCGGATCCGCTCCTTCGCACCCGCCCTGCGGCAGGCCGGCACGTCGCAAGCCGTCTGCGTCTTCGGAAACGCCGGGATAATAGAGGCGTCCGTCGAGCCCCTCGAGCGTAAAGACCTGTTCGGCTAGCGTCCCGCCTGCGGGTGGCCGATTGCGCGCTTGCCTTCTGCGTGATGGTCGTCTGTCTCACGGGGTCCGTTGTGCGGGGCTAGTCGCCGGCTAGGTCGGCTTTCGCCGCTTGCCAGAGTTCGTTCAGCCCGGCGGCGTCGAAGTCGTCTATGCGCTTGCCTTGCGCATGCGCTGCGGCCTCCATGTGCTCCCAGCGGCGGGTGAACTTGTCGCAGGCCAGGCGCAGGCAGCTTTCCGCATCCAGATGCTCGCGTCTCGCCACGTTCACCAGGGAGAACAGCACGTCGCCGAATTCGAGTTCGGCTTCGCGGGAACGGGGAGGGGCCGCTTTGAATTCCGCGATCTCGCTTTCGACTTGGCTCCACACGTCCTCCGTCGAGTCCCACTCGAAGCCTACGCTCACGGCTTTGCGGCTGGTGTCCTGAGCGCGCATCAGCGCCGGCTGCTCGCGTGGCACGTCCTCGAGCAACCCGCGGGGGGCGGGCGCGTCCGCCCCCGCAGCCCGCAGCTTCTCGGCACGGGCGGCATCCTTCATCTTGCGCTCGTGGGCCTTCACCACATCCCAGAGGTCGAGCACGGCATCGGCGGATAGGCCCTCTCCGCCTTCTGCCCGCGCCTTTTTCTCGGCCGCGGCCCTGGCTTCCTCGAGGTCCTGCTCGGTCATGCCCGCGGCCTCCATGGCCGCTTGCGCCCCGAAGACGTGGGGATGGCGTCGCACGATCTTCTCATTTGCATCGTGCGCCACGTCGTCGATGGTGAACTCGCCGGCATCCGCGGCTATCTGCGCCTGCAGCACGACTTCGAGCAGCACGTCGCCAAGCTCCTCCCGCAGGTGCTCGATGTCGTTTTCCTCGATGGCGCCGACGGCTTCGTACGCTTCCTCGATCATGTTCTTGGCGATGCTGGCGTGCGTCTGTTTCAGGTCCCAAGGGCATCCGCCTTCGGGGCGGCGAAGGGCGGCGATGGTCTCGACGAAGGCGTTGAATTCGGGATGGTCGGCGGCGGTGGCGGGATCGGGCGCGGGCTGGAATTGCTCGGGCATGGGGCTTCCTCTCCTTTCGCATGCGGACGTGCTTGGTGCGCATGCGGGACGGCGCATGCGGGGCGCGTTCGACCATCATAGCGCGCCCGCGACTTTATGGAGAAATCTGCATCCGGACTTGACCCGTCATGCTGGTTTGCTAACATATCCGTTGCTTTTGGGGCATTAGCTCAGCTGGGAGAGCGTTTGACTGGCAGTCAAGAGGTCAGGGGTTCGATCCCCCTATGCTCCACCACGATGAATCTGTTCGAACCCGTGAGATTTTAAGTCTTGCGGGTTCGGACTCTTCTATGTCGTAGTTCAGCGTAACGGTGACTTCCTCAAGTGCCCCGTCTTCCCGTTTCGATCCGCTCGAGGCTGCAGTGAACAGCCCGTCCACGTCGTCGTCGGTCGGCATGACGCGCAGTGCCTCGGCTGCTCGAAGCGGGCTCTCGGCGTGCATGTAGCACCACCAGAAGATCGCCTTGATGCGGTGCAGCAGCGGCAGGCCGCGGTGGCGGCGGAGCATGTCGCGCAGCCTCGCTTTCACGCTCTCGACGGCGTTGTTGGTGGACGGCCAGCTGCCGCCATGCTCCTGCCGCATCTCGACGAAGGTGAACAGCGTCCCCTCCTGAAGCTGCTCCACGGTAAAAAATATTGCGGCTCGAAACATTTCTCTTCCTTTAATTGTTGCGTCTCGATATAATTAAATCAGCAAGAAGGGGGGGGCAGGGATGCCGCTAACAGCAAGGGAAGCCGCGAAGCTGATAAGGAAACAAGGCGGCAGGTTCGTAAGGCACGGCGGCAGGCACGATATCTACGAGGCCGCAGATGGGACGGAGATACAGGTGCCACGCCACGCGAAAGACCTAAGCCCAGGGGTGGAGCGGGACATAAAGGAAAAGCTGGGGCTGAAATAAGCCCCAGCACCACCCCTTCCACACGATAGGAGATAGCTATGAAATACATTTACGAGGCGATCATAGAACCCAGAGGGAAATGGCTTGAGGCAAGCTTCCCCGACCTCGGCATCATCACGCAGGGCGAGGACATACAGGATGCGGCGTTCATGGCGCACGACCTGCTTGAGAACCACATCGTCATGGCGTTGCAGAAGGGGCGCACGCTTCCCGCGCCCACGTTCGGCAACGAATGCAGCAGCGAAGGCTACCGCATGGGCATCGTGGTTGATTGCGACGAGAGCACGCCGCAGGCAGAGACCATGACCGTGAACGAGGCGGCGGACATTCTGGATGTATCGCCGACACGCATCAGGGCGATGATAGGAAGCGGCATCCTCAAGAGCCGGAAAGTCGGCATGGTTCACATGGTGGACGCGCAGAGCGTGATGGACAGGTTCAACGAACCCGCGCACGCTGGCCGTCCCAAGCGCGAAACGGCATTGGCTTAACGTGGGCAGGATTCGCAAACCCGACATAACCGAACATGCAGGCCACGATATGAATCTCAAAGTGTTCCGGGTGCCGAGGAATTATGGTCGCGCGGGTTAGCACTCCCGCCTAACGAGTGCTAAAATGCCAGGTGGGACGGTACAAGGGACGCCATGACGCCTGAGTACCGCGAGGCTCGGATGGACGGCACCTACGGGAGGCCGCTCATGCTGGACTACCTCACGGCGCTGCCGTGGACTCGCGTGGCCGCCAACTACACGCGCTTCCTGCCCTTCCAGCTCGTTCACGGCTGCATGGCCGCGACGGTCGGCAAGGGGGACGGACGTGTTTCGAAGAGCATTCCCCGTAGCCCACCAAATTTCAGACCGCCGTCAGGCGGTCTGTTTTGCTCCTAGAGCCCCATGACCATTTGCCTGAAGTGGTCGAGCTTGGAGAGCTGGCGCACGACCTCTTCAGCCTCGTAGCCTTTGTGCATGCGCTCCAAGATGGCGTCATCGCCCGATTCGTTGCCGAAGTAGAAGTTGGAATAGCCCAGCTCGGCAAGGTGGCGCAGCTGCTCGACCGACTTGTTCTTCAGGTTGTCGATGCGGGCGTAGCCGCCGATGCTGCGCACGTTGGGCAGTTCGCGGTGGATGAGCTCGGCGATCTCGACGAGCCGCTTGTAGGGCAGCACGAGCGAGTCGGCGCCCTGCAGGAAGATGCGGTCGAACGGGTACCAGCTCTGCTTCAGCTCCTGCACGTCGGCCTCGATCTCCTCCATCGGACTCGGTGCGAAAGCGCAGTTCTTGTAGAACGTGCAGAAATCGCAGCCGCCCTTCGAGCCGTGCGAGCAGCCCTTCGTCACTTGCAGGAATGCGTCGTAAGCCTCGTAGGGCGGCCGATTGATGTCGCTGTCGAAATGCATAGTCTCCTTCTTTCGTCGTCTTCTTCGCCGTATTCGTTTCGCCATATCGCGATTTGTCGATATCTATTTCAAAAAAATAAGGCCGCGGTTCGGATGCGCCCGCCTAGGTGGCCCACCCTCCTATGTGGTCGCGCAACTGCCTTATCGCCGTCTCGTTCACGCGGTAGTACGTCCATTTCTCGTGGCGGCGCGATTCGAGAAGCCCCGCCTGCTGCATCGACTTCAGGTAGCCCGACACGGTGGATTGCGAAAGCCCCGACTTCTCCTGCACGGTGCCCACGCATGCGCCGCCCCATCCCGGGATGCCGCCGCCCGTGTGCTCTTCCAAGCCGGCGAAGCTCGTCTCGGGGTCCGAAAGCCACCCCATGATGTCGAGCCGCGGCCCGTTCGAGAGCGCCTTTCTTCACGTTCCCTTCATCATTCCCTTCGTCTTGCGGAGGAATACAGCGCCCCGCGGCATCCTGCGGGCGAGGGCGGCTCTGCGCATTCTGTTTGAAGGGACGTGCGCTGGCGGTGTTTCTGTGGCATTATCAACGGATTGAGAACTTGCACTGCGATCGCGCGAGGGAAAGGGAACGTATATGGGCATCTTCTCGCGATTCGAAGGCCGGATGGAGGATGGAATCGAAGGTGCGGCGAACAAGATGTTTGACGCACCCATTTCCCCTGTTCAGATAGCGAAGAAAGCCGAAAAGGCCATGCGCCGGGAGAAAATGGTGGGCGCTGGGCGCCAGTACGCCCCCACGCTCTACACCGTGTTGGTGAACCCGGACGACGATCAGCGCCTGTTCGGCTATTACCCCACGCTCGCGGGGGAGACGGAGACCTACTTGGCGGCGAAGGCCCAGGAAGAGGGCCTGGCCATGGACGGACAGCCCCTCGTGCGCTTCATCGTGGACGATGAGCTGCGCCATGGGAAGTTCGACATCATCGCGGAAATGGTCAGCGCTCCCATCATCGCCCAGCTGCGTCAGGAGGAGATGGCCCGCTACGGTCTGGCCGCCCCGCACTCGCAGCCCCAGCCCGCCTACGCTCCTTTGCGCCCGCAGTCGGCTCCCGCCCAGCAGCAGTTCGCGCAGGCTCAGGGCGGCTACGACCCCTTAGAGTCCCAAGCCGCGCCCGCGCCCGCGCAGCAGCCGCACGAGCCGCTGCCCTACGTGCCGGAAGAGGAGATCGACCGCTCGATCGATTACGGGGAATACACTTTCAACAGCCAAGACTGGGACAGCTACGAAGACGGCTCGAACGTCGGCGGTTACACGCCGCAGAACGCGGCCCGCGAAACCTTCGGCCGCCGCAACAGCCAGCCTTTCGATAACGCCCATGCCGCCCCCCGGATGCCGCAAGCGGATTTATCGGGCCTGGACGTGGAATCCTACAACGTCGGGCAGCCGGGCATCGCCCAGGCCTTCGCCGGGACTCCCGTTCCGCAGGATGTGCCGCCGGCCCAGGCTCCCGCCACCGCCCTCATGGGCCAATCGCCGCAGGGTCAGGGCGGGGTGCAGGGGCAGGGCGCGGAGTTCATGCCCGCCATGCTCATCGACACCGCCACCAACCGCTCCCATCTGCTGAACAAAGACCGGCTCATCCTGGGGCGCAGCAGCGCGAGCGATGTCATCCTCGACGACATCAATGCGAGCCGCAGCCATGCGGAAATCCGCTACGAGCCGCAGGGCTACTGGGCCATTACCGACCTGGGCAGCACCAACGGCACGTACGTGAACGGGCGGCGCATCGGCACCGAGCCTCTCAACGAAGGAGACCAGATAAGCGCCGGCATGACGAACCTGGTGTTCACGCTCCGCTGACGGTGAATCGGTAGGCTGGGTCCCATGATCGATATCACGCTGCTTGTCGGGCGCCTCCTGTTCGTCGCACTGCTGTACCTGTTTCTCTTCGCCATCATGAAGACGGGTATCGGGTTGGTGCGCGGGCAGCGCAAGAGCGAGAAAAGCTGGACGATCGCGGTCGAGCGCGGGCCCAAGGAGCTGCGCGGGGTCCAGATAGCCGTGCACGGCCCCGTCATCGTGGGCCGCAATCCCGGGGCCGATATCGTCATCGGCGCGGGCTACGTCTCCGGACGCCACGCGCGCTTCACCCTTATGGGGCAGAACCTGTTCGTGGAGGATTTGGGCAGCACCAACGGCACCACGGTAAACGGGCAGCGCATTTTCGAGCCCACCGCGCTTCGTAACAAAGACGTCGTGACTATCGGCGACGTGGCCATCCGAGTGAGGTTCGCATAATGGCGTCGCGTCCGAGCACCCAACGCAGGCGCGCCTCCGTGCAATTCGGCAGCCGTACCGACATCGGCTGCGTGCGAGAGCATAACGAAGACAGCCTTGTCGTGGCGCCGCCCCTCTATGCGGTTGCCGACGGGATGGGCGGTCATGCCGCAGGTGAAGTGGCAAGCGAGATAGCCGTGCGCACCCTCGCCGCCAACGCGCCCGATCATGCGGACACGAAGGCGTTGGGCGATGCCGTCATCCGCGCCAACTACGACGTCATCAACGCGGCCCAGGAGAAGGGCCGCACCGGCATGGGCACCACCATCACCGCGGCCGTCTTAGACGGGCCGCGCCTGGCTATCGCGCAGGTGGGGGACAGCCGGGCCTATCTGCTCCACCAGGGCGTCATGCAGCAGATCACGCGCGATCACAGCCTTATGGCGGACCTTCTGGAAGCCGGCGAGATCACGCAGGAGGAGGCCCGCGTCCACCCGCAGCGTTCCGTTATCACGCGTGCGTTGGGCAGCGACCCGGGCATGCAGCCCGATCTCTACGAGATAAACGTCAGCGCGGGGGATAGGCTGCTGCTCTGCTCCGACGGCCTTACGACCATGCTGGAAGACGACGAAATCGAGCGCCTGCTCAACCGCACGCGCAATCCGCAGCGTGCCGCGAGCATCCTGGTGAACGAGGCCATATCCGCCGGCGGCCACGACAACGTGACGGTCGTGGTGGTGGATGTCGAGGGCAACGCGGTGGCTCAGGAGAAGAAGGCGCGCCGACATGGCCGTCTTTGGGCGGTGGCCATCTCGCTCGCCCTGATAGCCGTGGTCTGCGGCATCGTGGGCGGGGTGTATAACTATTCGCAGGGCCTGGCATACCTGAAGGCCGAAAACGGCTACGTTGCCGTCTATCGCGGTGTGGAAGGCGAGGTATTCGGCAGGAGCCTTTCCTCTCTCGACCACGTTACCGATGTGTCCGTCGACGACTTGACGCCCCATACGGCCGAGAGACTGAAAAACGGCGTCATAACCAAGGAGAGCCTGCAAGCGGCCAACGATGTGGTGGAGCAGTACCGCCAGCAGATCTCCGAAGAGCAGTCGCAGGACACGAGCGCTTCGGACGACTCTAGCAGCTCGAGCAGCACGACCAGCTCGGGCAAAGCCTCGAGCGGCAGCGCAAAAGCCTCGGGCAAAACCTCGTCGGAAGACTCCTCCTCATGACGCGCCGAAATACCGAGCTCCTGCTTCTCGTCATGGCGGCTCCGGTCGTCATCTTGCTCTACGCCATGATAGTCATGAACCAGGGCGTCGCGCTCTCCGTGGAGACCCTCGGCGTGCCGTTGGGCCTCTTCGCGGCCTTCGGGGCGGCGCATCTGGCCGTGCGCAAGTGGGCTTGCGCCGCCGATCCGGCCATCCTGCCCGTCACCTTCGCCCTCTCGGGCATCGGCGTCGCCTTCGTCACGCGGCTGGCGCCGCATGCCGCCGTCAACCAGGTGATGTGGCTGTTTCTGTCCGTGGCCTTCATGGTCCTGGCGATGATCTTCCTGCGCAGCATCGACCGTGCGGCGGACTACAAATACACTCTCATGCTCATCGGCATCCTGCTGCTGCTCTCGCCCTTGCTGCCCGTCATCGGCAACGAGCAATACGGCAGCCGCATCTGGCTGAAGCTGGGGTCGTTCTCCTTCCAGCCCGGCGAGCTCGCCAAGATCTTCATCGTGCTCTTCCTGGCGGGGTATCTGGCGGCCAACCGCGAAATGCTGTCGGTTTTCACCTGGAAGGTGGGGCCGCTGCATCTGCCCGACCTGCGCACGCTCATCCCCATGCTGCTCATGTGGGGCCTGTCCATGCTCGTCGTCGTGTTCGAGAAGGATCTGGGCAGCGCCCTGGTGGTGTTCTTCGTCTTCTTGGCCATGCTCTACGTGGCCACGGGTAAGAAGGTCTACGTGGCGGTGGGCGCGTTGCTTGCGGCCGTGGGAGGCTTCGCCGCCTGGCAGCTCTTCACGCACGTGCAAGTGCGCGTGGATACCTGGCTCAACCCCTTCGCCGATTCGAGCGGTACGGGATATCAGCTCTGCCAGGCCATCTACAGCATGGCGGACGGCGGGCTTTTCGGCTGCGGCATCGGGCGCGGCATGTGCGACAAGATTCCCGTCGTGGAAAGCGACTACATCTTCGCCGCCATCGCCGAGGAGACCGGCCTTCTCGGCGCGGCGGGCCTGCTGCTGCTCTACATGTGCTTCGCCGTGCGCGGCATCGTCGTGGCAGCGCGGGCGAAAAGCGATGTGAGCTCGCTTATCGCTGCGGGCCTCACGGCCTCGATCGTTCTGCAGGCTTTCATCATCGTGGGCGGAGTCACGCGTCTCATTCCCCTTACGGGCCTCACGCTCCCCTTCGTCAGCCAGGGCGGCTCCAGCCTGCTCTCGAGCTTCATCGCCGTGGGAATGCTGCTTGCTTGCGGCAACGAGGCCACGGGAGTGGAGGCGGAAGTGGTGGGCGCCACCGCCCAGGCGCATGCCAACAGCGTGCTGGGGCGGGTGGCCCTGGGAAAGCGCCTGACCGGGCTCATGATCTTTTTGAGCGTGCTCTTCGCCGTGCTCATCGCCAACCTCACGTTGCTGATGGTCGTGCAGGCGGATTACTACCAGAATCTCGCGAGCAACAACCACACCGCGGCGCGCTCGGCGCAAAGCGAACGCGGCACCATCAGCACGAAAGATGGGGAAGTGCTCGCACGCAGCGAGCAGAACGCCGACGGAACCTTCACCCGCGTGTACCCGGCGGGGCCGCTGGCCGCGCATGTCGTGGGCTACTACTCGGCCACCTACGGGACCGCGGGCATCGAGTCCGCCTATAACGACACGCTGGTCGGCAGCACGGACTTCGCCACCTTCGAGGACGCTTTCATGAATTACGCCGGGGTCGCCACCGCGGGCAACGACGTGGCGCTGACCATCGACAGCAGGATCCAGCAGGCGGCGCAGGACGCCCTCGACGGCTACGATGGCGCGGCCGTGGTGCTCGATGCGGAAACCGGCGCCGTGCTGGCCTTGGCGAGCGCCCCTTCCTATGATGCCGCGGACTATGCGGATCTGCTATCAGATGGCGGCAGCGGCGACGCGCTCTACAGCCGTGCGACCCAATCGCTCTACGCTCCTGGTTCCACCTTCAAGATGGTTACGCTGGCCGCGGCGCTGCAGAACAAGATAGCCAGCGAGAGCACCGTCTACAGCAGCCCTTCGAGTATCGACATCGGCAACGCGCCCGTTACCAACTACCACGGCACGTCCTTTGGCTCGATATCGCTCGAGCGTGCGACCGAGGTTTCCTCCAACACCGTGTTCGGCCAGGTGGGGGAGCAGATGGGCCCGGATCTGCTGGTCAGAAGCGCGGAGGCCTTCGGATTCAACCGCAGCATCGCCTTCGATCTGCCCCTGTCCACCTCCCTCATGCCGAAAGCCGACGAGATGACCACCTGGGAGACCGCCTGGGCCGCCTGCGGACAGCCCGTCGGCGAGCACGAGAGCCCCGCCGGGCCGCAGACGACCGTGCTCGAGATGGCCATGGTGGGCCAGGCCATCGCCAACGACGGCGAGCTGATGCAGCCCTACCTGGTGGATAGCATCTACAACCCCTCGGGCGAGAAGGTGAGCTCGACGAACCCGACGAGCTTGGGCACGACCATCTCCTCCGACACGGCGCAGCGCGTGCGCAAGGTCCTCCAGGGAGTGGTGGAGGCGGGCACGGGCACGGGTGCGCAGATCGAAGGGGTCGACATCGCCGGCAAGACGGGTACCGCCGAGACGGGCAAGGAGCGCGACGACAGCTGGTTCGTGGGCATGGGCCCCACCGAGGATTGCAAGGTCGTGGTGGCCATCGTGCTCGAAGAGGCCAGCGATACGGGCACCAACGCGGCAACGCGAGCAAATAATGTGTTGAAGACGGCATTGCAAGTGCAGCAAGCCATGTAAATAGGATATGCTTAGGGGTACAAAAAAACCGCTGGGCATGTGTCCAAAAGGAGCAGAAACGTGAACGGAAACATGATTGGCCGGGTTTTCAACAACCGCTATCGCATCACCGAGCGCATCGGCATCGGCGGTATGGCGGAGGTCTATCGTGCCCAGGACCAGGTCTTGGGTCGCGTCGTCGCCGTCAAGGTGATGCTGCCCCAATACGCCGCCGATTCTGAATTCACCCACCGCTTCCGCCAGGAGGCCGCGTCGGCCGCCAACCTCCAGAGCCCCTACATCGTCAACGTCTACGACTGGGGTCAGGACGAGGGCACGTATTACATCGTCATGGAATTCGTGCACGGCAGCGATCTGAAGACCGCCATCCAGGCGCGCGGGGCCATCGGACAGCGCAAGGTGGCCGAGATAGGCGCGCAGGTGTGCAAGGCGCTTTCCGTGGCGCACGGGCAGGACATCATCCATCGCGATGTGAAGCCGCAGAACATCATGATCCAGCCGGACGGCAACGTGAAGGTGATGGACTTCGGCATCGCGCGGGCGAAGAATTCGGTGAAATCCCAGACCAGCGCCGTGTTGGGCACGGCCCATTACATCTCGCCCGAGCAGGCGCAAGGCAAGGATCTCACGCCGGCGAGCGACATCTATTCGCTGGGCATCGTGCTGTACGAGGCCGTCACGGGGCAGCTGCCCTTCGACGGGCCCGACAGCGTCAGCGTGGCGATGAAGCAGGTGAGCGAATATCCCGTCGCGCCGCGTCAGGTCAACCCGGAAATCGACCCTGGGCTGGAGGCCATCATCATGCGCGCGCTGGAGAAGGACCCGCTCTCGCGCTTCGCCACCGTCAACGACATGAAGCACGCGCTCGACGATTTTCTGGCCGGGCGCCCGGTGAACGTGGACCCGGACGGTACCCAGCTGATGGGGGCCGCTTTCCCGAGCGGTGCGCCGAACGCCACTTCCGTGATGGAACCGATGGAAGGCGCGGATGCGCAGGGCCGCACCATGGTAGCCGATGAGCAGAGGCAAGAAGAGGGGATGAGCGGCAAGAAGAAGGCCCTCATCGTCATAGGCATCGTGGCGGCTCTGGCTCTCATCGCCGGTCTCATCTTCGCTCTGGTGCCCAAGAGCGGCACGGTTCCCGATGTGTCGGGCAAGACCGTTGCCGAGGCGACGGTGCTTCTCCAAGCCGATGGGTATACCTTGGGCACCACGACCGAGATCTACAGCGACACGGTAGAATCCGGGATCGTCATCAGCACCGACCCGACGGCCGGTTCCACGCTGGCGCAGGGTGGCACGGTGAATCTGACGGTGAGCAAGGGCAAAGGGCAGGTGTCCGTGCCGAATGTGACGGGTAAGTCCGCTGCCGAGGCGGCGGCGGCTATAGCCAAAGAGGGCCTCACCGCCGTCGAGGGGACCGCGGAATACTCCAGCACCGTGGAAGAGGGCAAGGTCATTCGCACCGACCCGGCTGCGGGCAGCAAGGTGGATGCCGGTTCGAATGTCGCCTACATCTTGTCGAAGGGCTCCGAGACCGTGGAGGTACCGGATGTGTCCGGCATGACGCAGAAGGAGGCCGAGGCCAAGCTGACCAGCGCGGGACTCACGTTGGGAGATGTGGCCGAGCAGGAGTCGAGCAAGGTCTCCGAAGGCGACGTTATCAGTCAGAACCCGTCCTCGGGCACCAAGGTGGCCAAGGGCACGAGCGTGAAGATCGTCGTGAGCTCCGGCTTGGCGGAACCGCCCGACGTGGAGGGCAAGAGCGAAGGCGATGCGACCGACGCCCTGAAGAACGCCGGCTATTCCGTGAAGACTTCCTACTCGAGCAGCGAGAGCGTGAAGGAAGGCTATGTGATCAGCCAGTCGAGGAGCGGCACGACCGTGACGATAACCGTGAGCACGGGGCCGAAGTCGAGTTCGAGTTCCAGTTCGAGCTCCACCAGCTCGTCGAGCAAGGTATCCTCCTCTAGCACGGCCTCGAGCAGCACCACGAGCAAGGCAGGCTAGCCCGGCTCTCCCTTCGGATGATTCGGCCCTAGGCCATCGCCCGTCTTGCTGCGGCAGCGCCGCACGAGACGGACGGCCTGGTGCGTTTCGGCCGCGGCGGGCGCCGGCGTCGGGGGCGTGGCTTCGGACGTGTGCAAACTGTGTCTTTCCTTGTCCGGGCCCGAGTGGAGGTTTAAGATACCCGAGTTTCTTAATCACACATGCGTGCGGGACTCGGCTCCGCTAGTGGCCACCTGGAAAAGGCTGCGGGACGGGGATGAACGCGCGCAGAGGACTAACGAATGGAGCACATTATGGAGAAGGTCTCTGTCAAGACCCTGCTCGAAGCAGGCGCGCACTTCGGTCATCAGACCCGTCGCTGGAACCCGAAAATGAAGCCGTATATCTTCGGCCATCGTGGGGACATCTACATCATCGACCTCAAGCAGACGCTCGTAGGCATGGACCAGGCCTACAGCTTCGTCCGCAGCACCGCTGCCAACGGCGGCACCATCCTGTTCGTGGGCACGAAGAAGCAGGCCCAGGAGAGCATCGCCGAGGCGGCCAACAGCTGCGGCATGCCCTATGTGAACGCCCGTTGGCTCGGCGGCATGCTCACCAACTTCGTCACCATCCGCTCTCGCGTGCAGCGCATGGAAGAGCTCGAGGCCATGGATTCCGACGGCCGCATGGAGGTGCTGCCCAAAAAGGAGCAGATCCTGCTGCACAAGGAGCTCACCAAGCTGCAGACCAACCTCAACGGCATCCGCAACATGAAGAAGGCCCCCGACGCCATCTTCGTGGTGGACACCAACCGCGAGCTCATTGCCCTCTCCGAGGCCCACAAGCTGCACATCCCCGTCGTGGGCACCATCGACACCAACTGCGACCCGGACGAGGTCGAGTACGGTATCCCCGCCAACGACGACGCGATTCGCTCGGTGAAGCTGTTCTGCGACTTCATCGCCGATGCCGTCCTGGCTGGCATCGGCGCCTCTGTCTCGCTCGACGAGATGGCCGCTCCCGCCGAGCCCGCTGCTCCTGCCGCCGCGCCCGCGCCTGAGGCTGCCCCCGAGCCCGCTGCTCCTGCCGCCGCTCCCGCGCCTGAGGCTGCCCCCGAGACCCCCGCTGCCGAATAAGCAGCCCGAACTACCCTTCAAGAGAAAGGACATCCCATGGCTCAGATCACCGCTGCTATGGTCAAGGAACTCCGCGAGATGACCGGCGCCGGCATGATGGAATGCAAGAAGGCCCTCACCGAGGCCGAAGGCGACATGGATGCCGCCGTGGACGTGCTGCGCACCCGCGGTCTGGCCGCCGCCGCCAAGAAGGCCGGCCGCGCTACCAACGAAGGCCGCGTGAACGCGCTGGTCGACGGCAACTCCGGCGTCGTGTGCCAGGTCAACTGCGAGACCGATTTCGTGGCCCTTACCGACAAGTTCCAGGGCTACGTCGACACCTTCACCAAGGCCGTCCTGGCCAACAAGCCCGCCGACGTGGAGGTCCTGCTCGCCAGCACCTACGAAGGCTCCACCGTCCAAGAGCAGCTGACCGAGGCCATCCACGTGATCGGCGAGAACATGCAGATCGCCAACTTCAAGGTGCTCGTTATGGAGTCCACCGGTGCGCTGGTGCCCTACATCCACATGAACGGCAAGATCGGCGTTCTTGTGAGCTTCACCTTCAACAACGACGCCACCGCCTCCGACGAGCGCTTCCTGGCCATGGGCAAGGATGTGGCCATGCAGATCGCCGCTATGAACCCCGTGTCCGTGGACGCCGACAGCGTTCCCGCCGAAATCCGCCAGCATGAGATGGATATCTACGTCGCCCAGGCTGCGGAGTCCGGCAAGCCCGAGGCCATCCAGCAGAAGATCGCCGAAGGCCGCATGCACAAGTTCTTCAAGGAATCCTGCCTCGTCGAGCAGGACTTCGTGAAGAACGGCGACTTCTCCGTGCAGCAATACATCGACAGCGTTGCGAAAGAACTCGGCGACGAGATCAAGGTAACCGACTTCGCGCGCATCGCCCTGGGAGACTAAAGGCTTTCGCTCTCCCAGCTGCTCGCGCTCGATTCCCACGCTCGAGCCCCTCCCTTGCCGTGGTAGCCGTACGCTTGCGCCCGCACGCGCACGGCTACACGGTTCCCCGCCGCCCCGAGAGCGCCCGCGTTCGTCCTGCAGGCGCCCGCCCGCCTTGCTGCTGCCGTTTCATGACAAGTTGGTGCTCGTTGCCCGCCTCTTCACACGCCCTCCCCGCGCTCTGTTTATAATTCCTTCGAACAACGCGCAGAGCAGCCTAGAAGAGGGAACATGTCAGAAGAAGTCATCATTGCCCGCGAGACGCCCAACCTTGTCGGTACGGTGCAGGTCTCGGGCGCTAAGAACTCCGCTCTCAAGCTCATGGCGGCCGCTATTCTCGGTCAGGGCGAGACCACGCTGCACAATGTGCCCGTCATTTCCGATATCGCCATTATGGGCGAGGTCATCGAGGCTTTGGGGGCTACGGTCTGCCGCGAGGGCCACGATATGGTCATCGACACTTCCACGGTCGACAAATACGAGGCGCCTTACGAGCTGGTCAGCAAGATGCGTGCGAGCATCTCCTCGCTCGGCCCGCTGGTGGGCCGTTTCGGGAAGGCCCATGTTGCCATGCCCGGCGGCTGCAAGATCGGCGCCCGCAAGATCGACATGCATTTGGTGGGGCTCGAGCAGTTGGGCGTCTCCTTCGAGATGGACCATGGCTACCTCGTCGCCACCACGCCCGAGGGGCTGCATGGTGGCAGCATTATGCTGGAATTCCCCAGCGTGGGGGCCACGGAGAACACGATGATGGCCGCCGTGGTGGCCGAGGGCACCACCACCATCGACAATGCCGCCTGCGAGCCCGAGATCGAGGATTTGGCGAATATGCTCAACGCAATGGGCGCCAAGGTCCGGGGCGCCGGCACCTCTTCGATCGAGATCGAGGGCGTGCCGCTGGCCGTCATGCACCCTTGCGAGTACACCACGGTGGGCGACCGCATCGAAGCCGGCACCTATCTGGCCGGCGGAGCTCTGCTGGGAGGCCCCCTCACCGTCGAGGGCATCAAGTCCGACTATCTGCGCATGGCCATCCTGAAGCTGCGTGCCATGGGCTGCGATGTGCAGACAGGCGAGGACTTCATCACCGTCCAGCGCGGCAAGCCGCTGCAGGCGGTGGACATTCAGACTCTTCCGCACCCCGGCTTCCCCACGGACCTTCAGGCGCAATTCATGCTGCTCGCCTCGTTGGCCGAGGGCAATTCCGTCATCACGGAGAACGTTTTCGAGAACCGCTTCATGTTCGCTGCGGAGATCGCGCGTATGGGCGCCGACGTCACCATCGACGATCATCATGCCCTCGTGCGGGGTACGGAGAAGCTCCAAGGCGCGCCGGTCGTCTCCACCGACCTGCGGGCCGGTGCGGCGCTGGTCCTTGCGGGGCTGGCGGCGGAAGGCGAGACGATAGTCCGCAAGATAGACCATATCGACCGGGGCTACGAGGACTATGTGGGCAAGCTCGTCAAGCTCGGCGCACGCGTGGAGCGCGTGACGCTCGACGTCGAGGACATGTAGGCGGCGGCTATGTCGAACCGGCAGCAGAGACGGGAATCGAATGCCCGCAGCGCACAGATTCGCCAGCAGACCATAGGCAGTCACGTGCGACGCGAAAGCCAGCGCGCACGGCATACCAAGGTGAAGTTCGGCAACCAACGCAAGCAGACGCGTGCCTCGCGGGGCGAGATAACCCATGTGGTTCCCCGCACGCGCACTCGCGAAAGCGCGGCGCACTATTCACGGCGCACCCATTCACCCGATTACGTGGAAGCGGAGCTGCGCCGCAGTCGCCGGCGCCGGTGTCTGACCATCTTGCTGGTGGTATTGCTCGCCGCCGTCGCGGTGGCCGGTGTGACCACCTTCGTTTACAACCAGTCCGTCAACGGGAAGATGGGCCTCTCCGACAGCAATGCCACGGCGGCCCTCACCGTGCCTGCGAGCGATACGGACCCGTATTGGGTGCTGCTTGCGGGTGAATACGAGGCTGCGGGGCGGGAATACGACGGCCCGCATTTGCTCGAACTCGTGCGGGTGGATCCCGTCAACACGAAGGTTACCTTCCTCTGGGTGCCCGTCAATACGCGCGTCTCCCTTTCCGACGGCAACACCCACAACCTCTCCGAGGCTCAGGTGCTCGGAGGCGATGCGGAGCTCATCGAAGCGGTGGAGAGCTTCGCCGGCGTGTCCATCTCGCATTACGCGAAGATCAACCAAGAGGGCTTCGTTTCGCTGATCGATTCCTTGGGCGGGGTGAGCGTGAACCTTCCCGAGGAGGTGGACGATCCCTATGCGGGTATCGTCTTCATCCCCGCGGGCGAGCAGATCCTCGACGGAGCCTCCGCGCTCGTCGCCGCGAGAGCGAGCAACTACACCGAGCCCCTGGCGGTGCAATCGCAGGTCCAGGCATCTATCGCCCAGGCCCTGTTGCAGCAGGTGGTCGACAAGGGCGGCATCGCCGGCATTTCCACTTTCGATGCCATCGCCGACGACTTCAAGACGGACCTCACCTATTCCTCCATCTCCGATCTGGTGGCCCCCTTCGAGGGCAAACAGGCGACGGTGGAGAGCGCCTCTATTCCCGGCACCGTTTCCGAAGAGGGCGGCGTGGAATACTACAGCGTCTCCTCGAGCGGCTTGAACTCTCTGGTCGCCACCATCGAGGCGGGCGGAAGCGTCTACGAGCAGCCCTCGACCGCGGGCGTGGATGCCGCGGGGGTTACGGTGACGGTGCGAAATGGCGCCTCCATCAACGGAGCGGCCACCGCAGCCGCCTCGCAGCTGACCGCCGCGGGGTTCCAGGTGCCGGAGACGGGCAACACCGAGTCCGCTGTCTACACCGAGACCCTCATCGTCTACTCCTCGGAGAACGAAGCAGCTGCGCAGGCCGTGGCCTCGACGCTGGGACAAGGCCGCATCACCGACGCCAGCAACTACTACAGCTTCAGCACCGACGTCCTGGTGATCATAGGCTCCAACTGGATCTCCTAGCGGCGCGGGGTCCTAGCGTCCGGAATCGAAGAACCCCTTCACGCTCGCAAGAGCCCGGGCCAGCACCTGCTGCTCTTCGGGGGTGAGTCCCTCGAGCGCGGCCGCTATCATCTTCTCGTGGAAGAGGCGGTGCGCGTGGTAGGCTTTGCGGCCTTTCGCGGTGAGCGAGATGAGCACCTGCCGGCGGTCTTCCTCGGATCGCTCGCGGTGCACGTATCCCAGCCGCTCGAGCTTCTTCACCGCGCTGGTGAGGGTGGCCAGCGTCACTTCCAGGCGCTCCGCCACCACGCTCATGGAGTTCTGCTCGTAGAGTCCTATGGCCGTGATGGTGTGGATATCGCTCATGCTCAGGCCGGCGGTCAGGCGGTTGTCGAGGGCCTGCTCTTCTATGCGCAGCACCGATTGGAACGTACCCGAGAACAGGTCGTCCAAAACGAGGTTCTGTTCCGCCATCGCGGGAATCGTCTGCGCCATCTTCGCCTTTCCTGCCTCTTGGTTTCGACCTGCTGCGCCGTGGAGGTCGCATGTGCTCGCTTGCAACGGGGGGGAGCATCCTCTAATTTAATTAGACCATCAAAGTAATTTCGGCGCAAGGGGTATGCTGCGCCGATTGATTCCCCGAGGAGGATCCGTGGGCGCAACGATTGTCGGATGCGGGAAGGCTCTGCCCAAGCTTAAGGTGAGCAACGACGACCTCTCGCAGATCGTGGATACGAGCGACGAGTGGATTGTGAAGCGCACGGGCATTCACGAGCGCCGCATCGCCGTGGAGGAGTCCTCCACCGACTTGGCGGTTACCGCCGCCGCGGCCGCCTTGGGTTTGCAGGGCGTCGAAGGGGTGGAATGCGTTTCCTGGCGTTTTGAGGGAGCGTCCGCCGCGCCCGTCGACCCGGCGAGCATCGATTTGGTCGTCTGCATGACCATCTCCTCCGATTCCGTTATCCCCTCGCAGGCCGGCATGGTGAAGATGCGTTTGGGACTGGAAAACGCCGTGGCATTCGATCTGAACGCCGCCTGTACGGGCTGCGTCTACGGTCTGTCCGTGGCGGAGAGCATGATGCGCGCCTCGGCTGCCGACTCGGGGGCTCACAATGCCCTCCGTCGCGTGTTGGTCGTGGCGGCGGAGCGCCTGAGCCGACTGACGGATTGGACCGACAGGGCCACCTGCGTGCTCTTCGGCGACGGAGCGGGCGCGGTCTTGTTGGATTGGAATGAAGAGTGTCCGGGCATCCGGAGCTCCTTCATGAAGAACACCGACGACCCCGAGGGATTCCTCGCCCTAGGCAACGTCTTGGCGGCGGGGGAGTTCCCCTTCGGCGAGAACGCCTACGAGCTGCCCGAGGGCATGAACGGCTTTGTGCAGATGCGGGGGCGCGAGGTCTTCAAGTTTGCCACCTCCGCCATGCGCGAGGCCATCGAGGCCGTGCTCGAACGTGCGGGCATGCGGGCCGACGAAGTGGACTGTTTCGTGCCGCATCAAGCCAACGAGCGCATTATCAGTCACGTGGCGCGGAAAATGGGGCTTCCCCTCGAACTGTTCCAGATTTCCATAGGCGGCTGCGGCAACACGAGCGCTTCGAGTGCGCTCATGGCGTTGTGCGATGCATACGCGTCGGGCAAGATCGCGGCGGGCGACAAGGTCGTCTTGGCGGGATTCGGCGGCGGGCTGACCAGCGGCGCGGTGCTGTTCGAGGCGTAGGGCGCTGCTTGCGCAGGCCGCTGTCGGCGGGGCGTGCGGCCCGGGCGGTTCGCGACGCTTGGGTGTCTCGCGCGGAAATTCCCGCC
>CAJOOG010000051.1 GCA_905236045.1 uncultured Denitrobacterium sp.
CGAGGTTACTTGCCTCAAGCGTCACGCCAACGGCACTCGCATGCCCGCCGAAACGCGTGAGCAGATCCGAGCAGCCCTCGACCGCCTTGAACAGGTTCACCTGACCGACGCTGCGACCGCTGCCGCGAGCCTCGCCGTCCTCGTCGATGGTAAAGAGGATGGCGGGGACCCCGTAGGTGCGCACCAGACGGCTGGCGACGATGCCCTTCACGCCCTCGTGCCAGCCGGCGCCCGCGACCACGAGCGCACGCTGGCCGTGGTAGACCTCCTCCGCCTGCAAGCGGGCTATCTCGGCGAGCTCCGCTTCGATGGCGCGACGTTGGTCGTTGACCTGCTCGAGCTCGGCGGCCTTGGAGCTGGCCGCGTCGAAGCCGTCTTCGAGCAGCAGGTCGAGGGCGACTCGCGCATCCCCCATGCGGCCCGCCGCGTTCAGGCGCGGAATGATGCTGAAGGACAGCGAGGTGGAGGTAACCGGCTTCTCGTCGGCTTTGGCCTGCGCCAACAAGGCCGCTATGGCCGGGCGCGGCGATTGGTTCATGCGAGCCACGCCATCCGCCACCAACGCGCGGTTATCGCCTTTCAGCGGAACCAAATCCGCGACCGTGCCGAGTGTGGCCAAGTCGGTGAGCTCGCGCCAGAGATGCGGCTGCCCGAAGCGGGCGCCCAGCGCCTGCACGATCTTGAGGGCCACCCCCACGCCGGCGAGCATGCTGCAAGGATTGCCCTGCTCCATCTTAGGATCGCACACCGGCACGTCCTGCGGCACGGATTCGCCCGGCTCGTGGTGATCGGTAATGAAGACCTCCACGCCGCGATGCTGCAGCAACACCGCTTCCTCGCGGCACGAGATGCCGCAATCCACGGTGACGACCACATCCGGCTTGAATGCCATGAAGCGCTCGATGGCCGCCTCGGAAAGGCCGTAACCTTCGTCGGAGCGCCGCGGGATGAAGGGCACCACGTCGCCGCCGAGCACGCGCAGCCCGCGCGTGAGGACGGCAGTGGCGCTGATGCCGTCGAGGTCGAAGTCCCCGAACACGAGGATGCGCCGACCCGAGCGCAATGCGCCCTCCAAGCCGTCGACCACCTCCTTCATGCCCGGGATATCGTAGGGGTTGCGCCAGTCGCGCTCGAGGGTGGGTGTCAGGAACACCTGCGCCTTGGCAGGGGTGTCGATGCCGCGGGCGACGAGCGTGGTGGCGATGAAGCGGGGCAGGCACAGCGTGCGCTGCAAGAGGTCGACGGCAGCGGGATCTGCCGTCTGGATGCAAAAACGTGCGGACATGGAACGACCTTCAATGCGTATCTGTTTCTCGTGTCCTATTGTCGCATATTCGCCTGCGCCCGCGCAGCATGAAATGCAACTGCGTTCAAAAGGCCATTTCGCCTGCCGATTGACGCTCCTATGGTTGCCGAGGGATGCTTTGCGAACTGAGCGCGGGAAAGGAGGCTGCGCTCGGTCGGCCACAGGCGGGACGCCGCGTAGATGCGGGCGGCAGAGTCGACGCGGGTAACCAGAGGTTACTCGCGTCAGTTCCGCCGGACTCGCCTATAATCAAAGCAACCCGCTACGCGAGAGGGGCGCTTATGGCCGAATCGAAAAGAGGGCTCCTGACCCTGCCCGGCGCCTGCGGGGCGCTCCTTGCGCTCTGCGGACTCTCCCTTGCCCAAGCGGCTTGCACGGCCGGGTTCTCGCTCTCCTTGGCCTGGACGCTCGCCGAAATGTGGGCGGGCGCCGGTCCCGATACGCAATACCCCTTCTTCGCGCTCGTCTTCGGCCTCTTCCTGGGCCGGCAATGGATCGGGCTGGCGCAAGAGTCCTTCGCCAGCCGCTACGCCCGCGCACGCGCGGACGAGTTGCGCGAACAGCTGCTGCACAAGGCATTCGTGGATCAGACGCGCACTCTGCACTCGGAAGGCTCGGCGGCGCTGGCCGCCCAGGCAATTGAAGGCGTGGCTCAGGTGGAACGCTATTTGGAGCTGATGTTGCCGAAGATCGTCGGCATCGCGTGCATAACGCTCCCCCTGCTCGTCCTGGCCTTCGCGCTCGACTGGGTGTCGGGGATTATCCTGGTCGTGGTCTTCCCCGTCGTCGGGCTCTTCATGGTTATGCTCGGCGGCATGGCGCGCGAGTACGCGCAAGCCCAGTTCGAGGAATATAACCGCCTCTCGAATTCGTTCATCGACACGCTACGCGGCCTGGGCACGCTCCAGGCCTTCGGGGCGGCCAAGGCGGAAGAGGGCAAGGTGTTCACGCGCAGCGAGAGGTTCCGCGAGGCCACCATGCGCACTTTGCGCGTTGCCACCACCTCGGGCGCGGCCTTGGACCTCATCTGCGTGCTGGGCCTGGCGGCCATCGCCATCATGCTCGCGTTTCGGCTGATGGACGGCTCGTTGGGACTCTTCATAGGGCTCGCCTGTCTTATCCTGGCTCCCGAGGTCACCAACCCGCTGCGGGCCTTCGCCGCCGACTTTCATGCCAGCTTGGACGGGAGCAAAGCACTCGACCATCTGCTGAAGCTGGTCGCGGGGGCGGACGACGCGGAGGCGGAGGGAGACGCGGTTGCAGGCGCTGAGGACGCGACGGGCGACGGAGACGACTTCGCCCTTCCCGCATGGACCGCTGAAAGCACGCTCGAATTCGAGAACGTCTCCTTCTCCTACCTCGACGAGAGCCGGCCCGAAGCCGACGGCCAGCCCGACGGCGGCACCCGCTCCGGCGACGCCGTCCGCGAAAACGCCTGCTGCACCTTCAGCCTGAAGCTGAGCGGATTCGAGCACGTGGGCGTCATCGGACCCAGCGGGAGCGGGAAGAGCACGCTCGCCGCCCTGCTGGGAGGCTTCGAGCTTCCCCAAGGGGGCACCATTCGGATAAACGGCCGCGAAGTGGACGACCTTCGCTCGCCGGCATGGCAGAGCCAAGTGCTCTTCATTCCCCAGAACCCGAGCATATTCCACGCGAGCCTGCGCGACAACCTGGCCTTCTACACGCCCGACGCCACCGACGAGGAAGTAGCGCAAGCCGTGCGGACCCTCGGCTTGGATGCGCTGATCGCGGAGCTTCCCGAGGGGCTGGAGGCGATTATCGGCGAAGGCGGGCGCGGGCTTTCAGGCGGGCAGGCCCAGCGCGTCGCCCTGGCTCGGGCCCTGCTAGACCGGAGCCGCCGCATCCTGATATTCGACGAGCCGACCGCGCATCTGGACGTGGAGACGGAGCTGGAGCTGAAGGAGCGCATGCTGCCCCTGATGGAGGACAGGTTGGTCGTCTTCTGCACGCACCGCCTGCACTGGCTCGGGCAGATGGACCGGTCAATCGAGCTCGCGACGCCCCGCTCCTCTGCCGAGCGCCCCGCCGAGCAGCCCTGCAATCGCCCGGCCCCTCGTCCGCAGGTCGCCGTGCAAAGCGCCAAAGAATCGCGTCGGGGGCCGCTGTCCGCGATCGGCCTGGGAGTGCTCGGCGCCGTCTTCTCAGTGCTGCTCATGTTCACAGCGGGGTTTCTCATCTGCAGGACCGCGGAGCCGGGAACGCTCCTTATCGCCATCATGACGCCCATCGCCTTCGTGCAGCTCTTCGGCATCGGCAGGCCCTTGGCCCGCTATTTCCAGCGGCTGGCCGCCCACGACTGGGTCTTCCGCCTTACCAGCCGCCTTCGCGCGGGACTGTACCGCGCCTTCGAGAGAAGCGCCACCGCCTTCGGATTCTCCCGCAGCACAGGCGATGCCCTGGGGCTTCTGGCCGAAGATATCGGCCATCTGCAGAACCTGTTCCTGCGCATCGGACTGCCCTTCGCGATTGCGATGGCCGTCTGCCTGCTGACCACCATCGCGCTGGCGTTTGCCGACGGAGCCTTCGCCGCTTTCGCCCTCTTCGCGTTTTTCCTGCTCGTAGCCGTAATCCCCCTCGTCGGCCGGCGGGCTTCGAAGGCAACGGCGCACCGGGCGAAGGAAGCGACGGACGCGGAATACGACCACCTGACGGACGACATCTTGGGTCGGGCCGACTGGGTGCTCTCGGGACGCGGGGAAGATTGCGTACGGGCGTCGGGGCGCGAGCATGCCGAGCTGCAACAGCTGCGCAGCAAGGTAAAGGCGCGCGTGCGCCTGGCGGATGCAGCGCAGACGCTCGTGCTTGCCGCAGCCGCCGCGGCCACCCTCGCATGGGCCGCGAACGCCTTCGCGGCCGGCCGCAACTGGATTGCCGCCTTCGCCATCGGCTTCTTCCCGCTGGTCGAATTCCTGGCTCCCCTGCCGCAGAGCGCTGCCGGCCTGCACGCCTACCGCGAATCGCTCGAGCGTCTCGGCGTTCTTTGGCAGGCCGACGGAATCCGGGCCTTCCTGCTGGGCATCATCCGCGATAAAACCCCCCAAGCCACCGATGCCGGAGAGGCCGCCCCGTCTGAAGAGCTTCGGCGCGACTCCCATACGCAGGCTCCCCCGCACAACGACCGCATACAGGATTGCGACGGCGACCGCGGCGGGGACCGCAACTACGGCTGCGGGCGGGACCATGCCGGCGAAGGCGACCACGCCTCCACCCCCTCCTGGCCAGTCGCCCTGCGCAACGTCGATTTCACCTACCCGGAAGAGACGAGGGCGGCGCTTTCCGGAGTCTCCCTCGAAATCGCAGCAGGGGAACACGTCGCGGTGCTCGGCCGAAGCGGGGCGGGGAAAAGCACGCTCGCCGGTCTGGTATGCGGCGACTTGACGCCCGCGCGAGGCGACGTGCTGGTCGGAGGAGGGCCGGCAGCGGCCCGCGTCCAAAACGGGAAGCGCAGCGTCGGGGTGCTGCATCAGCAGGCGTACCTGTTCAACCGCACGTTGCGCGAGAACCTGACGCTGGGCGTCTTAGATGCCGACGATGAAGAGCTTCTGCAGGCGCTGCGTGCCGTAGAGCTGGAGAGCCTCGTGAGGTCGTTGCCTTACGGGTTGGACACCGTGGTCGAAGAGGGCGGCGGGAACTTCAGCGGCGGGGAGCGCCAGCGCATCGCCTTGGCGCGCTTGCTCTTGGCGGACACGCCCGTCGTGTTGCTGGACGAGCCCTTCACCGCTCTGGACCCGGTAACCGAAGACGCCCTGCTCGACACGCTGCTGCAGGTTTTCGCCCAACGCACGCTTATCGTCATCTCCCACCATCTGCGCGGCATCGAGCGCTTCGACCGGGCGGTGTTCGTGGAGAACGGACGCGTGGAACTCGACGGCGCGCCCGCCGTGCTCGTGCGGGAAAGCCCCCGCTTCGAGCGTCTGCTCGCCTTCGACCACGCAAAAGGATAGCTTGGCACCCGCCGCGCCGCGCACCCGCCGCGCCGCCGCGAGCCTTCAGCGCAGACAGGCGGCCAACTCCTCGACGGTCTCGGGGAAGGAAAGACGCGAATAGAGGCTCTCGCTCAGGAAGCCTGCGAGATGCATGGCGGCCATCTGTTCGCGCAGGGGATCGTAGAATCCCGCCTTGCTGAAAAAGACGCAGCCCCCCGATGCCACATCGGGCTGCGCTCCCACATCGTGGAGCTTCATGAGGGAATAGACTTCGGAGATTTCCTCGAGCGTGCCGGGGCCGCCGGGCAGGGCCACGAAGGCGTCCCCCAATTCGATCATCTTCGCCTTGCGCTCCTCCATGGACCTCACCATCAAGAGCTCGGAAAGCCCCTCCTGCGGAGGCTCTATACGCGTGAGGAAGTCCGGAATCACGCCGATGGCGCGGCCGCCCGACTCCACCACCGTGCTGGCCAACACGCCCATGAGCCCCGTCCCGCAACCGCCGTAGACGAGCGTGTGCCCCTTGCGTGCGATGAGCTCGCCCGTTTCGCGCGCAGCCTCCTCGAACGCCGGATTGTTGCCTGGACTCGCTCCCAGATAAACGGTCACGTTCATGCGGACTCTCCCCGCCTGCGATACGCGAACCAGTAGATCAGCCCCACGAAGACGACGCCTCCCACGGCGTTGCCCACGGTCGCAATGCCTATGTTGTAGAAGGCTCCCGCCCAGGCGAGGGTCTGGTCGCCGAAGCCCGCGCCAGAGGCTATGACGCCCATCGGCAGGAAGAACATGTTCGCGACGCAGTGCTCGAAGCCCATGGCCACGAAGGCCATCACGGGGAAAAGCGTGGTGAAGATCTTGTCGACGACGCTCTTGCCTGCAAATCCCATCCACACGGCCAAACAGACCAGGAGGTTGCACAGGATGGCGCGGAAGAAAATCTGCCCGGCGTCGAGGTTTATCTTGCCCGCCGCGATCGTCACCATCTGCGCCCCTATGGTGTTGTCACCGGCCTTCGTCCCCATAAGGCCGCACCCGAAGACGACGCCCACCAGGACAAGCGACCCGACGAGGTTGCCCACCCAGACGACGACCCAGTTCTTGAGCACGCCCGACCAAGCGACCTTCTTGCTGCCGGCCCCCATGACCATCAGGCAATTGCCGGTGAAGAGCTCGGAGCCGGCCACGATCACGCAGATGAGACCCAGCGAGAAGCACAAGCCCCCGAGCACGCTCGCCGCGGCGAAGCCGAGGGTGTGATCCGCCTTCACATACGTCATGAACAGAGCGCCCAGGCCGATCTGGATGCCGGCCATGATGGCCAGCACGAACGTCCGCGGCACGTCCATGGCCGCCTTGCCCACGGCCACCGCCTCCGCCTTCGTCTCGAGAGCGGCCGCCGCGCGGGCGTCGGGGGCTATGCTCGTCAAATCTTCCTTGGTGATGGACTCCATGCTCTCTCCTCGTCCTTCTCGTCTTTCTCGGCGGTCCCAGCGGCGTCGCCTTCTTCGAATCGACGTCCACCAGTATAGGACGCGAGCAAGACCTCTCTGCGGACGTTTCGGTCTAGGGAAAAGCGAACTCGTCCCGAGCCGCGCCAACGGCTCGGGACGGGACCGAAGACACTGCGATCGAGCATGATCGCGAGCTGCGGGCGGCTCCGCAGGCGCGAGGCGCGGCCGCTACAGATGCTCGATGGGCTCGGCGCTGTCGAAGGGCTCGGCCCCCTCCTCTGCCAGCCCGCGCGTGTACTCGCGGTCGATGGCCGCGCTGGCCTGCGGCGGCGCCACCTCGAAGGGCACCGACGGCGTGACCAGGCTCATCAGGGGAACCACTATCAGCGAGACTATCATGGCCACCGCACCTGACACGATCGAGGAACCGAGCACGGGCACTATCATGTTGCCCACCGTGATGCCCACACCCAGCACGAAGCTGGTCCACACCGCAGCCTTCGAAATGCGCTTGCTGAAGAGCCCCCAGAGCAGCGGACCCAGGAAGGCGCCGGCGAGCGCACCCCAGCTGATGCCCATCAGCTGGGCGATCCAGGTGATAGTGGAATGGTACTGCACCAAGGCGATGCCCGCGGAGATGGCCACGAACACCACGATGAGCACGCGCATCCAGCCGAGCGACTGCTTATCCGACATGTCCTTGACGAGATTGCCCTTGACCAGGTCGAGCGTGAGCACCGAAGAGCTGGTGAGCACAAGCGAGCTCAGGGTGGACATGCTGGCGGAGAGCACGAGCACCACGATGAGTCCTATCAGCAGGTCGGGCATGTTGGAGAGCATGGTGGGCATAATCGAGTCGTAGACGGGCGTGCCGTTGGCCGCATAGGCGATCTGATCGCTGTATAGGCGCCCGAACCCGCCGATGAAGTAACTCCCGCCGGCAACGACGATGGCGAACAGCGTGCTGATGATGGCACCCTCCTTCACCGCCGGACCGCTCTTGATGGCATAGAACTTCTGGACCATCTGCGGTAGGCCCCACGTGCCCAGGCTCGTGAGGATGATGACGCAGATGAGGTTGAACAGGTCGGGTCCGAACATGCTGGTGAAGGCGCCCTGCAGGCTGCTTCCCTCCGCTTGCACCTGCGACAGGCTGACAACCGCCTCCGAGAAGCCGCCGTTGGAGTTCAGCACGGCCAGCACGACCGCGGTGATGCCGATGAGCATGATGATTCCCTGCACGAAATCGTTCACGACCGTGGCCATATATCCGCCGAGCACCACGTAGATGCAGGTGACGACCGCCATGCCCACCACGCACCATTCGTAGGGAATGCCGAAGGCCATGGTGAAGAGCCTCGAGAGGCCGTTGTAGACGCTGGCCGTGTAGGGGATGAGGAAGACGAAGATGATGGCGGCACAGGCGATGCGCAGGGCCTTGCTGTCGTAGCGCTTGCCGAAGAACTCCGGCATGGTGGCCGCTTTCAGGCGCTGCGTCATCTCGCGCGTGCGGGGGCCGAGCACCCACCAGGCCAGCAGGCTGCCCAGAAAAGCGTTGCCGAGGCCGATCCAGAACGCGGAGATGCCGAACTTCCAGCCGAATTGGCCGGCATACCCCACGAAGATGACGGCGCTGAAATAGCTCGTGCCATAGGCGAAGGCCGAAAGCCACGGACCCACGTTGCGCCCGCCGAGGACGAAGCCGTCGACGCTGCGCGCGTGTTGTCGGGTATAGACGCCGATGGCCACGACGATGGCCACAAAGACGACGATCATGAAGAGCTTTGCAATCACGGGAGTTTCCTTTTGTCGATATCGGTACCAGGACGGGCGAAGGCGCGCACGACCCTCGGACCGACGCCGCATCGGGCGGCGGAGGCGAGCATCGTACGCTAGCGATATCGATTGGGGCGCCCGTGGGGCGGCACGCCCGCAGAGGGCGAGCCGGCGAAGATATGTCTGCGTGCATCTTGCATAGGCGACACTTTAGCACAACAGAGCACGAGATGTATACAGCTTTTCGAAAAAAGTTTCGCCCCCCCCCGCCTGCCCTGTCGGCGCGTCGCGCCTCGATGCGGCGAACCTGACGTGGGTAGCCTGGTCGCCCCCGTCGGGGGCGGCTGCGGCGCGGGCTCTATTCGTAGCGCTCGTCGATGACGCGCTTGGTCTTCTTCTCGCTGCGCGGAAGCAATCCCAGCTCCACGACCTTGGTCAGCGGGGTGAAGCCGACCTTCGACTTGACGGCGGCGGAGATGTCCTGCGCCAGGCCGTTGAAGTCGACCGAGCCGGAAACGGCTTCCACATACAGGCGCATCGTGTCGCGGCCGTCGAGGTGCGACAGACGGATCTGGTATTCGCTGCTGGCGCCCGCGAACGTCGCCAGAATCTCCTCGATCTGCGCGGGGAACACGTTCACGCCATGGATTTTCATCATATCGTCGGAGCGGCCGGACAGCGTGTCGATGCGCGGATGCTCGTTATGGCCGCAGGCGCACTCGCCGGGGACGATCCGCGAAAGGTCGTGCGTACGAAAGCGGATGAGCGGGGCACCTTCCTTGCGCAGCGTGGTCAAGACGATTTCCCCGAATTCGCCGTCGGGCAGCACCTCGCCGGTCTGCGGGTCGATGATCTCGACGTAGACGAAGTCGCTCCAGACATGCATGCCCGCGTTCTGGTCGCAGCTGATGCCGATGCCGGGACCGTACACTTCGGTGAGTCCGTAGATGTCGTACATCTCCACCCCCAGGATGTCGTGGATGCGCTCGCGAATCTTATCCCCCGAGCGCTCGCTGCCGAAGACGAGCTTGCGCAATTTGATCTTGTCCTGCAGCTCGCGGCGTTCGATTTCCTCCGCAAGCAACAGCGCATAGGAGCTGGTCGCGCAAAGCACCGTGCTGCCCAAATCCTGCATCATCTGCAACTGCTTGTCGGTATTGCCGGGGCCCATCGGAACGGCCATGGCGCCTAGGAGCTCGCAGCCCGCCTGGAAGCCGATGCCCGCGGTCCACAGGCCGTAACCCGGGGTGATGTGAACGCGGTCGAGGGGAGTCACGCCCGCATACTCGTAGCAGCGTGCGAATTGCACGGCCCAATCCTCCACGTCCTTTCTGGTGTAGGGGATGATGACCGGCGTGCCCGTAGTGCCCGAGGAACTGTGGATGCGCACGATCTCCTCCTCGGGAACCGCCGAGAGTCCCAGGGGGTAGGCGGCCCGCAGGTCGGCCTTGTCGCTGAAGGGAAGCTTCTCGAAATCCGCCTGCGTCCTAACGTCGCCGAGGTCGATGCCCTCGAACTTCCGGGCGTAAAAGGGCGAGCGGTCCTTCAGCCCCTCCAGTTGCCGCTTGATCGTCTCGAGTTGCCGGGCCTGCATTTCCATGGCGGATCCTTTCGTGAAGGCGTTGGTCGGTACAAGGGGAGCCTGCGCTCTTGCATGGTGTTCCAAGCTTAGGCGAAGCCCCAGGCGTTGGCAAATCGCATGACGCAGCTTACATCGCGGCCGCCGAGGCCGCTAGGTTCAGGTCGATGAAGCGCGGCTTCACGCAGACATGCAGGGCGTCCTCGAATTCCTCGGGGGCAATCGCGTCGCCCAGACCGAAACCGGTTCGTGCGCTGGCGGCAACTGCGGCGGCGAGCATCACCACATTGGCGACCTTGCTGCTGCCGACTTGCCGGCATATTCCGCGAACGTCCACCAGCTCGAAGTGCGCAGCGGTTTCGCGCAGATACTCTACCATCGGGGCCGCGGCATAAGTCCGCCCCGCCAGATTGGCCGTCACCGCGGGCACGACCACATTCGAGCTCACGAGCAGGCCATCGGGCGCCAGGAACGGACACGCCCGCACGCCCTCTCCTGGCTCGAGGGCGATGACCAGATCGGCCCTGCCCCGCGGCACGAGCGGTGCGTGCACCTCTTCGCCTTCGGAGGCTATCCGCACGTGGCTGGTAACGCTGCCGCCCCGCTGGGCCATGCCGATCGTCTCCGCCGTGCGGACCTTCCATCCCTTGCTCTGGGCCGCCGTCGCTAAGATCTTGGAAGCAAGCACGCTGCCTTGCCCGCCCACGCCGGCTATCACGACATTGAGCATTTATCGCACCTCCTGACCCGCGAACGGTATGCGGTCTTCCGCGCGGACCGCGGCGCTTATGGCACCGAAAGGGCATATATCCGAGCAGAGACCGCAACCATAGCACGTCGCCGCATCGATGCGCATCTTGCCCTCTTCGTCGAGCGTCATGCCGGGACAGCCCAGCTTGTTGATGCAGACACGACAGCCCGTGCACGTCTGCGCATCCACTACGGCCGCCGGCTCGGATTTCACCAGCTGCATGCAGGGGCTTCGGAAGATGATTGCGGAAGGCCCGTCGAAATCGATTACGCGCTGCGCGGCCTCCTTCGCCTCTTGCGCGTAAAGCGGATTGGCCTGCTCGATGCGTTTCACGCCCAGGGCCGCGAGAACCTCCTCGATTCGCAGGGGCTCCGATTGGGAGCCCATCAGGGTTGCGCCCGTACCTGGATGCGGCTGCTTGCCCGTCATGGCCGTGGTCGCGTTGTCGAGCACGCACACGGTGATGTTGTGCTGGTTGTAGGAGGCATTCGCCACGCCCGTCATGCCGCTGGCGAATAATGTGCTATCGCCCACGAACGCAACGCAGATGCGCTCCGGGTCGGCCACGGCGGCCCCCTGCGCCATGGTGATGCCGGCCCCCATGCACAGGCAGGTATCGACCGCCTCGAGCGGCTTCGCGTTGCCCAGGGTGTAGCAGCCTATATCGCCGCAGAAGAGGTGCCGGCGACGGCCCACGGCTTCCTTCACCGCTAAGAACGCGCCCCGATGAGGGCAGCCCGCGCACAGCATGGGCGGACGCGGCGGGGCTTGGAGATCGTCGGCTTCCGCCATCGGGCGCAGGGCGGGTTGCTCGGAGATGCCGAAGAAGGTCCGCAGCCGCCCGATGGCGTCCTCCGTCGAATTCTCGCCACGGCGCAACGTGGAGCCATCGACCTTGCCATGCACCGCATAACCCAGCCTGTGCGCCCCGGCCAGCTTCTGGAATTCGTCCTCGAGCACGTGGTCGAGCTCCTCGAACACGAGGATGCTCTCGAGCCCTTCGGCGAAACGCAGGGCTGCGACCTCTGGGAAGGGATAGGGCGTGCCGACCTGCAGCAGCCGATACGCGGGCACATCCGCCTCTCCGGCCAGTTGACAGAGGGCCTCGCGCACGTACTGCGTGCTGACGCCTCCGCACACGATGCCCGCTTTCGGGCTCTCCCCCACCTGCTCGCAGGGATTGAAGGGACCCTGGGCGGATGCGGAGGCAATCCGGGGAAGGCGCTCCCAGATTTCGCCATGAGCCTGGTAGGCGCGCCGCGGGAAGATAATCCACTTTTCATCGCGCTCGAATCCGCCTTCGGGCAGCGGGCGGGCCTGCGTGGTTTCGGGAACATCGAAAAACGTGCTCGCATGGTCGATGCGCGTGGTGGGACGGACGATGACCGGCGTGGCATAGTGCTCCGAGATCTCGAAGGCCTCCTGCATCATGGCATAACCTTGCTCGGGTGTGGCCGGGTCGAGCACAGGGACCTTGGCGAAGGCCGCGAAACGACGCGTGTCCTGTTCGGTCTGGCTGCTTATAGGCCCCGGGTCGTCGCACACGAACAGCACCAGGGCACCGCGAATTCCCACGTAGTTCAGGCTCATGAGCGCATCGCTGGCGACATTGAGCCCCATCTGCTTGCAAGTGAACAGGCAGCGGGCGCCGCTGGCGCTGGCGCCGTAGAGCATCTCGAGCGCGGCCTTCTCGTTGGTGGACCATTCCACGTGCACGCCCTGGGCGACTCCCGCACCGTGAAGCTGCGCGATGGTTTCCACCACCTCGCTCGAAGGCGTGCCCGGGTAGCCGGCCACCACGCCCGCGCCCGCCTGCAAAGCGGCCCATGCGAACGCCTGGTTCCCCATCAGCAATTTTCTGGGCATGAGCTTCTCCTCTTTCCCTTCTCCTTGAAGCCAGCGGGCACAGGGAACGGGCAGATGACCTGCCCTGTCCGCCTCCGCGGGCATCTGGCCCGCCCGGATGCCTCCGCGGGCATCTGGCCCGCCGTCGCATCGGCCTGCCCGGCCCCATCCGCCGCAGACGCCTAAGCTTCAGCCATCGCCTGCTTGTAAGCCGTCATCTGCGCACGCCGCGCGGCATCGCCCGTGCCGAGCATCTGCAAGGCCAGAATCGCAGCGTTCTTCGCGCCGTTGATGGCCACCGTGGCCACGGGCACGCCGCTGGGCATCTGGACCATGGAGAGGAGACTATCCAAACCTCCCAGGTCGCTGGTCTTCATAGGCACGCAGATGACGGGCAGCGGAGTGGAAGCGGCCACGACGCCGCCCAGATGCGCCGCCTTGCCCGCGGCCGCTATGATCACGCGAAGGCCCCGCTCCTCGGCAGAGACGGCCCACTCGTGCACTTCGAGGGGCTTGCGATGGGCGCTCGCGATCTTCACCTCGTGGGGGATGCCGAACTCCTCGAGTTGGTCGATGCACGCTTCCATGGCGGGCAGGTCGCTCTTGCTCCCCATGATGACGCCGACCAAAGGGTTTTCATCTGCCATGCTTGCTCTCCTTCACCTTGAAAGACGATTCCGTTATTTTACGCCAGCTCGCCTGCAGTGCAACGCGGCGCCGACGAGACCGTCGACGCCGCGCTCGTTTACAGGGCTGGCACAAGCAGCCGCAGATGCGGAGGGTGCTTTACGCCTCCGCCGCCGTTTCGGACGACGCGATTGCATCCGGCGAAATCTTCACGCCCACCGTCTTGCGCAGCGCGAACAGCAGCACGATGGTGAGCAAGACGCCTATGGGCAGGCAGATAAGCCAATTCTGCACGAATCCCGCGATGATGAACATGACGAAACTGACGCCGGCCATGGTGAGGGCATAGGGCAACTGCGTGCTCACGTGGTCCACATGGCGGATATTCGCCCCGGCGCTGGCCATGATGGTCGTATCGGAGATGGGACTGCAATGGTCGCCGCATACGGCACCGGCCAGGCAGGCCGAGATGCCGATGGTGAGCAGCTCGGGCTGGGCGGCGAAGACGGGGAGCACGATGGGGATCAGGATGCCGAAGGTTCCCCAGCTGGTCCCCGTGCTGAAGGCCAAACCCAGGGCGACCAGGAAGATGAAGGCGGGGAGCATGCTGTAGAGCCCCGCCGCCTGGCCCTCCATGAGGCCCGCGACGTAAACATCGGCGCCCAAGGCGGTTGTGGCGAGCTTGAGCGTGAGAGCGAAGGCGAGGATGAGCATGGCGGGAACCATCGCACGGAAGCCGTCGGCGATGCACCGAGTGGCCTTCTCGAAAGTGAGAACGCGACGAGCCAGCAGATAGATGAAGCTGATGACTATGGCGATGAGCGAGCCCCAAGGCAGGCCCACCGAGGCATCGGTGTTGGCGAAGGCCAGCGAGAGGTCGCCGAAGCCTTCCGCCTCGGGATCCCAGAAGCCGCCCACGTACATCATGCCCACGATGCAGAAGGCGATGAGCAGGATGACGGGGATGAGCATGTCCCAAAGGTTGGCGCGGTCGTTGTGCACGCGCTCGTCTTCGCCGAGGCCGCCCAGCTCGCCCTCGCGGTAAGCCGCCAGCTCGGCCTTGGCCATAGGGCCGTAATCGAACTGCATGATGGCCAGACCCACCACGAAGACGATGGTGAGCAGGCTGTAGAAGTTGTAGGGAATGGCCTGAATGAACAACTGGATGCCCGTGACGCCCGTATCCAGATCGCTCGCCGTGGCGGACACGGCGGCCGCCCAGCTGGAAATGGGGGCGATCATGCAGACGGGCGCCGCTGTGGCGTCGATGATGTAGGAGAGCTTCGCGCGACTGATCTTCTCCTCGTCGGTGACCGGACGCATGACCGCGCCGACGGTGAGACAGTTGAAGTAGTCGTCCACGAAAATGAGGCAGCCCATGAGAAAGGTGGCCAACATGGCACCCACACGGGATTTCACATGCTTGGCCGCCCAGGCGCCGAAGGCGGAGCTGCCGCCGGCCGCGTTAATGAGGGCGACCATGATGCCGAGCATGACGAGGAAGATGAAGATACCCGCGTTCCATGGGTCGCTGATGGCATTGATGAAGCCGACGCCCATCTCCTCTTCGTCCCCGACGGTTCCCAAGATGATGTAGTTGATGGTGGCGATGGGATCGAATTTGGCGAGCAGTAGCGCACCGGCGAGGATGCCCACGAACAGGCTCGTGTAAGTCTCCTTGGTGACGAGGGCCAAGACGATAGCCACGATAGGCGGGACCAGCGACCAGAAGGTTCCGACGAATTCCATGCAAACGCTCCTTATCGGGGGTGTTTCTTAGCGATTCGGCCATTATAGGCAATCTGGAGCACTTTAGTGGGGAAAAGCGGGAATACGGCGAAAGGAATAGGATAGGAGGGGCCCCGCATCTGCACGGATGCGGGGCCCACGAACGCTGAATGCTTTATCGCAGGCGGTATGGTCGGGGAACAGTCCGACTCGAAGCCTACTCCGAGGCGGAAGTCGAATCCTCGGGGGCCGTCGACTGATCGGGGGCAGGCTCGGACTGCGCGGGAGCGGGCTGCGCCGCAGGCTCGGGTTCCGCGGGAGCGGGCTGCGCCGCAGGC
>CAJOOG010000052.1 GCA_905236045.1 uncultured Denitrobacterium sp.
GCCGGAAACCTCCTTCACCCAGCTCCACGAGCCGCCATGCAACAGCATAGGCGGGTTGTGGCCGCCGTTGACGAAGGAGAGCTCCCCCGTCTCGTAATCGATTTCGCCGACCCAGCAGGTCACGAACATGCCGGCGTCGTTTCCGATGCACAGCTGATGGTTCGCAGCGTCGACCGCCTCGTTCACCGGCAGCCCGTCCTCCATGAAGTTGCGCAGCTGGCTGCGGGCGGCCATCATGAACAGCGCCGCCGGGATCCCCTTACCCGACACGTCGGCCATGACGAAGCCCACCTTTGTCGTGTCCTCGATGGAGAAGAAGTCGTAGAAGTCGCCGCCGACCTCCTTAGCCGTCTTCATGGATGCGTATATGTCGAGCTTGTCGATATCGGGAAAGGCCGGGAACTCCGTCGGCAGCGATGACTCCTGGATGGTCTTGGCCGTGGCGAGGTCCTGCTCGTTGCGCCGCGCGACCTCGTCGATCATGTCACTGAGCGCGCTCACGGTGGTGTTGATGCCGTCTGCGAGCGATGCGAACTCGCGCGTCGACTGCTCGGGGACGCGCTCACCGAGATTGCCCGCCGTTATCTTCGCGAGCGAGAGGTTCGCCTCCTCGATGCGGCGCACGATGAGGCGGCGCACGATGACGGAAGCGAGGACGGCGATTGCCACGATGAGAAGCAGTGTGCTGGCCGCAGTGGACGCCATCGCGCCGAACCGGTTGGCAAAGACCATGTCAGCCGTGCGGTGAAACCCGACGTAGCCTTCCTTGAGTTTCCTGATTCCCAGGAAGGCCAGATCCATATTCGCCGTGAGGTCGTCGTCCGTGTCGGGGATGAAGAGCACCGGGTCCCTTCCGGAGGAATAGTATTCCAAAAGCGCCTCGACGGCGACGTCGTCGCCGAGATAGTCGCCCTCGCCGATGTCGACGAGCAGCGACGTCCCGACCCTGAACTTGGCGCCGTCGTTCGAAACCAGGATGACGCCGTGCTCGTTCACGACGAAGGCCGCGCCTTCGGTATCCTTGTCGTAGCCGCCGACGAGCAGCTGAGCGTTAATGTCGGGCTGCAAGTCGAGCTGGTCTTGCAGGTAGGCGAGCTCGGAATCCATGTCCTCGATGGCATAGTCGCGTTCCTGGATCGTGGTGATCGAGAAGACGACCGCGCTGGAGAACATGAACACGATCGCCGAGACGAGCACGAGGAAGTTGCGGAACACGGCATACAGGGCGCGGTCCGAACCGCGGTCCCCCATCGCGCGCACGAAGAGGTCTGCCGCAAGGCACAGCACCGCGATCAGCACGGCGTCGAGGAGCGCCTGCAGCGCCGAGGGCGCAAAGCTGACACCCAGGTACCAATGCGCCAAGGTAAACAGGTCGAAACCGCCGACCAGCATCACCATGTTCACGAGCGACAACGCGCTCGCCAGAAACGACACGACGACGCTCACCGCGACTATGAGCGCGACTCGCCTGACGCCTTGCGGGTCCCGCCTGAGCGCCAAGCCGAACAGCGCGCCCGCGACGAGCGCGACGAAGGTGAACAGCCCGACCGTGTTGAGCGGCGTGCCGAAATAGTAGCCCTCGAGAAAGTCCAAGGGCAATATGGAGGCATGGGCAAACGCGACCAAGCCGCCGAACAGCCCGAACAGGGCGCCCGTCACGGGTCCGAACGCAATCGCCCCCATCATGACGGGAGCCAGGAGCAGGATGAGGTAAACGGAGTCGCTGTTCACTTCGCCCACTGGCCAGAAGCCGAGTTGGCAAAACGACATCGCCGCAATGGCGACCGCCACGAAGGCAAGCGCCCCGACGCGCGTGTACAGGGGCAGCTCTTCCGTGCGCCCCCAGAAAAGCCCGGCAGCCGAACGGGCTGCTGTATCATCGACCATAAGCCTCACTAGTCTCGATTACCGATAGCGGTTCGTTCCCTATTATAAGCGCAGTTTCGTGCATGCAGCGCCTGCGTTAAGGCCACGGGGCCGTAATAAAAGCCCGGCCGCAGGCGATAGACAACTCAGAATCATCGGAGGCGCGCAGAGCGATCATCGGCTATACGTGAAACGACTATCGCCATTGCGCATCCTAAGCACTTGTCCGCGAGCTAGTGAATTATGGTGTTGTTGGCGCCCTCCGCCGGGCACCATCCTCCCGCAACGCCTTCCAATTCGGCGTCGGAAAGCTCGTAGCCTTCCTCGCGGGCCAGCGCCAGCATTTCCTCGGGCGTCTTGCACGCCTGCGCCTTTGCCTTCTGCTCGTCTGTCAAATCATCGAAGTTCATGCGATCCTCCTCTACGTGTCGAAGTGCCGTTCAGCCTCGCAAGGCTGACGTCGTGTCCACCGCTGCCTATTGTACGCGCCGGTAGCGCGTCCCATCTTAGCCCGCACTTCCCACCATGTGACGCACGATGGCCGCACAATGTGCGGCCGCCTCCGCCTCGAATGTCTGATAATCGACGAGCTCCGCCCCGCCGGGCTTGTCGGAGATGGCGCGTATCACCACGAAGGCAAACGGCGGAGTCGGGCGCAAAGCCAGGCTCAGTAGCAGATAAGCGGTTCGCGCTTCAGGCGCAGCAGGAATCCGAACGGGTCGGCCGCTTCCGTATCCCCGCACATCGCACAGATGCGTTGCAGGGCGGCATGAACCTCGGCGGCAACGTCGCCGATGCGGCCGAGCTGGTCCTCGTCCAGGTACTCGGAAAGCCTGCCGCCTGCGAACCCTTCTTCCGTCACGCCCAAAAACAGCGAGGCCAGGCCAGCGTCGTAGCGCCCTGTCGCGCACAGCAGCCCCACGACGTCTGCCGTGACTTCGTCCCACACGGGCAGCACGTCATCGGGCATGAGCCGCCGGCACACGACGTGGGCGCACTCGTGGTTCAGGCGTATGCCGCGCGAGATGCGCAGCCACCCTTCCCCGCCGTACGGCGTCGCATCTGCCGGCACGTTGCTGTACGGCCCCTCGGACACCACGACGATCTCCGCCCGAAACGCGCCGGGGACGGACGCGAGCCGCCTGAACTCGGAGCCCCAGTCCTCCCCACCGCCTTCGAGGTATTCCTCGCGAGCGCAGGCCACCGCGCCCCAATCGGCGAGCCTACGATAGGTGATTGCGCCTATCGTAGGCGCTATCGGCACTGGCTGCGACTTGTGGCCGATTATCTGCAGGAACGCCTCGAAGTCGACCCGCCTCTTCAGGAACACGACCTCTACGGGGCCGGCCGGCGTGTCGACCGTGCTGAGCGTGTCCTCGTCATCGCCGACGAAATGGTCCAGGTTTGCCCCCTCGGGTGCGACGCCGCGCCCAGCCGCCACTCGGTGCGCCTCCTGCACTCCCTCGGCCGGCCCCACGTATAGCTGAGGGAACCGCACCGCGAGCGATTCTATGACCGCCCGCCCTTTTATCTCTTCATTCACACATATCGCGTCCAATCACGGTTTAAGGTCCCTGCGCGCCGCCATTAGGCGCTCTCTTCAATCTCTCCCAGCTGACAAAGGGCTGACAAACGGCTACGACCCCTTTGTCAGCCCGGATTATACGGAATCGGTGCTGTCTCCGTCCTAGCCCTTATCCTCCCCAATGCGGGCGTGCAGGGCCAGCACGTAGCCTTCCGGGTTGCCCTTGAACGCCACGCACTGCCGGCCGTCGAAGAGGCGCTTGTGGGGGCAGCCGCCCACGCAATGGGGCAGCCACACGCACTCGCGGCACTCCTCGTCGGGCACGGGGCAGGCCGTGTTCAGGTACATGGTCAGGTTGTCGGGGTTCGACGCGGTTTCGAGGGGGTTGGCCGGGTCCCAGTCGTTCGCGGTGCCGAAGGAGATGTGCGGCTTGTCGACGGCCTCCCAGCACTTCTGCAGGTTGCCGCGCTCGTCGATGCCGACGCCCCAGATGGTGTGCGCGCCGCAGTAGTGGCCTTGGCCCGCGCGGAAGCGGCCCGCCTCCTGGCGGATGCCCACCTCGCTCGCGTCGCCCGAACAGAGCAGCCCCACCTGTTGGCCGCGCTCGTCGGCGGTTTCGCTTCCCGAGACGGGCGCGGGATAGTATTCCA
>CAJOOG010000053.1 GCA_905236045.1 uncultured Denitrobacterium sp.
GCCGACACTGCGGCTCCCGCCAACTCGGGCACTTCGGGCTCGAGGCCGTGGCGCTGGCCCTTCTTCCTGCCCTTCCCCCGTCCCTGCGTCTTGCCGCCGTCCTGCCTGGTACGGACCTCCTGGAGGCGCTGATTCTCGCTCTCGATCTGGGAGAGCAGGGAGTCGAATTTACCCGAGCCGCTCGAGGGCGCGGGTTTGCGGCGGGCGGGCGCGGGCTCCGCTGCCTGCTCGGGGACGGAGACGCGGCTCTTGGACCCATGCGAGCCGTGGAGGCGCTCTTCGACGGCCTTCTTCTTGGCCACATCGCGCTTGACGGCGTCGAGACGGGCGCGGGCGGCCGCTTCGGCACGCTCGCGCTCCACGCGCTCCTTCTCCGCGGCGATCTGCTGCTCGAGGTTCGCGTAGGGCGAGGGCGCCTTCTTGGGCTTTTGCTCTAAGACCTCGGCGGTCTCCTCCTCGGCCTGCTTCTCGCGGGCCTTGCGCTCGGCTTCGCGGGCCTTGCGCTCGGCCTCGACGGCGGCGCGGCGGGCGGCCTCCTCCTCGGCCTTCTTCTGCTCGATCGTAGCCTTCTCCTCCGCGAGCTTCTTGGCCTCGACATCGTCGATGATGCCGGCGCGCTCTTTGAGCTCCGGCTCGAGGTTCTTGCGGATCTTGTCCACGTAGGCCTCGTTCAGCGGACTCGCATGGCTCTTGGCGGGAATCTTCATCTCGCTGAGCTTCTCGAGCAGTTCCTTGCTCGAGAGGTTCAGCTCCTTCGCCAACTCATGTACACGCATGCTGGGCATTCGCTACTCCTCACTCTTGCGGTCGATACGCAGGCGCGCATCAGCCGCCACACGCTCATAGTCCTCTTCGGACACTTTCGTCTTGAGGGCGCGGCTCAACATCCGCGCCTCGCACGCCTTCAACAGGCACTCCGCCGAGCACACATAGGCCCCGCGGCCGGGGGCGCGCCCCGTCGTGTCGAGGGCTATGGCGCCTTCGGGCGAACGCACAACGCGCACCAGGCTGCTCTTCGGCAGCTTGGCGCCGCACGCCACGCAGGTGCGCTGGCGCTTGGCAGTGCTCGATGTCGCCCTCGCCTGGGTCATGCATTACTCCTCGAAGCCCGCGTGGATGCCGCAGAAGCGGCTGCCGGGACGCTTGTGGTTACGGCAGCGCACCCCGTCCGGACTCTCGTATTCGCACAGCCCGTCGTCTTCGACTTTCTCCTCGTCGATGAGCATGTTGTCCTCGTCGACGGGCTTGATGGCGAAGCTCGCGGACTTGATGTCGATATGCCAGCCGGTCAGACGCGCCGCCAGGCGGGCGTTCTGGCCCTCCTTGCCGATGGCGAGCGAGAGCTGATCGTCGGGTACCACGACCGTGGCGTAGTTGTTCTCCTCGTCGATGTCGACATGGGAGACGCGTGCCGGGGAGAGGGCGTTGCGCACGTAGGTGGCGGGGTCGTCGCTCCACTGGATGACGTCGACGCGCTCGTTGCGCAGCTCCTCGACGACCATGCGCACGCGGCTGCCCTTAGGCCCCACGCAGGCGCCCACCGGGTCGAGGTTGCTCTCGTTGCTGACCACGGCCACCTTGCTGCGGGCGCCGGGCTCGCGAGCGATGGACTTCACCTCGATGAGGCCGTCGTAGATCTCCGGCACCTCGATCTCGAACAGACGCCGGATGAGGTCGGGATGGGTACGCGAGACCACGATGCTCGGACGGGTCTGCTCGCCGCGACGCGGGGCGTCCTCGTCGCCGGGGTTGCGCACCTCGATGATGAGGGTCTTAAGACGCTGGTTGTGGCGATAGCGCTCGCCGGCGGGACGCTCGTTGCGCTCTTCGGGATTGCGCTTCAGGTCGTAATGCGGAAGCTCCGCCTCCACGCCATCGCGGATCTTGATGATGGTGAAGTCGGGTGTGCCCTGCAGCACCGTGCCGGTGACGAGGTCGCCCACACGCTGGCTGAACTCCTCGTAGATGGACTGGCGGCTCGCCTCGCGCACGATCGAGCTGATGACGCCCTTGGCGTTTTGCGCGGCGATGCGGCTGACGTCGTTGGGGGTGACGTCGCGCTCCTCGAACTCGGCGTACTCGCCGGTCTCCTCGTCGGGCTCGCCTTTGGGCACGAGCTCGTAGACGTAGATCTTTCCCGTGGCTCGGTCGATGGTCACACGCGCGTCCCATTCGAGGTCGAGAATGCGCTCGTAGCTTTTCGCAAGCGATTCCTCCAAGCGCTCGATGAGGTAGAACTCGTCGATTTTGCGCTCGTGCGCAAGCGCCTGCAGCGCATTGATAAGCTCTGAACTTCCTGAAGCAGCCATATTCTGTTCGCCTTTCTATCTGCTGAAATCAACCGAGCCCTGGATGCGGGCACGCTTGAGATTGCCGAATTCGAGCGCCACGGGAGCGCCGTCCACTTCGAGGGTAACGATGCCGTCTTCGCAGCCCTCGAGCTTGCCCGTGAACTTGGAGCGGCCATCAACCGGGCTCTTGCACACGATGCGCACCTTCTCGCCGGCGAAACGGCTGAAATGCTCGGGGGTGCGCAGCGGACGATCGATACCCGGGCTGGAGACCTCGAGGGTATAGGCGCCGGGGAAAGGATCGATGCGGTCCATGATCTCGTTGACCCAGACCTGCGCCTGGGCCAGCTCGTCGAAGCTGACGCCGGAGGGCGTGTCGATGTAGACCTTGATGGTGGGGGCCTTGCGGGCGCCCGCGATCTCCACGGTGACTATTTCCACCCCCTGCTCGGCGGCGGTAGGCAAGAGAGCATCGAGCAATTGCCGTTCTTTCGCGGTGACCAACACGGCGTTCCTTCCTTTCCGCCCCAACAACAAAGAAAGCGGGCCAAAACCCACTTTCCGCACCTGAAAAGTTGTCTGCTTGCGAAGAGGACACACCCGGGAGCGTGGCGTGGCCGCTTCACATGCCCAAGCTGTTTTACCACGTTTCGAGCGAAAGCGCCAGCCCCGCACGGAGTTCCCACAATCCTCCCGGCAGGCGGCCGAAGCGGGTCGACGTGGGGTGGCGCGGGCGGCGGCGAGGCCCTCGGGCCGA
>CAJOOG010000054.1 GCA_905236045.1 uncultured Denitrobacterium sp.
ACGCAGCAGCAATACGGTTCGTCTCAGACTCCTCCTGTTCATAGGTATTACGCCATTGCGCCAGTATCGCCGCCGCCAGTTTCCTCTGACTACGAAGCTTGACTAGTGCAAATATGTCTGTTTAGGAGACAGGCCTTTTCTGATTTAGACATCAATCAAGGTATAATAGCGTCTGATTTGGAAACATGTGAGAGAGATTGCATAATTATTCATGGTGGTCGGCGGCATGCCCGACGCAGTGCAAGCTTACATTGGCGGCAGGGGAGACCTGGGGGCCGCGCGCGACGTGCAGGACGACCTCGTGCGTCTCTACCGAGATGACATCTCGAAGTACGCCGGGAGCCGCGCGCTGCAGGTCGAGTCCATTTTCGACGCCATTCCGAACCAGCTGAACAAGGAGAACAAGCGCTTCGAACTGAAAAGCCTGCGGAGCAAGGCGCAATACGAGCGCTACGCCAACGACTTCGCCTGGCTCGTGTCGGCGGGTGCCGTCCTGAAGACGAACAACGTCACCGAGCCCAGGTACATGCTTTCCAGAACGGAGGAGCCCAACCGTTTCAAACTGTACTCGTCGGACACGGGCATGCTCTTCCGGCAGTACCCGGTGGAAGCCGCGCTCGACGCGGTCGCAGGCGCCAGGGCGGTGGACTTCGGCGGGGTGTACGAGAACGCCATCGCCCAGGAGCTCGCCAGCGCGCATGTGCCGCTGCGCTACTATCACCACAGCCGCCGCGGCGAGGTCGATTTCCTCGCGGAGGTGGGCGACGGCGGCGTGGTCGCCATCGAGGTGAAATCCGGCAAGGACTACAAGCTGCATACGGCGTTGAACACGCTGCTCGGCACCGAGGAGTACGGCGTCGAGCGCGCATACGTCCTCTCCGAGGCGAACATCTCGGCCGGCGAGCGGGCCGGCAAGCCCGTGTACTACATCCCCCTTTACATGACGCCGTTCGTCGTGGAGGGGCTCGTATCGGAGCACGTTGGCTCCGAATCGGAGGCGGCGCGCCTCGCCAAGGCGGGGCGAACGCTGACAGTCGACCCGCCCGACCTCTCTGCTTGGAATTAGCCGAGCATGCTCGATTGGTGAGATTGTTTAAGACGAAACGCACCGCCCGCACGTATAATGAAACAAAGATGGACTCAAACCGAAGGAGGATGCGAAGAGCAGCGAGAACCTGAGCTCGGAGCGGCAAGAGGAACTGCGGGCGGCGAAATCTGCCGAGGAACTGGAACGGATTGCCGAAGAGGAGGGCTGCGAGCTTAGCGACGAGATGCTCGAGGGCGCTGCCGGCGGCTATACCAATTGCAGGGGCTACTATAAAGAAGATCCCCATGAAACCCGCCCGAGCTGGTGCGCCTGGCGAGGATAAAACTCTGGCATAGCCCATGCCTGCTGGTTGGATGATGAATTGTACCCGGCGCAGATTTATCATCCGGTGTGGCAAACCACCGTCCCCCTTGTCATGCGTATGAGTCTAGCAGGTGCGTAGCCCTTGTTTGCGCCTCGGCGAGCGCGCGCAGCTGAAAGCGCACGAGGTCCTCTGCGGTTGCCTCGCCGAGCAGGCATGTCGGCATGAGCTTCGAGCACTCCTGCGCGCGCGCCCGAACCACGCCAACGTAGGAGACGAGCGTGGGCGCGGAGACGCCTGCGCGCGCGAGTAGATCGCACATGAGCATACGCCCGGTGTGCCCGTTGCCGTCCACGAAGGGGTGGATGTAGAAGACGATGTGCGGCACGTGGGCCGCTGCGACCTCAGGCGCCAAGCTGGAGGTTGCGATGAAATCGATGAGCTCGGCCACGAGCGCGGGTATGTCCTCCGGGTCGGCGGTTTGCCGCCCGGGTTCAAGGGGACGGGGCCCTCTGAGCCAGGCCGCGGCCATCCCCGTGAAGGGCAAGCCGTCCTCCCGCGTCCGCCAGCGGGGCTGGTCTATGCGATGGCGGATGACCGGTTCGGCGAACGTGGCCTCGTCCCAAAGTGCGAGCAGGTCGGCCGGATCGCGCAGGGGAGCGGGCGGCAAGCTCGTGGCGTGCATCGCTACCCGCGCCCGCTCGCGCATGACCAGGCGCTCAGGCCCGCCTTCGAGGCCGCCGCGCAGCGCGCATGCACGCAGGCACAGCTCGTCGAGCGTGGCAGAGCTGTCCCAGTTGCACGCCTCGGGCACGCCTTTGGCTACCAGGCACCACAAAAACGCACTGGCCTCACGCGTGCCAAGCCCCCGAAGACGCCCGAGTAGCTGCCGCTCGCTCGTGCGCAGCTCGCAGAGAAGACCCTCGGTCTCGGGCGTCGTTTCTGCCACGCCCCACCCCGAAACCAGGTCTTTAATGGCTCGTTTCATGATCCCCTCGTTCGGAGTGACAACGGGGTCGGAGGGTGTTGTCACGCCGGACTCAATGTAATCGTAACGGCATCTGCGCTTGCCGGTGTGACAAAAGCCTCCGTCCCCGTTGTCACTGCCAGGCCAAGCGAGTCTTGGGCTCGAACCGCCACCGACTTGTCTCCCTATGAATCTAGATATGTATCACAAGA
>CAJOOG010000055.1 GCA_905236045.1 uncultured Denitrobacterium sp.
TGCTCACCAGCCGCTCATCGTCCATGTTCGCATAGTTGCCCGCCGCGTAATCGGCAGCGCTCACGCCCAAAACCGCGCGTGGCTCGCCCGTCGTGGTCGCATTGTCCTCGTTCCAGCTCTGCGCCGTATAGGCGTTGGTCGTGGAGTTATCGCCGATAGTCGAAGAAGCGCTCTCGATAGCGAAGACCAGGGGCGCATCCTCGGGGTCGGCCGTCTGAATGCCCAGCGCCGGGGTTGCCGGGTAGAACTTCAGCCCCTGCAAGCTCTCGTAGCTGCGCGTTTGCGACGCGCTATCGTTTGCGTACGTGACGGCCGCGCCGGCACCCCAGCCAGAGACGCCCGCGTCGCTCAAAAGCGCGCTAAGCGTCACGTAGGTCTTGGCGGTCGCGACCGTCCAGCGCGAGGCGGCGCCGCTGCTGCTCAGGGCGGAAACCGCCTCGTCATCGCTTGCGAGCGCCTCGAACTGCGCCTTCGTGTACGCCTTCAGCAGCGTGGCCTCGCCGTTAGCGCCGACCTTCCGATACACCTGAATCGTCGGCTCCTCGATCGTGAACTCGACCTTCTTCGAGCCCGAATAGTCGCCGACCCCGGCGATCACAGCGTAGTAGGTACCCGCGCCCCGAGCGGCCTCGACGGCGTTGCCGGCCGCATCCGCGTACGAGACGGTGTAGTCGAAGCCCTCGCCTAGCCGCGTGCCCATCACGCTCACGCTCGTCGGCTTGGGCGCGATGGGCTCGTCGCCGTAAAGATACGAGCTCTCAATGCCCTCCACCTGTGCATCGTCGTCGATGAAGTACTCGGCTGGAACGACCGAGAATGTCGTCGTCGCGGTGCCGAAGTACGTTCCCTCGCCGGCAATAGTCGCCGTGTAGGTGCCCGCATCCCGAACCTGCGCGACGGCCTGGCCTTCCTTCTCGAAGGAAACCGTGTAGTTGCTCTGCTCGTAGGCGTCCCTCGCAGGAAGCGCGTTGCCCTGCGCGTCGAGCACGGCGGGCGTTGCGGAAAGCTCGCTTCCCGTCCACTTCATGTCGGGCACAGATACCGTGCAGGCGCCAAGGTCGGTGCCGTAGGTAAACGAGCGCTCGACGGTGCCCGTCCAATTGTTCGCGCCGGTGAAGACAACCGTGTATTCGCCTGCATCCGAGATAGTGGTTATTGGCGTGGTGTGGGACGTATCGGAGCTCTTGTAGACATCCCAAGCGTAATCGCCCGAGCCCGTGATGTTGCGCGAGAGCGTGTAGCCCGCAGCGGTTGTGAAGTTGGCATCGAGGGAGTAATAAGGCATCGAGTCGCCCGCGTATCTCTTCTCGAAGGACTCGCTCATGGTAAGCGTCGCATCGGCGGCGAGACTGGCCTTGTCAATGTAGAACATGGTGAGCTTGGCGCCCGTGTAATAGCTGCCCGCGCCCTTGATGAGCACCATCGCGGTACCCGCTGCCTTGTTGTTTGCATAGGCCACGGTGTAGTCGGTGCCTTCGGTAAGCGCAGTTCCCGCCGGGCTCGTCACGGTGATGCTCTGCGTGAACGCGCCTCCCGGGTTTTCCGCGTAGCTCATGGTTCTCAGAGAGCTCACGGAGCACTCGGACAAGTTGCAGGGCGTAACGGTAAACCTAAGCTCCACAGATCCGGTCCAGTTGCCGATGCCCATGACGGTCGCCGTGCCGTCCGTGCCCTCCACGTTATAGAAAACCACGTAGTCGGTGCCGTTTTCGAGCGTGGCGCCCGAGCTCGATGTCACCGTGACGGCGGGTGCGATATCGCCTCCCGTGTAGGCAACGGTCGACCCGGGCATCACGACGTTCGCCTTCGTCGTATCAGAGATATCGAGTGCAACGGTCGTAGTGCTGCCAAACACCGGGAATCCGCCGTTGATGCCTCCGCTGTCGAGGGCAAAGGGCCCGCTGAGCATGTTGACGAACAGCTGCGAGTTCTTCATCGCCTGCTCGCCAAAGCCGGTCGCCTCGCGGGTCACGACGCCCGCATGCGCGTATTCGGTAATCGTGGACGCGTCGCTTACGGTCGCGCCGGCCGATTCGGTGCTGTAATAGACGTTATTCACGTCGAGCGTGCTGCCCGTGGCAGTGCTCGATTTCCAGGAGAACCACAGGCGGCCCACAACCGCGCCAGCAGCATCCCCGCTCTTATTGGTGATCTTACCCGCGTTGTAGGCGTTGGTGATGGTCATCGTGAGCGCGGTGTCGGTCGCGCCGAAAAGCCCCACAAAGCCGCCGCTAACGGGAATGTAGTTCTCCGTGCTGCTGACGGTGCCCACGTTATAGCTGTTGAGCACGGAAAGCGCCACGCTCGCGCGGCCCACGAAGCCGCCCGCCGCGTACTTGGAGCTTATGGCGCCGCTGTTCGCGCACTTCGCAAACGAGAGCGAGGTCGAGCCCGTGTTCTGGTTGTAGCCAACGAATCCGCCGGCGCCCGTGCTGCCGCCGCTTACAGCGCCGGTGTTCATGCACTCGGTAAACGTGAACGCCAGATAATTGCTCTCGCCGGAATTCCTCGGGCCGAACTCGCCGATAAACCCGCCTGCCGTATAGCCGCCGGAAGTGATCTTGCCGGTGTTCGTGCAACCGGTGAAGCTGTCATCTGCAGAGCCGGAGAGGGCCTGCCCGATAAAGCCGGATGCCACCGAGAGGCCGTCTCCCTTGATGGTGCCGTTGTTGGTGCAGTTGGCGAAGGCAGTCTTCAGGGTGCTCCCAGAAGGCAGGATAAGAAAGCCCGCCGCGCCGGCCGCGTTGTATCCCGCCGTGGTGCTCACCGCGGCGTTGTTCGTGCAGTTCTCGAAGCTGATGTCGCTGAGCGCGTAGCCCACGAAGCCGGACGCCGAAGTCGTCGTGCTCACGACGGTGCCCTCGACCGCAAGGTTTTTTATGGCAAGCGCGCTCGTCTTCGAGGTCTGATAGACAAGGCCGGCGAAATAGTCCACGTTCAGGCTCAGCGAAATGGTATGACCCGCGCCATCGAACGTGCCGCCAAGGCCAGTATGCCATCCAAGCTGGTCGACGGCGGGCACATCGTCTGTTCCCGCCATGTCGATGTCGTCGGAAAGGCGGTAGTTTCTATCTCCCCACTCCGAGGACTCGCTGTCGAGCTGGTGTGCGAGGAACTGCAGATCCGCGCGGTTGTTGATGAGATAGACCGTGCCGAGCTCTGCATCGTTTTCGCTCGAAAGCTCCGTCGAGGCGGCGCAGATCTTGAAGGTCGCGCTCTTGGAGCCGCCAACGGCAGAGTTGTTCGAGGTAATCGTCACCGTGGCCGTGCCCTCGGCGGTGTTATCGGAATACTCTACGTTGTACTGGGCCGAATCGAGCTCCTCGCCCGACGAGATGCGCACCGTAATCGTCGGCTCAACGGCCGAGTCGCCGTATATCCACTGCGGGGCAATCGCATCGATGGTCGTATCGTCGAGCCTGGTGTTGATGATATTGAACGTCGTGGTCGCGCCGTAGGTGAATTCCTCTACGGCGCCAAAGGGGCTCGCCGACACGTTCGCCGTGCCAACGTTCGTGTTGTTCGCATACGAAAGCGTGTAGTCGGAGCCTTCGTGCAGGGCAATCACGTCGTCGCCATCAAGATAGGAGAGCCCCGTCTTCGGCGTGAGCGGGCTGCCGGTGTAAACCTGGTCATCTATTAGGTCCCAGGACACATTTCGGATGGTGAAATAGTCGATATAGCCGTCGCCGTCCTCATCAGCATCGGTTGCCTGCCAGAACAGCTGCGGGAAGTTCCGCTTCGCATTGCCTTCATAAGACTGGCTCAGGCGATAGGGGTTCGTCTTGAACTCATCCGCAGTGAGAAAGCCGCAGTCATCTGTGCTCGAGATGGGGTTGCCGCCGCTGTTTTTCGGGTGATCGCTGTCTATCACGCGATACAGATAATCGTAGGTGCCCGAAAGTGCATAGCAATCGCGGACCTCGGAAAACCCAGCGAAGCCGGATGCGTGGTTTTTGCCCACGTTCACATCGCTTCCCACAAGCAGGCCCGCCAGCGCGCCCGCGTAGCTTCCCTGCTCTTGGATTTCGCTTATGCTGTAGCAGGCGTACATCTTGATAGAGCCCGTGCCGGCAATACCGCCAACGGGGCCACCGCCATAATTGCTATGGAAGACCTCTCCCAGGTTGTAGCAATTCGCGATGTATGCGGCGCCGTGGCAATTGCCAGAGTCGCGGTACTGCTCCTCGCCGCCGAATATTCCGCCGGTGCCGCGGGTGGTAGACCCGTTGCCCTCGATAGTTGCCGTGTTGTAGCAGCCGATAATGTAGGGCATGGCGTCCTCGCCGGTTGCATACGAGATAGCAGCGATACCACCAACGACGCGGCCGTAGATGTAGCCATCCTCAAGGCCGACGTTCTTCACGCAGGCATGTGCGCCGAGAGCGCCGAACAGGCCGGAGTATCCGCCGAGCGTTTCGCCGGCAGCGCCGGGCAGGTAGATGTTTTCGACCACATGGCCGTTGCCGTCGAAGGTGCCATCGAAGTAGACGTCTTCGTCGTAACTCGGCATGCCGCTCGCCATATCCGCGCCTTCCACATCGCCTAGATAGTGCGGTTTGCCGATGGCGACCCACTTGTTCATGGTCTCCCTGACGGAACTGCTCACATTGTCGGGATCGACATCGTTGAGCTTGATGTCGGCCTTCAAGGTGATGGTCTTGCCCTGAAAGGTATCCCGCGCAATGCCCTCTGCCGTGCCGTTCGCGATTGCCGCAAGACCCGCGAGGTCGTCCGCGTCGCTAATCTCCAACGACGTATCCGTCGCGTTGTACCAGCTCGTATCTATAGTCGAGCCGTCCCATGTGGCAGCCTGCGCATAGCTTGCATTCGTTGCGACATACCACGAAAATACCGCGGCGAGCGCAACCGCAGCGAACAGCGCGGCCTTCAGTCCCCTCTTCGTCATCTTGATCCCTTTCACTTGCTTCCCCTTACCATGCGTTTGCATGCTCTCCCGTTCCTCTTTCGCCGCGCCGGCGTACCGCGCGCGACTGGGTAACCAGGCTACCCGCGGCGGCCGTGTCACGCGTCTACTTCGCAACCTTGACCTTCTTCACGGCGCTCCACGCTCCCCAGCTCTTCGTCTGCTTGTCATAGGCGCGGATCTTCGCGTAATAGACCTTGCCCCGCGCGAGCTTGCCCGTGCGAAGCGAGGCAGCCGTCCCCTTGGCGGTGTAGGTCTTCTTACCCTTCGTGAACTTCGCGTTCGCGGCAATCGCGACCTGATATTCGTCGGCGCCGGTCATCTTGGTCCAAGTTGCCTTGACCTTGCCCCCGCCGACGCTCGAAAGCTTCTTTATCGCCATCTTGCCCGGCTTCACGCACAGCGTGTACGAAACGGGCTTGGCGGCCGCGTAGTTGGCCGTCGCCGCCGATCGCACCGTAATCCTCGCCGTGCCGGTGAAGTTCTTGGCGATGGTCGCCTTGCCGGACGCGCCGATCTTCACATAATACGGGACGGTCGAGCTGTACGAGACGTTGTTCGCCGGGCTCGTGGCCTTGCGCGTGTAGGTGCTCGCTCGCTGCGTGCTGCCTACTTTCACGGCAGCGGCGGTCGAGATGCTTATGGTGTTCGCGCCCTTGGCTATCGTGAAGCTTCGCTGCGCCGTGCCCGTGAAATCGCCCTTGCCCGTTATGGTCGCGCTCGCCGAGCCGGCGTTCACGTTGTTCGCGTATTCCACCGTGAAGTCCTCTCCCAACTTGAGCGCCGCACCGCCGAATTCGATGCCGAGCGCGGGCTCGATGGCACGCCCCGTATACATGGCATCCGCAATGGGCGCGATTGCCGCGGAGGCGATATCGGCGGGCTCTATGGTGAATTCCCCGGTCACTGTGCCCGAATAGGGCGCAATGCCCGTGACCGTGGCGGTATAAGTCCCCGCGTTCACGCAGCTATCCCGCTGCATTCCGCTCGCGTCCTTGAAGACCAGCTCGTAGTCGGTGCCGGCCGTAAGCATTTCGCCGTCGTGCTCGACGACGACTCTTCCCTGCGCAGACCCCGTGTATGTACCGCCCGAAACGCTCACATCGGCCGCGTCGATCGTCTTGATGAGGCCGGGCTTGCGCGCCGCTTCGAAGGTCGAGGCGGCCTGCGCCACCCTCGCGGCCATGGCGTCGACCTTCTCCTGCGTCGCCGACGAGCTGTAGTAGATGTCGCTTGCCGCGCGAATGACGCCGTCGAGCTGGGAGCGCTCTGCCCGGGTAACCCAATAGACCCGCGAGGAAAGCGTCGCGCCGTCCGTGCTCAGCTCGGTTGCATCGCGCAGCTCCTTGGCCGCGTCCATGTTCGCCTTGAGCGCGGACTTGTCGGTGTAATAGCAGCTCATGTCATCCGAGGCGACGCCCGGCACGGACTCGCCGTCGAGCGTGCCGTATGGCATGACCTTATACCGGTACCTCACGCCCGGATGCACGTCGGAGTCGATGAATGAATAGCTCTGCGCGTCGCTCGCCGCCACGGTGCCCACGGTCTGGAAGGCATCGCTCTCCCCCGTCGCACGCAGCACCTCGTAGCTCGTCGCCGCGCTCGCCGCATCCCAGACGACGTGGATGGTGTTGGCGGAAGAATCGGCGGAAACGGTGGGCGCGCTCGCGAACTCGATGTCGCCCACGACGATGCTGCGGCTACCAGAAAGCGTCGCGTCGTCGCTTGCCGTGACGTTTACCTTCACCGTGCCCACGTTGCGCGCGGTGAGCACGCCCGCTGCCGCATCGATGGTGGCGACATCCGGCGTGGATTCGTCGATAGACCACACCCAGCTGTGCTCGCTTTGCGGATCTGCAATCGAGGATGCCGCAAGCGTCTGAGTCTGCGTGCGCACCATGGTGGTGCTCTCGGCTGTGACCTGCGCGGTGCCAAGATGGGCAAGCGCCGCCTGCGCGTCGATGCGCCCCCAGCCAAAGTACGGGTCGAAGCCGGGCTCGCCCAAATCTGCCGCCGTGGAATAGATTGCCTCTTTCACATCGGCCACGGAAAGCTGCGGGTTATAGCCCCACAAAAGCGCGGCGATGCCGGCGACGATGGGAGAGGCCATCGAGGTGCCGCTCAAAAAGCCGTAGCTGTCGCCGTTGAGGAGCGTGGAGTAGATGGACACGCCGGGCGCGGAGATGTTCTTGTTTGCGTTGTAGTCGCTAAACGACGCGCGCTTGGTGTCCGATTGCAGCGCGATGACACTCATGACCGCCTCGTAATCGCTTGGATACGAGGCGTCTGAGCGCGGGTTTCCGTAACCATCGCCATTGCCGGCGGCGGCCACGGTGAGGATGTTTGCCTCCGCTTGGGCCGTCTCGATGATGTCCTCGAACGCGTAGTCATATTCGTAGGAGGGGTCGTCTGCGAGATAGCCGCCCAGGCTCATGTTCACCACATGGGTGTTCGTCGCCTCGGCAACGGTGCTCCCGTCGCCTTCGGGGTCGCTCATCAGGTACTCGTAGGCGGCGATGATGTCCTCGTCGTCTGAGAGCGCCCCCAGCCCGTCGCTTGTCTGGCGGAGGCTGAACACGCAGATGGGGAGCACGTTCGCATTCCACGAGACGCCGGCGATGCCCGTCTCGTTGTTTGCCGCGGCGGCGGCGATGCCCGCCACGTGCGTGCCGTGCTGCATCTCGGAATCCGTCTGGCTTTCGGTCATGTGCGTGCGCGTGACGGCATTCCATGCATACTCGGTGTTGATGTTTGCTTTGAGGTCGGAGTGCTCGAAGTTGATGCCCGTGTCGAGCACGGCGACGGTCACCTTGTTGTCGGTGTGCGCCCGCGCCCAGGCCTCGTAGGCATGCACGCTTTCGAGATACCACTGGTTGGGGGTGGACGTGGAGTAGGTGGTATTCTGCGCGATGGGGTCGTTGGGAACGTCGCGCTCGTCGAGCAGGCGGTATGTGTAGTTGGGCTGCGCGTAGGCGACCGCCGGATTTTGCTGCGCGCTTGCCACGCCCTGCGCAACCGAGACGCCCTCGGGCAAATCCACGTGCGCGATGGCGCCGCGGCCGCTGCTTGTGGCAGGCGCGATTACCTCCACCTGCGAGTCGGGGATGTTCTCGAGCATGTAGGCATCGGCGCTCTGCGCAGAAAGCCCGCCTTGCGCGGCGGCGGCGCTCTTCTTGTAGACGACGATCATCTCGCCGTCTTCGTAGGCGCCCGCCTGCTCCTCGATGCGCTGCACGGTCTCCTCGTAGGATTCGCGGTCCGTCTGCGCGATCGCAGAGGCAGGCACGACCGCGCAGCAAAGCGCTGCCGAGCAGACAGCGGCGCACGCTCTTCTCAATGCGCCCTTCCAACGTTTCGAATCCATCCTCGGGCTCCTCTTCCTCTTCTTCATCACCGCTCGGCGCGAATCCGCCGCGACCTGGAATCTGTCGTGTGCAAACCGCGCGGCCGTGCCTTTAGACCAGCGGGCCCTCATCGACTGCCGTCATGTTTGCACGACCGCCGACGCGGGTCCGTTCGCTCGTTCCCCTCTAGCCGAAATGGCCCGGTATGCCGCCGGGCCATTTCGAACATACTCGCAGCGTGCCTTCGTTATTTCACGCGTACCTTGACGGTGACGACCCTGGTCGTAGCCGCCTTGTAGTTGCTGGTCGCCTTCACGCTGGCCTTGATCTCGATGGTGTAGGTACCCTTCTTGGCACCCTTCTTCACCTGAATCTTACCGCTCTTGAGGCTAAGAACGCCTTTTTTGTCCTTAGCCTTTACCGACCACGTGGCCGTGCCGAACTTCGTGGCGACCTTCGGCAGCGAGATCTTGGCAGCCGACTTCTTCAGGCTCTTGACCGTCTTGGTGGCCGAAA
>CAJOOG010000056.1 GCA_905236045.1 uncultured Denitrobacterium sp.
CAGCGACTTGTAGGCGCTGTCGGTCTTGGCGCCCTGCTTCACCGCGGCGGCCGTGGCGATGGCGTCGTCGAGCTCGGACTGGGCCGCGGTGTAGGCGGCAGCCTCCTCTTCAGCAGCGGCCTGTTCCTCGACGTAGTTATACTCGGGAGCATCGCCTGCGGCCATCTGATCGGTGTCGAAGCGAAGGTCGGCCCAAGCCATCTTCATGTATACAGGCAGCGCCTCGGACAGATTCGTCGCGGTCAGCGTGATTGCGCGCACGCCGGTTTCCGCATTGAAAACATCGTTGTCGACCAGCTCGTAGGTATCCGAGTCGGAGTCGGTGTTATACCCGATGGGATCGATTTGGTCGGCGGTGAACGACTGCCCCATGACCGTTGCGGGATGCAAGTAGATGGTCACCTGGTAGGCATCGTCGCCGTACTTCTCGACATAAGCCGTATCGTAGACGAAGTTGGACAGCATGGAAACGTTTTCCGAAGTGTTCTCCATACCGGTCTTGATAGCGCAGACCGGAACCGTGAAGGTCTCGCTTGGAGCGGCAACTAAATCCTCGGCGGCCACGCTGATGACGAAGCCGTCGGACTTGCCGCGCAGCGTGTTGCCGTAGAAGGTGCTGCTCATCTCGTGACCGTAGACGAACGCATCGTCTCCGCTCAGAACCACGCCACGTGCGGTGTCTTTGCCGGCGCCATCGTAGGTGGAAATACCCTGCAGCGTGCCGCCCGAAGTCAGATAGGCCAGGTAGACGGCCTTGTTGCCTTCTACCTCGTCCTCGAAAACCCCGCCCTTATCAACGTAATTACCAGCAACCACATAGCCGCCATCGAGCGTCTTCACGCTTACCGCCGCACATTTCTCGCCAGTCGGGCTGGTATCTTCTCCGCCGTCGGCGAAGGCGGCGGCGAAGACCACGTTACCCTCGGCATCCACGCGCGTTACCGTCGAAGCGCACGTCTCGGCAGTATTGGCCGCGAAGTCTCCATCGGTGGAGGTGGTATAGCCGGCAAGAACGTAACCGCTATCGTCGACATCGGCCGCGATGCTGTTGAAGGCATCCGCGCCGGTTCCACCGTAGGTTCTCATCCACTGCCGGGTTCCGTCTTCCGAGAATTTGACGATAACGCCATCGCGCTCGCCCTTGTTCATTGTAGAAGCGGTGCCATCTTCATGTTCGATGGCAAAACTGCCATCGGTCGTATCCTCGTAGCCGGCGACTAAATATCCACTGCCGTCGTTTGCGGCGGTGACGCTCGTGAAATCATCGAATGTCTTGTAGACGCTCTCCGATCCGCCAATGACCTTGGCCCAATCGACCGTCAGGTCGCTTTTGAACTTGACGACGAGCGCATCGCGGTCGCTCGTAGTCTTCAATTCCTCAAGGTCGTTATCCGTGGATTCGGTGCAGCCAACGGCAAGAAAGCCGCCATCGCTCGTTGCCACGACATCGCGGAAGTAATCCTTGCCCGTGCCGCCATAGCCAACAACCGTCTTGGCGCCGTCGCCGGCGATTTTGCAGATGGTCGCATAGTACGTATTGCTCTTGTAGCGATTAGTAGACGCGGTGGCGAAGTCCCCATCGTTCGACCTCGAGGCGCCGACGGCGATGATGCTGCCGTCGCTTAGCTTAATCGCTTTGGCAAAATAATCTTTATCGCTGCCGCTCACCAGAATTTCGGAGGTCTGATCTCCCTTCGCATCGAACGTGACGATCGCGGCCTCGGTATCGCCCTTGGCGTTTGCATGCGTCCCCGTCGCGACACTCTTGGCATCAAAGAGACCGGCTGCAAGCAGGCTTCCATCTTCTTGCACCTCAACGCTGTAAATGCTCTCGACCGTGGAAAGGGAGACGGTGTCGGTGGAATTCGTCCCGGTATCGCCGTAAGTCGCAACCCAGTTGGCGCCGCCGTCGCCGACAGGCACGACATCGAAGTTGCCCGTAGCGGAACCGTAGTATTTGCCAATGCCCGTGATGGTCGCGCTAGCCTGGCCTGCATCGGTGTTATTCTCGTACGCGACCGTATAATCGACGTCCTTCTCGAGCGTCTCGCCTCCCAGAGCCACAGTCACTCCGGGCTCGAGAGCGTTGCCCGTGTAGTGAAGACTGGGCGCATAGACAGTGGCGCCGGACAGGGAAGTTGCCGCCGACACCTTATCCGTATCGAGCGTGATGGTCGGATAGAACACATCCCCGCTAGACGCAGTGTACGGGAACGACATCGCGCGGCCGGCACCGTCGATGCCCGCTTGCAGATAATATACGTTGGCATACACGTCATCGCTTTTAACCAGGTCGAAGGTGATGCCGGTAATCATGCCGTCTTCGTCTTCGACGTAAGTGGCGGTGTCGTCATACGCCGCATCGCCCAGCGCAGCCTTCGTGGTGGAAACGCCGATGGTTATGTTAGTCGGCTCGGTATCCGCGGTCTGAGCGTAGTAGGAGTCGACAAGATGGACTTTCGCCATCGACCTGCCGTTCATCTTGTAGTCGCCCTCGCCGAAATACACCGTTGCCGTTGCCGTGCCGTTGTCTGCCACGATGATCTGAGCGTTCTCGCTGGCGAGAACGGAGCTCATATCATGAGAACCCCCCCCCAGCGTGAAACCGAGGTCGGTCAACGTAACCGGCGCATAGTAGGTGCCGGCCTCCGTCGGAACCGCCGCCATCGCGGCCGTCGGCATCAAGATGACAGCCAGTAACGCGAACAAAGCCGCAGCGAGCAGCTTCGTCCTCAAGCGCGGTGCTGCAAATCTTCCCATCTGCTTTCCTTTCCCCTGTGCCTGCCTTCTCGGGCCCGCCTCGCATGCGCTTGCCCCGCATCTAAGACCGGCCGAGTGCCCGGAAGCTTAGGTTAGGTTCGTCTTACTTCCAGATTCCAGTTATCCTAGCCTAACTCCGCGCGAAAATCCAGAACGATTTTCGCTTCCGAGAAAAACCGCTTCGGCAGAAGCGACGGGGCCGACCCGGTTGCTGGAATGCTCCAGCGCCCTGGTATCGCCACCTGAGAAACAGGCGAGAGTCTTGGTGCGCACGCATGCGGTTTCGCCGCCATGGGCGAATCCCTCGCAAGCCTGCTAGCTAAGATATGCGCAGGTGCCAGCCCTAAAACCTATTGCGCTGCCTAGCGCAGAGCGGCCAGGATGGCTCCTATGCTGTAGAGGCTGCCCGCTGCCACCACCAGGCCCTCCTCGCCGGCCAGCTCGCGGGCTTTCCCCACCGCCTGCGCTATGTCGGAGATGGCCCAGGAACGAGGACGCAGACTGCAGCCGAAGAAGTCCTGCGCGGTCCAGGCTATCGTGCTCTCCAGCCTCTCCGCGGGCAAGGCGCGCGGATTGGGCGGCTGCGTGCATACGTAGCGGTCCGACACGCTGCCCGCCTTCATTATCTCCTCCACCATCTCGGGGTACTGCTTGTCGGCGAGCACCCCCAGCACGAACACGACGGGGCGATTGGGGAAATAAGTCTTGAGCGACTGCATAAGCGCCCGAATCCCCTGCACGTTATGCCCGCCATCCACCACGAAGGTGGGGTCCTGCGCCACTATCTCGAAGCGCCCCGGCCAGCGGGCGGCCGCCACGCCTTCGCGAATCGCCTCGTCGGGGATGCTGAACCCCCGCTCGCAAAGGGCAAGCGCGATTTCGATGGCCAAGGCTGCATTATGCGGCTGATAGGTACCCAGCAAGCTGGTCTGCAAATCGGGGAAGCCGTCATAGTCGAAGTGCTGGGATAGCGGAACCGCCGGGGCCGGAGTCGCACCCGCCGCACCCGTCGCGTTCTCCGGGACCCGAGCCTCGCACTCCCCCACCACGCGCAGCTCGCACCCGCACTCTTCAGCCTTCACCCGTATGACCTCGGCCGCTTCGGGCGTCTGAGGTGCGCTTACCACGATAGCGCCCGGCTTGATGACGCCCGCCTTCTCGGCCGCGATCCGCTGAATAGTGTTCCCCAGCAACTTCATGTGGTCTTTCGCTATGGGAGCCAGCGCGCACACCTGCGGCGTCTCTACCACGTTCGTGCTGTCGAGCAAGCCGCCCAGCCCCACTTCCAGCACGCAGAAGTCCGTCTCCGCACGCGAGAACGCCAGAAGCGCCACCGCCGTCATGAGCTCGAACTCGGTCGGATGCTCGTCCATGGTCTGCGCCTGCTCGCGTACCAGAAGCGTGCAGGCCAGCAGTTCTTCGGAGGAGATGTTCACCCCGTCCACACGAATGCGCTCGGCGAACTCGACGATGTAGGGGCTGGTAAAGAGCCCCGTGCGGAAGCCCGCGGCCCGCAGAATAGCATCCACGTAGGCGCAGGTGCTCCCCTTGCCGTTCGTGCCTGCGACATGCACCACCCGCAGGCCCTTCTGCGGATCGCCCAACTTCCCCATGAGCTCTCGAATGCGCTCGAGCCCAGGCTTCACCTCTTGCCAACGCGGCTCGTTGATGTACGCGACCGGATCGAATTCCCTCATTCCCGCCTCCTGCAACACCCTCCCGCGGATACCGTTACATTTTGCAACACCCTCCC
>CAJOOG010000057.1 GCA_905236045.1 uncultured Denitrobacterium sp.
CAGCGACTTGTAGGCGCTGTCGGTCTTGGCGCCCTGCTTCACCGCGGCGGCCGTGGCGATGGCGTCGTCGAGCTCGGACTGGGCCGCCCGCGCGGCTTCCGCCTCCTCGAGCGCCGCCCAAGCCGACGAAGCCGCAGCCTGCAGGCCGGCGATGGCGTCATCACGTTCGGATGTGCTCGCGTTCGGGTCTTCGAGGAGCCGCTGCGCGGTGTTTATCGAAGCAGTGAGCGCCATGTAGGACATCTCGGAGAGATAGACCGTCCCATATGCGGTGGCACGACCCGTGTTCCCCTCCAGGTACGGCTCGAGCTCTTCGCGCTCTTCCTGGGCGGCGGAGACGGCCTCGCGCAAGCTGGACATGTCCACGGTGGCCAACAAGACGCCGTCCTGCTTGCCCCGATTGAGGCCCTTCATGTCCCCGTCGTTGGAATTGCTCTCGACGAGGACGGCGATCTGGTTGTCGTCGAGCACGACGGCGAAACTCGCTTCGTCTCCCGACGTTCCGCCGAAGGTGCGCAGCGAAGTGCGGGCGCCCTTTTTGTCGTAGGAGGCATAGAAGGCATCTTTCATGCCTCGGTCGAGATCTTCGAAGTCGTAATCTTTGCCCTCGGTCGTCCCCACGAGCACATAGGCGTCTTCGGTCTCCACCAGAGCGGCAGCCGAGCTCGCAGCCGAGCTCGCAAGCGTCGCATGCCATTGCTCGTCGCCCGACGCGTCGCACTTGATCAGGAAGGCATCATCGTATTCCTCGTCGGCATCCGCATACACCGCGTTCTTGTCCGCGAAGGTGCCGGTATTGGCCGTAGTGTGCCCGAAGATGGCGAAGCCGCCGTCGGAGGTGGCCACCGCGCCGCCGATGTAATCGCACGCATCGGTGTCGTCCGCATCGCTGCCGTAAGTGCGCGTATCCCCGACCTCGCCCTCCGCGGAAATCGCGGTGGCCTTCAGCACGAAATACGTATGGTCGAAGTCGCCAGACTCGTTGTAGGCGCTGTAGAGCTCTTCGTAGGCCAGAACATAGCCGCCGCCCTCGAGCTCGACGAGCCCGGCCCCCGGCTCGTTGACGCTGGCCTGCCCCACCACGGCATGCCACTGCTTTTTGCCGTCGCGGTCGTACTTGACGGCAATTGCGTTGACAAGGCCGGGCAGCTCGTCGACGAACTCGCCATCGTAGGACTTGCCGCCGCTGGGCAGCACGACCTCGGCGAGCGCGATGCAGCCGCCATCGCCGGTAGCCAGCACCTGCTGGAACTGCTCGGTCCCGGAGCTGGACAGCCCGACGATCCACTGCCGCTCGCCCGCATCGTCGTACTTCGCAAGCCAGGCATCGCGGCCGGGTTCTTCGACTTTACTCAGGCCTTCGAAGTAATCCGTGGGTTGCGAGGTACCGGAAAGCTGGTAGGCTCCGGCGACGAAATAGCTATCGTCTTCGCCGGCCGAGACGCTGTAGGCATGAGTACGCGGAGCGCCTTCGAGCAGTTCGGTGTCGAGCAGCTCGCCATCGGAGGTGTAGGTGTTAACGAAAGCGGTCTCCGCCGTCGAGGGGCGGTCCTTGAAATCCTGGTCGTTGGAGCTCGTCAAACCCACTACCATGATTCTGCCGTCGGAGAGCACGGCCGCCTCGCATGCGGAGTCAGAGCCCTTGCCGCCGATGATCGAAGTCCATTCGCTCGAGAAGCTGCTCTCGCTCTGCTTGACTTCGTCGAACGTGGGGGCCTCCCCCACCACCAGCTGCGTGACATCGAAGTAGAAATCCGCCGTGCCCATGTAGGCGTAGATGCTCACAGGGTCGTTCAGGCTGGACATGGGGATGGTCACGGCCTTGGTGTGGGTCGCCTCGTCGTAGACGTCGGACTCCGCCACGACCATGGCCCCGTCGCCGCGATCGTACTTGACCTCGCCGAAGTTGCTCGCGTACACCTGGACCCCCATGACGGTGGCATCGCGGAAATAGATGGTCACGTCGTAGCCTGTGTCCGTCGGCTGGACGAACGCGGTCTCGTAGACGCAGAAGCGCATCATGGACAGGTTCGCCTGGGTATTCTCCGCGCCCTGCTTGATGACGGACACCGGAACCGTGTAGGTCTTGGCGTCCTGGGCGTTCGGCGTCTGCGCCGACAAAGCGACGCTCTGCGCCTGGCCCGTAGGTTCGGCTGCGGATTCTGCGGACTCGCCTACGGCCAACGCCTGCAGGGGCGTTAGGGCGGCGAGGGCGCATGCGGCTACGACGGCAATGGCCAGTTGTGCTTTGCGCAGAAGACTTTCCCGTCTGCACCGACGATTCCATCCCATGGGAGCTCCTTCTCCTCTTATCGCACTCGTCTGTCTATGTGCGCTGGCTGCTGAGCGCGAGAGCATTTGCCTGAGGGCGACGTAGTTGCGAGCTGTCGGCCCAAGCCGCTTCCGCGCGAAGATGGGGAGCCCTGGCAGGGCACCCCATCTTTCGGTTGCGCTACGTTGCGCGAGCGCATCTTCTCTCGGATGCGAGCCGTTACTTGACGGCTACCTTCTTGCCCGCGTTGGCCTTCGTGAAGATCTTCGCGTACTTCTTCGCGTAGGCCTTGTTCAGCTTCGCGTTGCCCACC
>CAJOOG010000058.1 GCA_905236045.1 uncultured Denitrobacterium sp.
AAGAAGGTCGTGAAGAAGAGCGAATAGCCTCGCTGTCCCAGCTTGAATCCGTTCCAACTACTCGCAAAGGAGCCCGCATGGCAGATCAGAACTATGTCCTGACCGAAGAGGGCAAGAAGAAGCTCGAGGAAGAGCTGCATTTCCTGGAGACCGACAAGCGCGCCGAAATCGGCGAGCGCATCAAGGTCGCGCGTGAATTCGGCGACATCTCCGAGAACTCCGAATACGACGACGCGAAAAACGAGCAGGGTCTGGTCGAGGCCCGCATCGCGGAACTCACCCGCGTGCTGTCCGAGGCGACGGTCGTCTCCCAGAGCAAGCGCTCCAACAAGGTGGGCATCGGCAGCAGCGTCACGGTGCTCATGAACGGCTCCGAGCGCGTCTTCAACATCGTGGGCGCGGCGGAAGCCGACGTGCGTGCGGACAAGATCAGCAACGAAAGCCCCGTGGGAGCCGCCCTCATCGGCCGCAAGAAGGACGACAAGGTGGAGGCCGTGGGTCCGACGGGCCGCGTGATCGCGATGAAAATCCTGAAGGTGGAGAATTAGCCGCTTCATCTTCTCCTACAAGAGAAACGGACGTGCTATGGCAGAAGAGAGCGCCCCATTGGCGGAAGACGACCCGCGCCAGGTCCGACTGAACAAGCGCGAGGCGCTGCTGGCAGCGGGCGAGGGGCCCTATGGCGGGCCGGCAGTGGAGATTACCCATCGAACAGGCGAGCTTTCGAAGGCCTATGCCGCCCTGGAGAACGGGGTCACTACCGAAGATCGCGTGAAGCTCGCCGGCCGCGTGATGGCGAAGCGCCTGCAGGGCAAGATCGCATTCTTGGTCCTGCGCGATCGCGAGGGCGACATCCAATTGTTCTGCCGCGTGAACGAGCTGGGCAAAGACTCTTTCTCGGCCTTGAAGGACCTCGACGTGGGCGACTGGATTTGGGTAGAGGGCCTTATCATGCGCACGATGCGCGGCGAGCTCTCCGTGGCCGTCGATGGCTGGAAGCTGCAGAGCAAGTCCCTTCGTCCCCTGCCGGAGAAATTCCATGGCCTCACCGATAAGGAGACCCGTTACCGCCAGCGCTATGTGGACATGGTCATGAATCCTGAATCCAAGGCCGTTTTCGTGAAACGCTCGCGCATCATCTCCGCGATTCGGCGCTACATGGAAGAACAGGGCTATCTGGAGGTGGAGACGCCGATCCTCCAGGAAACGCTCGGCGGCGCCAACGCCAAGCCCTTCACCACGCATTTCAACGCACTCGACCAGGAGTGCTACCTGCGCATCGCCACCGAGCTGCATCTCAAGCGCCTGCTGGTCGGCGGCATGGAGCGCGTGTTCGAGATCGGCCGGCAGTTCCGCAACGAGGGCATGGACCTTACCCACAATCCCGAGTTCACGAGCATGGAGGCCTATTGCGCCTTCAGCGACGTCGAGGGGATGAAGCGCCTTACGGAGGGAATGTTCCGGGCGGCTAATGCAGAGGTGAACGATTCCGGCACGATAAGCTATCAGGGGCAGGACATCGAGCTGGGCGGTACGTGGCGCTCCGTTGCGATGAGCGACTTGGTGAGCGAGCATGTGGGCGAAACCGTCACGCTGGACACCCCCGTCGGGCGTCTGCGCGAGCTGCTGGATGCGGAGCATTTGGAATGGCAGGAGGATTGGGGCGCCGGCAAGCTTATCTTCACGCTCTACGACGAGCTGTGCGAGTCCGAAATCGTAAACCCCACCTTCGTGTGCGATTATCCGGTGGAGGTGAGCCCGCTCGCCAAGCGCAAGCAGGACGATCCGCGTCTTACCGACCGTTTCGAGCTGGTCATCGCCGGACATGAATACGCGAATGCCTTCAGCGAGCTGAACGACCCCGTGGACCAGGAAGGGCGCTTCGTCTCGCAGGTGGAGGCCAAGAAGGCCGGCGATGACGAGGCCATGGACTACGACGCCGACTACATCCGTGCCCTCGAATACGGCATGCCCCCTGCCGGCGGCGTCGGTTACGGCATCGATCGCATGGTGATGCTGCTGTGCGACCAGAGCAGCATTCGCGATGTGCTGCTGTTCCCGCACATGCGTCCCGAGGCGGCGCTGCAGAAGGACGCGCTGCAGGAGGGCGCGCTGCAGGAGGGCGGGCAGATGTTCGCACCTGCGCCCGCCTCGACGTCTGCGCCCGCGGAGAGAGATGCTGGGGCGTTGGAGGGGGCCTGGGCGAAAGTCGGAGAGGGCTTGGAAGGTGCGGCGCTCGAGGCCGCGCGGACTCCCGCCCCGCAAGAGGGCGCGAAACTGGATGCGGGCATCTCGCGGGAGCGTGCCGTGGAGCTGCTCCGCGAGCACAACGAAGATGACTACCATATCCTTCACGGCCTGCAGCTGGAAGGGCTCATGCGCTATTACGCCCGCACCTACGACCTCGCGAACGAGGAGTTCTGGGGCATAGCGGGCATGATGCACGACTTGGATTGGGAGGAGTTCCCGACCGAGGAAGAGCATACGATCCGGACGGCGGAGATGCTTGCGGCGGAAGGGGCTGCGCCCGTGCTGGCCCGCGTCGTGATGACCCACAACTACGACGTGAATCCCGCCCTGCCCAAGCCCGAGGCGCAGATGGAGAAGGTGCTCTACGCCTGCGACGAGCTCTCCGGACTCATCAACGCCTGCATCCGCCTGCGTCCCTCGCATTCTGTGACGGATATGAGCGTGAAGTCGCTGAAGAAGAAGTATAAGACTGCGAGCTTCGCCGCCGGCTGCAACAGAGAGGTCATCGCGCAGGGGGCCGCCTTCATGGAGATGGAGCTCGCCGAGCTGTTCGGCAGCATCCTGGAGGCAGAGAAGGCCTTGGTGGAGGAGGGCAATCCCGCCTTCGCATAGCCGCTCGGAAGCTTCGTTACGGGAAGGTGTCGGGTTTAGCACTCGTATTGGGCGAGTGCTAAAGTACTGCGCGATACCTTGGTTCAGGCTGCGAAGAGAAAGAGGCAGCATGTCATTCGATAAATTCACCGACAAGGCCCGCAAAGTGCTTGTCATCGCGCAGGACGAGGCGCGTGGTCTGCACCAGCCCTATGTGGGCACCGAGCATATCCTGCTCGCCCTCATCAAAGAGAAGGACGGTCTCGCCGCGCAGGCCCTCGGCCGTCTGGGCATCGACTACGACGGCACCGTCGCCGGCATTCGAGAGGTCGTTACCATCGACCCGAATGCGGACGTGTCCGGCCACTTGGGTTTCACCCCGCGGGTGAAGCGCGTGTTGGAGAACAGCCTGCGCGAGGCCATGCAGATGGGACAGAGCTACATCTCCACCGAGCATCTGCTGCTCGGCATCGTGCGCGAAGGGAGCGGCACCGCCATTGATGTGATGGCGCGTCAAGGCGTCTCGGGCGATGCGGTGCGCAGTGCGCTCAACGACCTGGTGGGGCAGTCGAGCGTCTTCGCGGGACGCGGCGGGCAGGCCCAGCCCACGGGCCCCAAGGACAACGTGCTCAACGAGTACGGGACCGACCTCACGAAGAAGGCCGCCGCCGGCGAGCTCGACCCGGTCATCGGCCGCGCGGGCGAGATAGAGCGCATCATGCAGATCCTCTGCCGCCGCCAGAAGAACAACCCGCTCATCATCGGGGAACCGGGCGTGGGCAAGACCGCCGTGGTCGAGGGCCTCGCGCAGCTCATCGTGGGCAACCAGGTCCCGGACATCCTCCGCAATCTGCGCTTGATCACGCTCGATGTGAGCAGCTTGGTCGCGGGCAGCAAGTACCGCGGCGAGTTCGAGGAACGTCTGAAGAAGTGCGTGAAGGAGGTCATCGACGACGGCAACATCATCCTCTTCATCGACGAGCTCCATACCATCATCGGCGCGGGTGCCGCCGAGGGGTCCATCGACGCGGCGAGCATCTTGAAGCCGCCGCTTTCCCGCGGCGAGATACAGATCATCGGCGCCACGACCATAGACGAGTATCGCAAGCATATCGAGAAGGATCCGGCGCTCGAGCGACGCTTCCAACCCCTCACCGTCGGGGAGCCCGACGAGGAGCAATCGCTGCGCATCCTGCAGGGCCTGCGCAGTCGCTATGAAGAGCATCATCATGTGAAGTTCACCGACGAATCCCTCGAGGCCGCCGTGCAGCTCTCGAACCGCTACGTGCAGGATCGCTACCTGCCCGACAAGGCCATCGACATCGTCGATGAAGCCGGGGCCCGCGCGCGCATCCGCAATATGACGCTCCCGCCCGAGCTCATGGAAGCCGAGGACAAGCTGCGCGAGGTGCACGTGCGCAAAGAGGCGGCCATCGCAGCACAGGACTTCGAGGAGGCGGCGCAGCTGCGCGACGAGGAGGAGGCGCTGCAGAAATCGCGTGAAGAGGCGCAGAAGAACTGGGAGGCGACTTCCCAGCGCGAGATGCCGACGGTGGGCACCAAGGACATCGCCGATGTCGTGAGCATGACCACGGGCGTGCCGGTGAGCGATCTGACCGAGGCGGAGGCCGATAAGCTCCTGCGCATGGAGAGCGTTCTGCACGAGCGTATCGTGGGACAGGACGAGGCCGTCACCGCCGTCTCGAAGGCGATTCGCCGTTCCCGAAGCGGACTGGCCGATCCCAAGCGGCCGTCGGGCTCGTTCATCTTCCTGGGTCCCTCCGGCGTGGGCAAGACCGAGCTGTCGAAGGCCCTCGCGGAGTTCCTCTTCAACAGCGAAGACGCGCTCATCAGCTTCGACATGAGCGAATACATGGAAAAGCACACCGTCTCGCGCCTTATCGGCAGCCCTCCGGGCTATGTCGGCTACGACGAGGGCGGCCAGCTGACCAAGGCCGTGCGCCAGCGCCCGTACAGCGCCGTGCTCTTCGATGAGATCGAGAAGGCGCACCCCGATGTCTTCAACATCCTGCTCGAAGTGCTCGAAGAGGGCCGCCTGACCGACGGTCAGGGGCGTGTGGTCGACTTCCGTAACACCGTCATCATCATGACGAGCAACATCGGGGCCCGCGACATCGCGCAGAGTGCGCCTTTGGGCTTCGGCGGACAGGCCGGCGGCGGTCTTTCCGACGACGAGATAAAGAGCCGCGTGATGAGCGAGCTGAAGAAGGCCTTCCGCCCCGAGTTCCTGAACCGCGTGGATGACACCATCGTGTTCAAGAGCCTGACGAAGGACGAGATAGGCCAGATTGTCCGCCTGATGGTGGGAGACCTCCGCGAGCGTCTGATCGCCCAGAACATGTCCATCAATATCTCCGATGCCGCCTGCGGCTACCTGGCCGAACAGGGAACCGACACCACCTTCGGCGCACGTCCGCTCCGCCGGGCGATCCAGCGCCTGCTGGAGGATCCGATTTCCGACCAGGTGCTGGAAGGTCGTTGGAGCAGCGGTTCGATCATCGAGGTCGATTACGACGGCAACGGGCTCACGTTCGAGAAGGGCGAGGGCAGCATTCCCAAGCCGCGCCGGCGCGATAGCGTGGCGCACGATGCGGATTTGCTGTTGAGAGGCTACGACTTGGGCGACACGAGTCATATCCTGCCGCGGGGTGGCGACGTCGAGGGTGGCACGGCGGACTAGCGGCCACGCGGGAGCCGCATGCGCCGGATGGGCGGGAACGCGGGCGCCGCGGATGCTCGCAACTGCTATTATGGCCTGAAGGCCACTCGCGGAAGGGACGCATCATGAAGGCGCAGGAAGAGAAAGACGCTTCGACGGGAACCATCGATCCGGTGTACACGCCTTCGGCTCTCAAACATCCGGAGAGCCTGGTGAGCGCCATCGACTTCGACGCGCTCGCGCAGAACATGGTGGGGCTCGAGGGGAAGGTCGATAACGACCCCAAGACGGCTGCCATCATCTTGGCGGGCGGAACGGGGGAGCGCTTCGGACACGAAGGCGGCAAGCAGCTGGTCGAGATCGCCGGCAAGCCCATTCTCACCTGGTCGGCGGAGGCCTTCGATGCGGTGGGCGATATCGGGCTCATCGTGGTGGTATGTCCCGAGGACCGTAAACAGGAGTACCTGGAGCGGGCCATCGACCCCTTTCCTTTCGTCACGCCGGTGGTCGTGGCCCCCTCTGGCGCCATTCGTCAGGAGAGCGCCTTTTCGGGGCTGGAGTACGTGCCGGAGGACTACGAGTTCGTCGTGCTGCACGATGGCGCTCGCCCCCTTATCAGCCCCGAGCTCATCAACCATGCCATAAGCGTGCTGAAGGGCAGTCTGGATGCCGATGGCGCGGTTGTGGCGCATCCTTCGATAGACACGCTGAAGGTGGTCGAGAACGGGGTCATCGTGGGGACCCCCGATCGCTCCGTGTTCTGGAACGCGCAGACTCCGCAGGTGTTTCGCGCGGGCATCTACAGGCGTGCGCATGCCGCGGCGCTCGAGGAGGGCTTCGTGGGCACCGATGACAGCTCGCTCATCGAGCGGTTGGGCGGCCGGGTTCTGGTCGTGGAAGGCAAGCGCGACAATATAAAGCTCACCGTGCCGGAGGATTATCTGCTGCTTGCTTCTGCCGTGCACACGATGCTGGGCAAGGAGCAGGGGCGATGAGCCGGGTTTCCGAGATGCGGATAGGTCTCGGCACCGACGTCCATCAGCTGGCGGAGGGGCGCAAGTGCATTATCGGCGGCGTGGAGATTCCCTTCGAGAAGGGCCTGCTGGGGCATTCCGATGCCGACGTGTTGGCTCATGCCGTGGCCGATGCCGTGCTGGGTGCGGCGCGGGCCGGGGATATCGGCAAGCTCTTCCCCGATACCGACGACGAATGGGAAGGTGCCGACAGTCTGGTGCTGTTGGCGAAGGCCGCCGAGAAGGTGCGCGCGCTGGGCTACGAGATAGTGGACGTGGACAGCGTCATCTCCGCGCAGGCGCCCAAGATGTCCCCCCATCGAGAGGCCATGAGGGAGAATCTGGCCCGGGCTTTGGGGGTGGAGAAGGAGAGCGTGGGCGTGAAGGCGACCACGACCGAGCACTTGGGATACGAGGGCCGCGGCGAGGGCATCAGCGCTCAGGCGGTCGCCCTGCTCGTTCGATGTAGCAGCTCTTGAAGCAGCCGCGTCGCGGCTTCCTTCCCCCCCGATAAGACCTAAGATGATCGAACGATTGCGAGAGAGAAGACCATGATCGAGGTATACAACACCCAGACCCATGCCAAGGAGGACTTCCACGCAGCCAAGCTGGGCGAGATAGGCATGTACGTATGCGGGCCGACCGTCTATAACTACATCCACATCGGCAATGCGCGGACCTTCATTTGCTTCGACACGATTCGTCGCTACCTGCAGTGGCGTGGGTTCAAGGTGAAGTTCGTGCAGAATATCACCGACGTGGATGACAAGATCATCAACCGGGCGAACGAAGAAGGGCGCAGTGCAGCGGAGGTGGCGCGGGAATACACCGAGGCCTTCATCGCGGACATGCATGCCATGGGCGTGCTCGATCCGGATGTGCGCCCGAAGGCCACCGAGGAGATCCCCGAGATGATCGATCTCGTGCAGCGCCTCGTGGAGACGGGGCACGCCTACGAGGCGCAAGGGGATGTCTACTTCAGCGTACGCAGCTTTCCCGAATACGGCGCCCTCAGCCACCGTGATATCGACGAGCTGGAAAGCGGGCATCGCGACTTGCGCGCGGGCGACGCGGACCTGGAAGGGCGCAAGCGCGATCCGCTCGACTTCGCCGTGTGGAAGGCAGCCAAGCCGGGAGAACCCGCTTGGGAGAGCCCGTGGGGCATGGGACGCCCGGGCTGGCATATCGAGTGCTCCGCCATGTCCAGGAAATATCTGGGGCTTCCCTTCGATATCCACGGCGGCGGGGCGGATCTGATCTTCCCGCACCACGAGAACGAATGCGCCCAGGCGCAGGCCGCCTGGGACCAGGGCTTCGCGAACTACTGGCTGCACAGCGGGATGCTGCAGATCAATTCCGAGAAGATGAGCAAGTCCCTGGGCAACTTCCTGCTGCTGCGCGACGTGCTGAAGACGGCCAAGCCCGAGGTGCTGCGCATGCTCATGCTGCAGACGCACTACCGCAGCCCGCTCGACTTCAGCGAGGAGCGCTTGGACGAGGCCTCCGCCGCGCTCGATCGCATTGTCAATCTGGTCCGTCGGCTACGTTGGGCCATCGAGAACGCGCAGGATATCCCCAGCCCGCTTCAGACCAAACCCCTCATGAAGCTGACGAAGGGCACGCGCAACGACTTCATCTTCGCCATGGACGACGACTTCAACTCGGCGGGGGCGCTCGGGTGCGTTTTCAACCTGGTGGGCGAGCTCAACAGTCAGCTGGGAGACAAGACGGTCTCCATCTCCGATGTGCCGACGCTGCGTGCCTCCTATGCTGTCATCGTCGAGCTCATGAGCGTGTTCGGCATCATGGTGGACGAGGATGACGAATCGGTCGACTACCCGCAGGAGGTGGTTGCGCTCTCCCGCGAGCTGACGGGCTACAAAGGCGGCAGCCCCCGGCAGGCGGTCGATATGCTTTTGGGGTGCCGGGAGGACGCGCGTAAGGAGAAAAATTACGAGCTAGCCGACCAGGTGCGCGACGGTCTGGCGGAGCTCGGCTTCACAATCGAGGACACGGCGCAGGGCGCACGTGTGAGCTATCAGAAGAAGTAGGGCGCTCTCTTTCGTTCTCGAATGGGCGCGAGGTCCCCGCGGCGGATGCTGCGGGGATTTATTTTTGCGCGCGAGGTGGGCGGCGAGGCGCTCGCGGAGTCGGGGTGGGGACTTTGCGGGGTATCACGGAGGTCTCTCTGGGGTGTGTTCCGGGGGTTTCCCGTTGAGCGCACGGGGATTTCCCTGTGAGGTTTCCGGTGAGCCTTCTGGGGTTTTTCGCGGGGATGAACGGGGGCCTCCGACGTTCAGCATGGTCTGCGTGAAACGTCTGGAAGGAGAGGCATGAAAGGAAAGGCGCTGGCGTTGATCTCCATTCTCGCCGGGGTAGCTTGCGCGCTGGCGGTCTTCGCCTACACGAACGCCATCAGGACGCAGGCCGACGCCGCACGCACGGAAGCGCTGGCGCGCTATGGGGGCGAGACCGTGGAGGTTTGCGTGGCAACGCGCGATCTGGCCCCGGGAGAGGTTATCGACTCGTCGAATACCGAGCAGAGATCCTGGCTGGTCGACCTGCTGCCGGCGGGCGCGGTGGAGTCCCCCGAGTCCATGAACGGCCGCGAGCTCTCCTCTTCGGTGGTGGCCGGCGAAGTGCTCTCCGAGAGGCGCTTCGAAGGCGAAGCGGCGGGCGTGACGGTACCCGAGGGCATGGAGGCCGTCACAGTGGAGGTAAGCAGCGCCCAAGCCGTGGGAGGAGCTTTGAACGCCGGGGCACGCGTGGAAGTCTATGCAATCGGCGTGCAGCAAGTAACTCCCATCATCGAGAGTGCGCAAGTGCTCGCCTGCGGCTCGGGGACGAGCAGCAGGTCCTGGGTGACGCTGGCCGTCGCGCCCATGCAAGCCCAGGAGCTCATAGCAACCGCCCAAGGGGGCGGCTTGTATCTGACATTGCCCTCGGAAGAAGGAAGGGGATAGGCAATGAAACCACTGGCAATTCTGTGCGTCGATTCTCAAGGCGTCCGACATACCGAGAGTCTGGGATTGGAGGGCGAGCAGCTGGAAAACCAGGAGTGGCTCGAAGTCATAACCGGCGCTGCCCGCGCCCGTGCTGTCGTACCCGCGATAGGGGCGAAGTACGTCTGGGTCGCGGGCAGCGATGAGATCTCCGGCATCAATCTGGCTGCGGCTCTCGTGCGCGATGGGTGCGCGAGGGTGGAGCTCGTCTCGTTCCAGAATTCCGGCTCTCTCATGAGTCGTGCCTGCGCTGCGGGAGTGTCCCGCGTGCTGGACCGCGGAGCGTTCGTGCGGGCGTACGCCCAGGCGAAAAGCGAGCACGCCCTTCATCCGACTCCCCCGCAGGCGCCGGCCCCATCGCAGCCGGCGCCGGCGGACCCCGTTTCTACTACGACGGCTTATCCTGTTGCCTGCGCGCCGACCCGCCCCGCTGCCTCTACGCCAGCCCATGCTCGGAGGGCCATCGTCCCCATGTCCGGGAACACGAGGGCGACGGTCGTCACCGTGGTGGGGGCCGCGGGCGGAGTGGGCAAGAGCACGATAGCCGTCATGACGGCCTATGGGGCCGCGCTTGCGGGGAAGAAGACGGTCATCGTCGATGCGGATTTGCAGTGCGGCGATATTCACTACCTTACCGGGGGGGACGATACGCTGCGGGTCGACGAGCTCGTAGCCTCCCCCGGCAGAGTGCGCTCTCTCGAGGCGGCGGAGGGAAAGCCGCTCGTCATCGCGGCTCCACGGGCTTTGGAGCAAAGCGAATCGGTGGCCGGGTCTGTGGGAGATCTGCTCGACGCCCTCCGCCAGAGCTTCGATTGCGTCGTTTTGAACACGGGTCCCGCCTGGGACGACCTCCATATGGAGCTCATAGCGGCTTCCAACTCCGTATTGTTCGTCTTGGACCAGCGCCCCACCTCCATCCGTCTCTGCAGGCACGTGCTCGACCTTTGCGCACGATGCGGGGTGGCCACGCAGTCCTTCGCGTTCGTGTTGAATCGCTGCGCCCGCAGTGCGCTGTTCTCCTCCATTGACGTTTCGTGCGCCCTTTCGGGGGCCAAGTCCGTCGAGGTCCTCGATGGCGGCAAGGCGGTCGAAGAGCTTTTGGGATGCGGGCAGCCGGATCAGCTGGCGGGCTCGCGCAACGCGCTTTGGCAAAGCGTGCGGAAAAACGTCCTACCGCTCGTGGGGGCTTCCGGCTCGGCGGCTGGTCTGCCCGAGCGAAAAACCAGGCACCTGTGGCGTGCCGTCTCCTCGAGCAGGCAGGAGGCAGCCGCATGTCTTTGATAAGTCGCGTTCGGGCGGCGGGGGGGAGCGGCTCGGCGGTCATCATCCCCTTGGCGTCGTTGCAATCGCGGGAGCTGAAGAAGCGGTTGGAAACCCTGCTGCCCGCCTACGAGATAGCCAAGATGAAGGTGGAGAATCCCGCTCGGGCGGAAAACGAGGTGCGGACGGCTTGCGCGCGCATTTTCGATGGCGACCCCTGGTTCGTGGAAGGGCAGGAAGAACGCGCCGCTTTGGTGGAGGCGCTCATCGACAACCTCTTCGGACTGGGGCCGCTGGAGAACTTGCTCGCCGATGAGTCCGTGACCGAGATCATGGTGAACGGCTCTCGGAGTCTGTACTTGGAGAAGGCGGGGAAGCTTTCGCGGGTGTCCTCTCCTTTTACCGACGACGAGACGGTTCGCGCCCTCATCGACCGCATCATTGGGCCGCTTGGCCGGCGCATCGACGAAGCGTCCCCCATGGTCGATGCCCGCCTGGCCGAGGGACATCGCGTGCATGCGGTCATTCCGCCCATCGCGCTCGACGGGCCCACCCTCACCATCCGCAAATTCACCAGCAGGGTCATCACCCTCGAGGAGATGTGCGCGAGCGGCTCTCTCGAGAAAGACGTTCGCGAAGTGCTGGCGGGCAGCGTGCGGGCCCGCAAGAACATTGCCGTATCGGGGGGAACCGGCAGCGGGAAGACGACCCTCCTGAATGCGCTGTCCTGCGAGATCGACCATGGGGAGCGCATCGTGACCATCGAGGACTCGGCGGAGCTGCGTTTCCTGGAGCACCCCCATGTGGTGCGCATGGAGGCCCGCCCGCCGAGCATCGAGGGCACGGGGGAGGTGACTATCCGCGACTTGGTCATCAACTCCCTTCGCATGCGGCCCGACCGCATCATCGTGGGCGAAGTGCGCGGCGGCGAGGCGCTCGAGATGCTGACGGCCATGAACACGGGCCATTCGGGTTCGCTGACCACGCTGCATGCCAACTCCCCGGCGGATTGCGTGCTGCGTCTTACGACCATGGCCCGCTATGCGGCGAATTTGCCGGTGGATGTCATAGAGGCTCAGATCGGCACGGCGCTCGATCTGATAATCCAGACGGCGCGTGGGGCGGATGGCTCGCGCTTCGTGAGCGAGATCGACGAGGTAGCCTTCGACGGCGAGGAGCGCCGATGCGCGATCGACCCGCTCTACACGCGCAAGTCTCCCGATGCGAAAGGGCATTGGAGCCGAGTTCCCGAATGGCTGTTCGGGGCTTCGTTGGAGAAAGAGGAAAAGGGAGGGAAGTCGGAATGTCCGCGGCAACAGGCCTGTTGATTCTCTCGCTTGCGATGGCATTCATCTTCGCCTGTGCGGGCGCCGTTTCGTTGGGTGCGCTGGGGGCTGCCACGGCGTCGGCATCTCGTGTGCAGAAATCGGCTGGCGCCGGCTCCGTCGTCGAGCGTGTTTTGCGAAACGGCGTTGCGCCTCTGCTGGCGATTTCCGAGCGCTTGGAGCAGATGCGCCTCTGGAAGCAGTGGTGCGAGAGGGTGTCTTCCGCACTGGTCCTGCGCGATGTGGAGACATCGGAGCAGGCGTGCGGAACGCTGGGGCTCTGTCTCGGCTTGTCGGCTTTCGCGGGGGGAGGCATTCTCGGCTCGCCCGTGGCGGGAGTCGGCCTGGCCGCTCTCGTCTTCTTCGGAGCGCAGTCGGCGGCCTCTCGCGCTCTCGAAGCTCGCAGGGAGGCGGTGCGCGACGCCTTGCCCGACACCCTGCGCATGATGAGCGCCTGTTTTCATGCGGGATTTTCGCTCGAGCAGACCTTCGCCCAGGTGGCGAGCGAGTCGCGGGGTCCTTTGGCGCGCATTTTCGAGAACGCCTCGCGCAGACTCCAGACGGGCTCCACTGCGGGGGAGGCCCTCGATGCGCTCAGGCGGGAGGGGGAGGTGTCGGATCTGGCCTTTCTCTCGGTTGCCTTGGAGGTGCAGCATCGTGCAGGCGGCAGCATGCAGCACGTGTTCGAGGCCACGCGCGAGTCGCTTCAAAGCGAGCTCGAGCTCAAGCGCTCGCTGAAGGTTCACACGGCTCAGGCGCGCTTGTCGGCGAGGGTGGTGGTAGGCGTGACGATCGCCATGGTGGTGATCCTCTGCCTGCTCACCGACGACTTTCTTGCGCCGTTTTTCTCTTCTGCGGTGGGACTTTGCCTGCTCGTTGTCGCCATAGCCATGCAGGCGGCGGGAATCGTGATAGTCCGCCGGATGCTGAATGTGGAGGTGGACTGATGGATGCTGCGGTATTGGCCGCTTGCTCGTGCGCAGCCGCCGCCGGGGGAACGGGGACTTTCGTCTTTCTGGAGAATTGGCAGGCCCGGCGCAGCCGGAGGCTTCTTCACCGTCATGCCGTAGTGGGGCCTGGGAAGGAGGAAAAGGCGTTGGCGCCGGGGGTCTCGGGGCGCATAGTCGAGCGGGCGCGTCGCGCTTCGCGGGAGGGATCTGCCCAGCTTCCTTCTTGGGCTCTCTTTCGGGTGGAGAGGCTGATGCAGGCGGCGGTGCCAGCCGGTTTGCGCCATTTCGTCACGAAGGAAGGGCTCGCCGAACTCCGTTTGCAGCTCGCCTGCATCGGGGCTGCCGCGTTTGCCGCGCTCGGCGTTCTCTTCTCGACTCCTCTAGGGGCGATCGGCCTGGCGGGCGGTGCTATCTGGGGCTGGACGAGCGTGGGAAGAGCACTGCGCGCCGAGAAAGAGGCCCGCAGGCGAGCGCTCGAACAGCATCTCTCGCAGGCGATCGAGGTCATCTGCTTGGGATTGCGCAGCGGGTTGTCCTTCGACAAGGCGCTCTCGATGTACTGCTCGTGCTTCGACACCGTTTTCGCACGCCAGCTTTCCGTGGCCCAAGGCGAATGGAATGCCGGTCTGCGCACCAGGGAGGAAGCCTTGCGCGACGTGCAGGAAAGCTACGATTCGCGCCTGCTGGAGAGGGCGGTGGACGGCATCGTCCGCTCGATGCGCTTCGGCTCGCCTCTGGCCGATGCGCTCGACGCCTTGGCCGTGGAAGCGCGCAACGGGCATAAGGCGGAAGTGGAAGAAGCGGTCATGAAGGCGCCGGTGAAGATGATGGTCCCCGTGGGGACGCTCATCTTGCCATCGATGCTCTTGCTGGTCATGGGGCCAGTGGTGTTGGATTTGCTGTCATAGCGGAAAGGTGGGAACCATGGAAAAACTCAACAGGTGGAGCTGGGGTCTCTATGCGAAGGCGAGGGGCCTGCTCGAGGATGAGCGCGGGCAGGGGACGACCGAGTACGCGATACTCGTCGGCGTGTTGGTGGTAATCGCCATCCTCGCCATCACGTTGTTTCGCCCCAAGATACAGGAGCTGTGGGATGCGATCACGAGCGGCATCAACGGCTTGTAGGCTGCGGGCGAGTCTGCGGAGGTCGCAGCGGTCCCCGGAGGCGGGCCTGCGGGGATGGCCACGACGTCGGCGTGCGACGCGGGGGCAGGGAACGGTGGAGGTCGCCGTCGTGCTCTTCGCCCTCATCGCCTTGGCTGCGGGCTTGGCGGCTCTTTGGCATGCGCTAGGCGATGGGAAGCTCGTCGAGCACGCGCTCACGAGCGCTTCGCATCACGTGGCCGGTGCCGCGGGAGCGTGGGCCGATGTGTTCGCGTACTGAAAGAGGGCAGGCGACCGTGGAGGCCGCCTTCCTCATCCCCGTCATCTTCACCGTGATGCTCATGCTCATCGAGCCGGGGATTCTGCTCTACGACCGTATGGTCATGGACGGGGCTGCGGCGGAAGCATGTCGGCTGTTGGCGACCAAATCGACAGCGGAGGGCTTCGGGGAGGACGAATACACCGAGGTGGTGGAGCGCCACCTGGGGGCCATCCCGCAGCAGGAGCTGTTCCACGTGCACGAGGGCGGCTGCACCTACGAGGTGAAGCTCCAGGGGGATGCGGACTCCCGGGAGGTATCGGTCGAGATAACGAACGAAGTCCGCCTGCTGCCCTTGTTCGATGTGGCGGGGTCGCTTACCGGTCTTGCGACCGATGGACGATATCGCTTCAGCGTGCGGCAGAGTGCGCAGACGAAACCGAGCTGGTACTGAAGGGAGATTCGCTCTATGAAATCCGGACGAACCCGTTGCTTTCACGAAGACGATGGGGGCTTTTCCACGGTGGGGATGGTGCTCGCCTTGCTCATTTCCCTCGCGCTCATCTTCACCTCCGCGCAGGTCTACCGTATCCAGTCCTACTCGGCGGACATTCAGAACGTGGCGGACGCAAGCGTTCTTGCGGCGGAGAACCAGGTGGCCTCCTTCTATGTCGTGGGGCAGGTCTGCGATGCGGCGGTGCTCACCCTTTCGCTTACGGGCGTGGCCGTGGCCGGCGTGGGCGCTGTGGCCCTCTGCGTTCCCGGTGGGCAGGCGGTGGGGGAGAAGTGCCTCGAGGCCGCACGCAAGATCATGCAGGCGCGCAATCGATTCTCGAAGAAGGCCTCCGAAGGGCTGAACAAGCTCCAGAAGCTGCTGCCCTTCATAGCCGCCGCCGAGTCCTATGGGGTCGCCGCGGCCAATGGGGAGGGGCATCAGTATTTCGCCCTGGCGGTTCTTCTGCCCACAGAAGGCGAGCAGATACAGATCGAGGAAGTCGATGGCGAGGGGGCCGTGGAGGACCTGCAGAACAAGCAAGACCAGATAGAGGAGGCGGCCCGTCAGGCGGAGGACGCCGCAAAGCGGGCGGACGAGCACAAGCAGCGGGCCTACCAGGCCGATTGCGGAGCCGCCCCGGGCTTTTGCATGGAAGAGCGCGCCGGCTCGCTCGCCGGCATGGGAGGGTGGGAGAATCCCCACTATGCGACCTCCGATGCCTGGTCCTTCTCCGTTGCGCTCCAGCGGGCGCAAACGTACTATCCTCGGCGCTTGGCGCAGGAGGCTCCGGCGAACGGCTCGGTCGGGGAGCAGTCGAATTCGGCTCTGCGCAAGCGGATGTACGCCTATGCCGTGGAGCAGGTGAACAAAGGCTACGTGCATGAAGACGCCGAGGGTTTCTTCGAGGCGGATTTTCCCCTCATCCCCCGCAACACGGCCGAGCTCAGACAGACCGAGCTCTACACGCAGCAGGTCTATCCCATCTCTCAAGACGAGGAGGGGAACCTGTCCATGCACGCCTGGTCGGGCTGCCCCGGGCTTCAGGGCAAGGATTATGCGGGGTGCGGTTCCATTGCGCAGATGGAAAGCGGCGGCTATATCGAATGCGACCAATGCCGCTTCGTCGCGAGCAGCCTGGGCAGCGTGGCCGCCGCCTCGACGTCCACCTCGAACGGCTTCGAGCATTATTACCGGATCGTCGCCGAAGAGGCCGAAGAGTACGAGAAAGCACGTGCGGAGCAGCGCTCGGCGATGGAGGCGGTGAAGAACCCTATCAGCGAGGCTCTCGGCGAGTTCCTCGACATCGCCAAGAAGGCCGCTCAGGCGCGCATCGAACTCTCCCCTCCCGGACGCTATGGCGCCATCGCCATAGCCGTGAACACCACGGCCCTGCCCGTGGCGGAGATGTTCCCCAACGGCTTCGTGCGCAGCTCGGGTAGTCTCGGTCCCCGTGCGGCCTTGTCTGCGGCGATGTTGGGCGAAGACGATCCCGAGGAGACGGAGAACGTAATCACTTCGTTGTTCGACGGGTTCCTGGTGGATTCGCAGGGAATCGCGACGCAGAGCCTCCCGCTCGTGCTCGATTTGTGGTCCATGCTGCTCACGGCGCATTCGAGGGGGGTCTCCGCTCTGGAGGAAGGGGTGGAAAACGCCTTGGGGGGCATTCCCCTCGTGGGGCATTGCGGGTTGGGGACTTGGGCTCGCGGCAAGCTGGAGGATGTTGTGGAGCAAGTAGGATTGGAGCCTGCGGACCTGACGTCCTATAAACCCATTCTGGCGAATACGTATCAGGTGGCCAGCCAGGACGGCAGCATTTTTTCCCGCGCTCTGCTGGGCTCCAAGAAGGTCGCAGCGCACATTCCGGCATCCGCGGTGAACCCCGTCGGGGCGGCCATAGACGCGACGGCCTCTTTTGCGGAGGAGCGCATCGATGGCATTGATGATGAAATGGAGATCGCGACCATAGAGATCCTGGGAGAAGGAGGTCCTTCCCTTCCCGTGAAGGTGCCCCTGCCTCCCGCAGTCAAGAAGGAAACGAAGAGTTTGGTGGAGAGCGCACGCGAGCAGATTGCGAGCTTTGCCGGCGTAGGCGGGGGTGAGGACGTGTGGAAGTGATTCGGAAAGCCGGATCTGCCTGCGGGCAGATGACGATCGAGGCCATGGTCGCGCTGCCCGCGCTCATCGCCGTGGCGGTGATAGCCGTCAACGCGCTCCTCTTCTTCGACGCCTGCGCGTCTTTCGACAGGCAATTCCGCCTGGCGGTGACCACCTTCGCCACGTCTCCCGCCCACGGGGAAGGGCAAGGGGCCGCGATGGGGCGCGTCGAGCAGTCGCTCGAGCAAGCGATCGATGAGGAGTACCTGGACACGGAGGTTTCGGTGAGCGGGCACTCGCCCGGTTGGATTACCTACATCGGCGAGCTCCGATTCACCCCCACGCTGTTCGGTCATGGTTTCTCGGGGTCGGCGTTCGGGGTCTCCCTGCCCCCGATCGTCCACCGCGCAGAGCTGACCATAGACCCTTACAAGCCGGGGGCGATCGTGTGAGCGCGCAGACAAGGAGAGCGATAGCCGCTTCAACGATTGTGGCGGGGATGATGGCGGCCCTCGTCTTGGCGAGCCTTCTCCCCTCGCAAGGCGACATCGGGGTCGTGCAGCGCCCCTCTGCCTACATAATCGGCGGACGAGCGGCCGAGCAGGCGCTGAACGGAGAAGACCCCGAGGTGGGGAATCTGTTCGAGAGCATGGGCGAGGCGGATTTAGGCCAGGTCGGTCTGCCGTCCTCCTTTGCCGTGCGCTACTTCGATCCGAGCGCATTGGGTGTCGAGGAGTCCCGCTATCGCGAGGGAGCTGTGGGATTCGCCTGCGCCTGCTCTTCCGAGACGGCTTTGAGCGTTTGTCGTCGGGGGCTCGAGGCGAATGGATGGAACGTCGTCGCCTCGAGCGCCTCGGAAGATGCGGCCGTGTGGACGGCTTGGCGCGATGGGACGCAAGAGGAGTGGGCTTACTTCTTGGTGCAAAGCGCCAGCGAGGGGTGCACGGTGGTTGTCGTGGCGAAAGGACTCGAATGATGCGTGCGCGAATGCCCCAGGCCCGCTGCCAGGCCGCCGCCTCGGCCCGCATTCCCGTCCGTTTGGCCCTTTCCTGGCGAGCCCGCCTGAAGGGGCTTCTTGGGACGCGAGCGTCTTCGGAAGCGCTTCTGCTGGCGCCTTGCAAGAGCATCCATACCTTCGGGATGCGCTATCCCATCCATGTTGCGTTTATCGATCGGCGGGGCGTGGTGGTCAAGTCGCTTGCCTCGGTGAAACCGGGGAGAATGGCAAGCTGTCGGGAGGCGGCCTGCGTGCTCGAGCTGGCTTCGCGAGAGGTTGGCGAATGGCTCCGCGTCGGCGAGAGAATCTATCTGCAATGCGCCTGCGAAGGCGCTTCGAGAAAGGAAGAGTCATGAAAACCTGTCCCGTATGCCAAGCGCAATGTTTCGACGATATGGACATTTGCTATGGCTGCATGCATCGCTTCGATTACAGCGTAGCATCGCCCGCGGGCGAGCAGGCGCTCGGGGATGCTCGAGCGCAACGGAAATCGAGGCCGTCCGAAGAAGGCGGCGTCGCGCAGCCTTCCGAATCGGGCTCTCCCGAACCGGCTCCCGAACATGCCCAGGATGCGGACCCGAATGGCGGCGACGAGGACGAAGTAACGGCGAGCTACGCCGTGCCGCTTCCAGCGGCCGGCTGCGAGATAACCATCACGGTTCGTCCTCTCCAAGAGGCCTAAACCAGTTTGGCGTATTCTTCCTTGGCGTATCTGCGCAGGGAGGAAGCCAGCTTGTCATAGGCCTCCAACAGCTCCAAAGCCTGATCGGTCAGCGTGCTGCCGTGGGCGCCGTCGCGGATGAGCAATTGAAAGCCCAGCGATGCCTCCGTTTCCTTTATGATGCGCCATGCCTTGCTGTAGGCCATGGACATGTTTTTCGCGGCGGCATTGAGCGATCCCGTGTCGCGCACGCCGCGGCACAGCGAGGCGATGCCCGGTCCGAAAAGAGAGGATTGTTGGGATTGCGGGTTGCGGATGACCAGCCGCACCGTGGGTTCGAGGTCCGAAAGCTCCATAGCGGTTCCCCTTCCTGCTTCCGCCTGCGCTCGTCGTTCCGCAGGCGCCTCCTTGCTTTTCTCTCTAGTCGTCGTCGGCGAGGAAGCCCAGAGTCGATTGCTCGATGCTGGGCTTTCCCGCTTCGATTACCTCCGTGAAGCGAAGCGGCCTGTCGTCGAGGTCGGCCAGTCCCGCGGGAATGGCCGCGCCTCCAGCCTGTGTCGCGATGAGCCGGTTCAATTGGCAGCCGGTAAGGCAGGCGGCCTCCGTGGGAAGATCGCCTCCCGGCTCGATGCCGTTCAGGGCGCGGTAGACGTTCACGCCGAACTTCGCCCAATGAGCGGTGCTCGCGATGAGGACCGGGTTTTCTCCCCGCAGCCGTTCTGCCACTTCCCAAGCGACGGCGGTATGCGGATCGAGGAGATAGCCTCTCTCGTCGTGGACGCGCTTGATGGCCTTCAGGCATTCGACGCTGTTCACCGAATCGCTTGCGAAGTCGTGGCGGAGTTTGGAAAAGGTCTGGGGATCCACGCGGAATTTCCGGTCGCGGGCGAGGTCTTCCATCCATCCCTCGATGGCCCGGGCGTTCCTGCCCGTCAGCTCGAAGAGCTGACGTTCGAGGTTGCTCGACACCAGGATGTCCATGCTGGGGCTGGGGGTGAGTACGAATGGACGGTCCGCGATGTCGTAGGTGCCCGTGTTGATGAAGTCCGTCAGTACGCGGTTCTCGTTGCTCGCGCAAAGCAGGCGCTCGATGGGAGTGCCCATCTGTTTGGCGTACCAAGCGGCCAGGATGTTGCCGAAGTTGCCGGTGGGCACGCACACGTCGATGGGAGCACCCGTTTCGAGCTTACCCGCGGCAGCCAGTTGCGCGTATCCGGAAACGTAGTAGACCACCTGCGGGAGCAGGCGTCCCCAGTTGATGCTGTTCGCGCTCGAGAGGGCGACTCCGTGCTCTTCGAGGAGTCTCTGGGCGAAGGCGGGGTCGGCGAAGGTCTGCTTGACACCGGTCTGGCAATCGTCGAAGTTGCCTCGGACGGCCCAGACCATCACGTTGTCGCCCGTCTGCGTCGCCATCTGCTTGTGCTGTATGTCGCTTACGCCGCCGTGGGGATACAAGACGCCGATGCGCACGCCTTCCTTGTCGGCGAAGCCCTCGAGCGCGGCTTTGCCCGTATCGCCCGAAGTGGCCACCAGGATGAGGAAGGTGTTGTCGATCTTGCCCTCCTCGCGCAGCTTCGCGGCGCTGGCGCTGAAGAACAGCGGCAGGCATTGCAGCGCCATGTCCTTGAAGGCGCTCGTGGGGCCATGCCAGAGTTCGAGCACGTGGGTGCCGTCGTCGAAGGAGGTGATGGGGCAAATATCGGGCGAGTCGAAGTTGGAGCCGTAGGCGGCTTGCATCAGACGGTCGATCTCGGCGTCGGGCAAATCCACCTGGAACTTCTTGTAGATGACGGCCGCCCGCTGAGCGTAGGGGAGATTCGCCAAGGAGCAGATTTCCTCGAGCGAAAGGCGGGGGATGCGTTCCGGGACGAAAAGTCCGCCCCCGTCTGCGAGCCCCTTGATGACCGCTTCGGTGAAGGGCACGTTTGCGTCCATTCGGCCGCGGGTGTCCGTGTAGAGGTTCGTCATCGGCTCTTCTTTCTCGGAGGAGGCAGGCGCTTCGGCAACCATTATAGTCTCATTTCAATAAGGATACTTACTAAATTTCTAGGTTCTTCTATGGTACTCCGAATGGACAATCCTCCTGAGCAGCGAATTCCTTGCCCATCCGAAAACCATTTCGCGCCTGTCGCGGGTAATCCACCTGATGCGGGCAACCAGCCCCGCATCAACTTTAGCTGCATCACCCCCGTCGGCGCTGCGCGCTTCGTGGTCGCAGATTCATCCTGCCGCCCGCGACGCATGTAAAATTGAACTTGCAATTTCATCCAAGTGGGTCCATATTGAACCGAACGGAAGCAGAGATTGAACTGACTGCCTCAAAATTGAACTTCGAGTGAAAGGGGCCGTCGTGCCGGAAACATTCGCCGATCGCCTGGAACAGGCCATGCGGGAGCGCGGGCTCAAACAGGTCGATCTGCTTCACATCGCCGCCGCCGAACAGGTGAAGTTGGGGAAGAGCCAGCTCAGCCAGTACGTGAGCGGCAAGACCATCCCCCGCTCCGGCGTGCTCGAGTTCCTCGCACGCGCCCTGGGGACCACCCCCGGCTTCTTGCTGGAGGGTCGAGACGCGGCCCCGCCCGAGAATCCCGAGCCGTTCAACTCCGAAATCGAGCCGAAGAAAGGCACCGCCATGCGTGAATTCAATAAGTCCTCCAAGCTCGACAACGTTCTCTACGATGTCCGCGGTCCCGTGGTCGACGAGGCCCATCGCATGGAGCAGGCGGGCACCCAGGTGCTCAAGCTCAACATCGGCAACCCCGCCCCCTTCGGCTTTCGCACTCCCGACGAGGTCGTCTACGATATGCAGCGCCAGCTGGTCGATTGCGAAGGGTATTCCGCCAGCAAGGGGCTTTTCAGCGCCCGCAAGGCCATCATGCAGTACTCGCAGATCAAGCATCTTCCCAACGTCGGCATGGAAGATATCTACACCGGCAACGGCGTCAGCGAGCTCATCAACATCTGCCTCTCCGCGCTGCTCGACTCCGGCGACGAGATACTCATCCCCAGCCCCGATTACCCGCTGTGGACCGCCTGCGCCACGCTCGCCGGCGGCACCGTCGTCCACTACCGGTGCGACGAGCAGGCGGATTGGTATCCCGACATGGACGACATCCGCAAGAAGGTCTCCTCTCGCACCAAGGCCATCGTCGTCATCAACCCTAACAATCCCACGGGCGCCCTCTATCCGGTGGAGGTGTTGCGCGAGATCGTGGAAATCGCGCGCGAGCACCAACTCATCATCTTCAGCGACGAAATCTACGACCGCCTGGTCATGGACGGCGAAGAGCATACGAGCATCGCGAGTCTGGCCCCCGATCTGTTCTGCGTTACCTTCAGCGGCCTCTCGAAGTCGCATATGATAGCGGGCTTCCGCATCGGTTGGATGGTGCTCTCCGGCAACAAGCGTGCGGCCGAGGACTACATCCTGGGGCTGAACATGCTCTGCAACATGCGCCTGTGCAGCAACGTGCCCGCTCAATCCATCGTGCAGACGGCGCTTTGGGGGCATCAATCCGTTAAGGACTACATCGTGCCAGGCGGGCGCATCTACGAGCAGCGCGAATACGTCTACAACGCCCTCAAGGACATCCCGGGTATCAGCGTGGTCAAGCCGAAGGCCGCCTTCTACATATTTCCCAAGCTCGATGTGAGGAAATTCAACATCGCCGACGACGAGCAGTTCGCGCTCGATCTGCTTCGGGAGAAGAAGATTCTGATAGTGCAGGGCAGCGGCTTCAACTGGAAGCAGCCCGATCACTTCCGCATCGTCTATCTGCCGCGTATAGAGGTGCTGAAGGACGCTATGGGCAAATTGGGCGATTTTCTGCAGTATTACCGCCAGTAGCCGCTCCGCCGCGGGCTGCGCGTACAATCGGGCGCGTTATTCTCGCCGGCGACAAGAAGAGAAGGAAAGCCGGCGGCCGCAGGGATGCGGTGATAAGAGCAAGCGCGCAAGCGCAGCGCGAGAGCGCGGAAAGAGAGACTGTCATGTCCGAAGAAGAGTACAGCGAAGAGACGACCGATTTCGCGACCGATCAGGCGCAAGAGGTGCAGCCCGCGCCCGAGCCCGCCGCAGCGCCCGCGCCCGCCGCAGCGCCCGAGCCCGAAGAGACCCTGACGCCCGCTGAGAAGGAGAAGCGTCTGCTCGACGCCGCCTTCAAGGCCGCGCGACTGCTGAACCGTCGCGTGGCCGCCATGGAAGAGGTCCGCGAAAAGACCAAAGAGAAGAACGCCGAGCTCGTGCGTGCTCTGAAACTGCTCGGCCTGAAGCCCGAGATGGAGCAGTCGGAGATCGCCGAGCTGCTGGGCCTGCGTTTGCGCGTGCTCGACAAGGACATGGAGCTGCTCGAGCAGGCGGGCGCCGTCGAGCGCGTCTTGCCCGAGGAGCCGGATATGCGCATCGTTCGCGTGAGCGTCACCGACCTCGGCCGCGGCATCGCCATGGCGGATAGCCCCGCAATCGTGAAGGGCGAGGAGTTCATCCCCGGCCTGACCGACGAAGCCATCGAGAGGTTCGAGCGCATGCTCGGGCAAGTGAGCACCGCTCTGGAGGCCACCGGCCTTTCCGATGACGATCGCAAGCGCCAAGACGACCGCAAGGGCGGTCGCGGCGGCGATCGCGGAGGGTCCCGCAGCGGCTCGTACG
>CAJOOG010000059.1 GCA_905236045.1 uncultured Denitrobacterium sp.
CGAAAGGCCGCGCCCGCCTCGGCGCTCCGGCCCAGCTTCAGATAGGCTTTGCCCAGACCCGAATAGGCCTTGTAGACCGTATGGTATTTGCTATCCGAGACGGCGATCTCGAAATGGCGCACCGCGTTGTCGTAATCCTGCAGCGCCGCATAGGAATTGCCCAGGTTGCAGTTGACCGCGCCGATGCCGTCGTAGCTGGCATCCGCCGTGGCCTGCGTGTAGGCATGGATGGCCTCATCGTAGTCGTGCAGCTTCATCAGGCAGTTGCCGATTTGATGATAGAGCAGCCCGAGTTCGCCCGGCTCGAGCACGTCGCCCGCGCCGGCGCCCTGCAGGCACTCGGTGTAGGCCTGCAGGGCGGTAACGTAGTTCTTCGCGCTGTAGGCTTCCTTGGCCTGGCTGAATAGAGCGTTGTTCATCTGGGAAAGTCCTCTCCTGGCTTGCGGATTCGATCGGACGCCCTAAGCGTTCGCACCCTCGATCTCGATGTGTTCGATCACGTCGCCCACGCGCAGCTGCCCGATGACATCCTTGCCCTCGATGGTCTGGCCGAACACCGTGTAATTCGGGTCGAGGAAATGCTGGGCGCCCAGGCAGAAGTAGAATTGCGAACCTGCGCTGTCGGGGGCCTGCGAGCGGGCCATGGCCAGCGCGCCGTCTTCGTGGCTGTTATCGGAACGGCCGACGTACTCCTGCTTGATGCAGTAGCCCGGGCCGCCCGTGCCCAGGCCGGCGAACGGATTGCCTTCGGCGGCCTTCACCTGCTCGGTGTCGAGCTCGCGGGTGTTGGGGTCGCCGCCCTGGATGACGAAGTTCTCCACATAGCGGTGGAACTTCAGGTTGTCGTAGAACCCCTTCTGCGCGAGCTCGACGAAGTTGCCCACGTGGATGGGGGCATCTGAGCCCTGGAGCTGCACGCGGATGGTGCCCTTGGACGTCTGGATGACCGCAATCTCGTTGCCGTTCGGCTGGTACGCGGGGGTGTAAAGTGTCATGTGCAACTCCTTCTGACGGGCCGCGCGGGCCCTCGTCGAAAAATTTCCTAAAGAGGCATTGTACACGAATTGGAGGACTCCACCCCATCCCCATGCAAACTGCGGATGCGCCCCTACAGGAGCGCGACGGGCGCGGGCGGCGCGAGCGCGGCCGCCTCGCGCGCACAGGCGACGGGACTGCAGCACCCATCGGGGGCGCCCAGAGTCCTTCATGGAAGTTGCGTAACTCTCTCCCGCCTTCTCCCCATACTGCCCTTATCATGGCTATCATTGCCGCGCACGGCCGCACGGCGCCTCGTATGCCCGCAGTCGCGCCCCGTACGCCAAGCCATCCAGAACGAAACGGAACCCATGGAAATCACCCTCACCATCGATACGCTCACCTACGGCTCCGCCGGCGTCGGGCACAGCTCCGACGGCAAGGCGGTTTTCGTGGACCGCACGGTCCCGGGCGACAAGGTGCGGGTGGAGACGATCGAGGACAGGAAGTCCTTCTCGAAGGCCCGCATGGTGGAGCTGCTCGAAGCGGGCCCCGCCCGCGTGCAGCCCGCCTGCCCGCATGCGGCGCTCTGCGGAGGCTGCCCCTGGCAGCACCTCTCCTACGAGGCGCAGCTCGAAGCCAAGCGGGCCAACACCGTCTCCGCCCTCACCCGCATCGGGCACTTCGACGCGGAATTCGCCGATCGGGTCGTGGAACCCTGCCGGGCGAGCAAGCGGACACTCGGCTATCGCAACAAGCTCGAGCTCGCCTCCGGACGAGACGAGGCCGGAAGGCTCGTCTTGGGAATGATGCGGGAAGGCAGCCACGATCTGCAGACGATGGACGCCTGCCCGCTCGTGCACAAGCAGATTCAGAAGGCCCCGAAGGCCCTCCGGGGAGCGCTTCGCTACCTCGAGGGAGCAGGCGACCTGGGAATCTACCGTGTGGGAGTGCGCAGCAGCGCGCGCACCAGGGCCACCGAGATCGCGCTCTGGACGCCTCCGGGGGGGTTCCCCCGCAAGCCCGTGGCCAAAACGCTGACGAGCGCGCTGAAGAACACGAGCATAGTGCGCGTGATGGCCGACCCCGGCAAGCAGCGCAAGATCAAGGGCGTGGAAGTGCTCGCGGGCGCGGGCAGCTGGCACGAGCGGCTGGCGGGCTTCGACTTCCGCGTAAGCGCCCCGAGCTTCTTCCAGGTGAACACCGCCCAAGCCGAGGTCCTGGTGGAAACCGTGCTCGAGGGCCTGGAGGTGGACGAGCAGACCCGCGTGGCGGACCTGTACTGCGGAGCGGGCACCTTCACCTTGCCCTTGTCCGCCATCGCCGGCGAGGTCCTGGCCGTGGAGAGCGCCGCGAGCAGCGTGCGCGACCTTCGCCGTAACGCCGAGGAAGCCGGAGCGTGGGTGGACGTCCTGGGAGGCGACAGCGCACGCGAGCTCGCGACGATGGGACACCTGGATGCGCTCGTGGTGGACCCGCCCCGCAGCGGGCTGGCCGAGAGCGTCCCCGCCGACATTGCGGCGGCCGCGCCGCATAAGATGGCATACGTAAGCTGCGACCCTTCCACCTGGGCACGCGACGCCGCCCGCCTCGACGATTGCGGATATCGGCTGGAGCGCGTCGTCCCCGTGGACTTGTTCCCGCAGACCTATCACAATGAAATCGTAAGCATCTTCCGCAGAAAGTAGGGATTCATGACCGCGACCAACAAGAACGTGGATGTCAACGCCCGGCAGGCGGCGCTCGTGGCGGCGGCGGCGGCCGACGACAAGCTCGCCAGCGACATCATGGTGCAGGAAGTCGGCGAGCTCACGAGCGTGACGGAGTACTTCGTCATAGTCACCGCCGCCAACAACCGCCAGGTAGACGCCATCATCGAGGAAGTGGAGGAACAGTGCCGCGCCAAAGCCGGCCGCAAACCCCTCCATCGCGAGGGGATCGAGTCGGGGACTTGGGCCCTGCTCGACTACGGGGACTTCGTCGTCCACGTCTTCCAACCCGAGGCGCGCGACTACTACCGCCTCGAGCAGCTCTGGAACGATGCGCCCATCATCGACCTGTTGGAAGCCGGCATAACCGACGTGCTCTATTCCGAGCGCATCCAAGATCTCATGGAGAAATAGTCCCGGTACCCCCTGTCGTAGGATGTCCCGCACGGGCTTCCGGCCGGCGCGGGCCGGAAGCCGCTCGCCCGTACGCCCGGTAGCAGAAGAGACCCTCGCGGGTCTCTTCGTCGTTCTCTGGTGCCCTCGACAGGATTCGAACCTGCGGCTTTCTGCTCCGGAGGCAGACGCTCTATCCCCTGAGCTACGAGGGCGGGTCGGCAATGCGCATGATTATACGCCATTTTCGAAGAACAGCGGGATTGGTTTTGCAAGCCGACCTCGCGCGGGCCGCTCCTCGAAGACGCCCTCGAAGCTGCTGCTCGCTACTTGAACACCCTCATGAAGCCGAACTTCGGGATGAGCGCGTTCCACGTCTCGAGCGTCCCGGGGGCGATCTGCCTGTCGCGGTCTATCAGGAACTGCAGCGTGTACTTGTACGCCTGGAAGTAGAGTTCCTCGAGCGGGATCTTCCCCACCAGCGCCCGCAGACGCTCCACGCCTTCCTTGTCGGCGAAGGTGCGGTTCGGCTCGATTATGTCCGCCACGAAGATGATGCAATCGAGCGGAGCCATATCCGCCGCCCCGCTGGTATGCCTCTCGATTGCCCGGCATACCTCCTCGCCCAACCACGGATAGTCCCTCTTCAGCGCCGACGCCGCCGTGGGCCCATGCAGGACCCAAGGCATCTCGTCGACTATGAACGGATCGACCTGCATGCCGAGCTCCCGCACGCGCTCCCGAATCTGCTCATGGTCCAAGCCCTTGTCCCAGTCGTGCAGGATGCCCGCCATGCGCGCCACGTCGGGATTGTAGCCGTAGACCTTCGCCAGCTTGCGAGCCGCCTTCGCGACGCCTTTGGAATGCTTGTAGCGTTTGGGACTCACGCGGGCCTTCAGCCGCGCCTTCATGAGCTCGTAGCTCTCGCGTCCGAAAACGTCCTCCATGGGTTCATGCCTCCTGGGGCTTGCGGTAGAGCCCCGCCGTCTCGATGTAGCTATGCACCCTGTTCGGTACCAGATAGCGGATGGAGCGACCCTGCTCCACCCACTCGCGCAGCATGCTCGAGGAGATGGAGAGCGCCGTCATCTCGAAGTACGAGACGTCGAACTCCGTGCGCTCGGCGATTTCGCGCTTCTTCTCCTCGGTGAGGGGATAGCCCGGCCGCGTGACCGCCACCAGATGCGCCAATTGCGCCACTGCGGCGGATTCGCGCCACTGCACGATGGAATGCATGGCGTCGGCTCCCGTTATGAAATAGAGGTCCACATTGGGCGGATAATGCTCCCTCAGCTCGCGCAGCGTGTCCACGGTGTAGGTTATGCCGTGACGGCGGATCTCGAGCGAGCTCACATCGAAATGCAGGTTCTCCAGGCAGGCGAGCTCGCACATGCGCAGACGGTCCTCGGCTGGCGTCACGTCCCTATCCTGCTTGAAGGCGGGCCTTCCCGTGGGAATGAAGATGACGGCATCGAGGTCGAAGGCGACGCGCACCTGCTCCGCGCAGGCCAAATGCCCCACGTGAATAGGGTCGAAGGTGCCGCCCATTATGCCCAGGCGCCAGCGCCGCCCGTCGGGGACCCCGTCTTGGAGCCCCAGGTTGTCGAAGCGTCTGCAAATCCGCGTCATCGTGCCTCCTACCCGCGCACTTGGCCGCTCCCGCGCAGCAGATACTTCGAGGTGGTCAGGGCCTCCAGGGCGAAGGGACCACGCGCATGCAGCTTCTGGGTGGAGATGCCGATCTCGGCGCCCAGGCCGAATTCGCCCCCGTCGGTGAAACGCGTAGAGGCGTTCCAGTAGACGGCCGCAGCGTCCACGCTCGCCAGGAAACGCTGCGCGGCTTGCTCGTCCTCGGTCACGATGGCCTCGGAATGCCGGGTGCCGTAGCGGTTCACCAAAGCGATGGCCTCTTCGGGACCGCTGACGCAGCGAACCGAGATCTGCAGGTCCAAGTACTCCCGGCCCCAGTCTTCCTCGGTCGCCGCAACCGCATCCAGGCCCAGCTGCTCCGCCACGCGGGCGGCAGTCTCGTCGCAGTGGAAGACGACGCCGCGTTCGGCCAACGCGGGCAGGATCTCGCTTAGCGCGGGCTGCGCTATCTGCTCGTCCACGAGCAGCGACTCGATGGCATTGCAGACCCCGGGGCGCTGCGTCTTGGCGTTCACCGCGATAGCGCGCGCCATCGCCAGATCCGCCGGGCCATGCACGTAAAGATGGCAGTTGCCCACGCCCGTCTCTATCACGGGGACCGTCGCCTCTTCCACGCAATGATCGATGAGCCCCGCTCCCCCGCGCGGGATGAGCAGATCCACGATGCCGCGCATATGCAGCAAATCGTCGGTGGCGCTTCGGTCGCGAGTCCGCACGTACAGGATGCAATTGCGCGGCATGCCCGCACCTGCGGCCGCATCGTGCAGGATCCGGGCCAAGCAGAGGTTGGAATGAAAGGCCATGCTGCCCCCGCGCAGGATGACGGCATTGCCGGATTTCACGCAAATGCCCGCCGCATCCGCCGTCACGTTCGGACGCGCCTCGTAAACCATCGCCACCACGCCCATGGGCACGCTCACGCGCTTCAGCTCCACGCCGCTATCCAAGGTACGTGCGTCCTGCACGGCCCCCAACGGGTCGGGCAGCGCCGCCAGGGATTCCAGCCCGCAGGCCATCTGCTCGATGCGCGCGCCGGTCAGCTCCAGCCTGTCGAGCAGCGGAGCAGCCGTCCCGCGCTCCCCGGCAGCCTCCATATCGCGTCCGTTCGCGGCCAGAATGTCCTCCGTGTTCTCGCGCAGCGCCGCCGCCATGGCGCACAGCGCGGCGTTGCGCACATCCAGACTCGCCGTCGCGCAGGACGCGGAGGCCTTCTTGGCCGCAAGCGCCGTCTCCAGCGCTCCCGTCTCGTTCTCGCTCATTCGAACACCACCAATTCATCTCTATGCACCAACGGATGCTCCGCCATGGGCGCGAGCAGCCGGTTGGCGGCCATTTCCGCCGTCGAATGCCCGCGTGCGAGCTTCACTTCGTCGCGCGAGGCTCTCACCTTGCCGCGCGCGAACAGATGCCCCGACAAATCCTTTATGTCAACGATGTCGCCCGCCTCGAATTCACCGGAGACTTCGCGCACGCCCACGCACAGCAAGGACTTGCCGCCCGAGATGAGGGCCTCTTTGGCCCCCTCGTCCACGGCCAACGCCCCCCGCGGCGAATCTCCCAGGGCGATCCACAGTTTGTAGTTGGTTATCTCGTGGCGGGACCCCTGCGCCTCGAAGCGCGTCCCGACGCTCTGCCCCGCGCAGATCCGCCCGAGCACCGAAGGGTCCGAGCCGTCGCACACCACCATGGGGATGCCGGCCACCATCAGCACGCGCGCGGCCTTCAGCTTCGTCGTCATACCGCCCGTGCCCTGCGAGGAAGAGGACCCCCGGGCGCTCGAGAGCACCAACTCGTCGATCTTGCCCACCACCGGCACGCGTCGGGCATCGGGGTGCGTGGCGGGATCGGCGGTGAAAAACCCGTCGACATCCGAGAAGTTCACGCACAAATCCGCCTTCACCAAACACGAGACCAGGGCGGAGAGCGTGTCGTTGTCGCCGAAGCGTATCTCCTCGACGCTCGTCGTGTCGTTCTCGTTCACCACGGGCACCACGCCGTAGTCGATAAGGCGCAGCAACGCGTCGCGAGCATGCAGATACGAGCTGCGGCGTGCAGTGTCGTGGCGCGTGAGCAGCACAAGCGATGCGCGGAGCCCTTCACGGGCGAACGCATCCCCGTAGACGCGTACGAGCGTGCCCTGCCCCACCGAGGCAGCGGCCTGCAGACCCGGAATGTCCTTGGGGCGCTCGGAGAGCCCCATGAGGGGGAACCCGCAGGCGATGGCGCCCGACGAGACCACGATCGGACTCCAACCCCGTGAGCGCAGACAGGACAGCTGGCGGGCCAGGGCCTCCAGGTAGTCCCGTCGGACGGCCCCCGCCCC
>CAJOOG010000060.1 GCA_905236045.1 uncultured Denitrobacterium sp.
CCGCAGCAGATGTATTTGCAACGGCTCCTGAACCTGCCGATACCTGCATACGGGCATATCCCGCTGCTGGTAGCGGAGAAGGATCGCAGGCTCTCCAAGCGCGATGTCGATGCGGGCCTGGAGGAGCTGCTCGCCCGCTTCGGAACCGCAGAACGGATCTTGGGGCATATCGCCCACGTCGCCGGCATGGTCGACGAGGAAGCTCCCCTCAGCGCCGAAGAGCTGGTGCGCTACGCCGACTTGGGGCCGCTCGCTCGCCGCATCCAAATTCAGTATGCGAATCCGGCGGATGGCGAAATGGCACTCGCATAGCCACTTCGGCCCCGCGCGGCTGACGGCGGATGCCCCGCCTCCGACCCGACGCACGCGCATCACCCCACGGCCGACGCGAATACCGCCGCCGCGTAGAAGGCCCCCAAAGCCACGTTCAAGCTGGTGCATTGCGCGAATGCCGCCCCTCGCGACTTCGGGTTAAGCGGATTCGCCAGCAGGGCCCTCCCGAGCGGATGCACCGCCAGCAGCATGAAGGGCAGCACCACCCAGCCTTTCGGGAAGAAGAGCAGCACCAGGGCGCATATCGCCACCATCCACGCGTAGATTATGCCGTGGTAGACCTTGCGCGTCCGCTCGTAGCCGAGCAGTACGGGCAACGTGCGTCGATGGGCTTGGTCGTCTTTGGCTCTGTCGCAGCCGTTGTTCGTCATCATTATGAGCGCTATGCCCAGGATTTCCGGCAGCGCCCAGAGCAGCACCAGCCACTCGAAGTTCAGCGTTATCACCTGGTAGCTCGCCAGGGTTATGAGCCCGCCCATGGTGAATCCGCTCACCAGCTCGCCTATGGGCAAATACGATATGGGCGTGCGGCCCCCGGAGTACAAGAACACTATCACCACGCCTACCACCGCTACGACCAGGGGAATCCAGCCTGCGCGGAGGATGCAGAAGACGCCCAGGGCGAACGCGCAGAGTATGAGGGCGATTGCAAAAGCCAGAGCATGACGCGGGTTCACGTTGTTGTAGACGAGCACGGCATCGGTGGGGTCGTCCTGATTCTCGACGGTATCCGTGCCCTTCACGTAATCGAAGTAATCGTTGATGGTGTTCACGGCGCTTTGGAACAGCACGCTTATCGCGAGCAAGATGCAGATGAAAAGCCCGCACTGCAGGTCGCTCGCATCGATGCCCGTGGTGGCGGCGGCCAAGGCCACGGCCAGCAGCACGGGGAAAATCGAGGCGGGCCAGGTATGCGGCGCCGCAAGCTGCATCATCAACTTGGGGCTCAGCCGCTGGAACTTCCGGCCGGTGTGCAGGTTGGTCGTATGCGAGGTCGTATGCAACGGGGCTCCTTATCTCGGACTTCGAGCAAGTGTATCAGCACCTGCGCTTCTTCACGTATAATAGTCGAGTTGGAGATTCCCGGACAGAAGGAGCATGCATGGAGACCATCTTGGTGAGCGGGGGATGCGGGTTCATCGGCAGCCACACCTGCGTGGAGCTTATCGAAGCCGGCTTTGATGTCGTGGTCTTCGACAACCTCTCGAACTCCAAGGAGGAGTCTCTCAACCGGGTGGAGCGCATCACGGGAACGCGCCCGCGCTTCTACTGCGTCGACATGCTGGACCGCGCGGGACTCGAGGGCATCTTCGCCGCCGAGCCCGCCATTTCGGGCGTCATCCACTTCGCCGGGCTGAAGGCCGTGGGAGAGAGCGTCGAGAAACCCTGGGAATACTACCAGAACAACATCGAGGGCACGCTCATCCTGGTCGACGTCATGCGCGCACATGGGGTGAAGACGATCGTGTTCAGCAGCTCCGCGACGGTCTACGGCGATCCGGCCTTCGTGCCCATCACCGAGGATTGCCCGCTCGGCAACCCGACCAATCCCTACGGGCAGACGAAGAAGATGCTCGAACAGATCCTCTCCGATCTGCAGAAAGCCGACCCCGAATGGAACGTCTCGCTGCTGCGCTACTTCAATCCCATCGGCGCGCACGAAAGCGGGCTGATGGGGGAGGACCCCAACGGCATCCCCAACAACCTCATGCCCTACATCACCCAGGTGGCCATGGGAAAACTCCCGCGGCTGGGCGTCTTCGGCGACGACTACGACACGCCGGACGGAACGGGGGTGCGCGACTACATCCACGTGGTGGACTTGGCACGCGGGCACGTGAAGACGCTGCAGGCCACCGCAGGCAAGCCGGGAGTGCATATTTGGAACCTCGGCACGGGCGTAGGCTACAGCGTGCTCGACGTGGTGCGGGCCTTCGTCGATGCCACGGGGGTGGACGTGCCCTACGACATAAAGCCTCGCCGCGCCGGCGACATCGCGCAGTGCTTCGCGAGCGCCGCGAAGGCCGAAGCGGAATTGGGCTGGAAGGCGCAGCGCGATCTGGTGGACATGTGCCGCGACAGCTGGAACTGGCAAAAGAGCAACCCGAATGGATACGCTGAATAAGCTGAAATTTCTGAATGCCCGCATGAACCGAAGGAAGGACCCCATGGACACCCACTCCCTCGCACGCTATTGGCTCGAGCACGCGACCGACCCCGAGATTCTCTCCGAGCTGAAGGAGCTGACCGCTCCCGATAAGGCCCAAGAGCTCGAAGACGCGTTCTTCCAGGAGCTCTCCTTCGGCACTGCGGGCCTGCGCGGCGTGCTGGGCGCCGGCACGAACCGCATGAACATCTACACGGTGGGGAAGGCCACTCAGGGCCTGGCGAACTACCTGGTCGGCGCCTTCGACGAGCCCACGGTGGCCATAGCGCGCGACAGCCGCAACAAAGGCGAGCTTTTCGTGCGCACGACCGCGACCATTCTGGCGGCGATGGGCATCCATGTGCATATCTTCCCGCGCATCGAACCCGTTCCGGCCCTGTCCTTCGCCGTGCGGGAGCTGGAGACCAGCGCCGGCATCGTGATGACGGCCAGCCACAATCCCGCCCCCTACAACGGATATAAGGTCTACGGCCCGGACGGCTGCCAGATCACGAGCGAGGCCGCGGAGGCCATTTCCGCCGCCATCGCCCTGGTGGACCCCTTCACCGGGGTGAAGACGGGCGACTTCGACGAGTTCATGGAAGCGGGGGTCATCGACTGGATAGACGACGTCGTGCTCGACCGTTTCCTCGATGCGGAGCTGGCGAACAGCCAGGACGATCCCGATGCCGCCGACGTCTCGCTGAAACTGGTCTACACGCCGCTCTGCGGGTCGGGCCTAGAGCTGAACTCGCGCCTGTTCGAGCGCATCGGCGTGAAGGACGTGACGGTGGTTCCCGAGCAGAAGGAGCCCGACGGCAACTTCCCGACCTGCCCTTACCCGAATCCGGAGATTCGCGAGGCCATGCAGAAGGGGATCGAATGCTGCGAGCGCGTCCACCCGGACCTGCTTCTGGCCACCGACCCGGATGCGGACCGTTGCGGCGTCGCCGTGAAGGCGGATGACGATTACCTCCTTTTGACCGGTAACGAAATGGGCATCCTGATGCTCGACTACCTGTGCAAGATGCACGAGAAGAAAGGCGATCTGCCCGAAGGCGCCATCGCCGTGAGCACCATCGTCTCGACCGCTATGATCGACGCAATCGCAGAGCGCTACGGCGTCTCTATCCGGCGCACGCTCACCGGTTTCAAGTACATCGGCGAGATCATCAACGAGCTGGTGGACGCGGGACACCCCGAGCGCTTCCTGCTCGGCTTCGAGGAGAGTTACGGGTATCTGGCCGCAACCCACGTGCGCGACAAGGACTCCATAAGCGCGAGCATGGTAATCTGCCAGATGGCGCAGCACTACAAGCTTCACGGTATGAACCTGGCGCAGGCCATCCGCGCGCTCTACGAGGAGTACGGCTACTACCGGAACAAGACGGTGAGCATCTCCTTCCCGGGCGCACAGGGCTCGACCAAGATGGCAAACATCATGGAAGGGCTGCGCGAACGGCCGCTTACGGAGTTCGCAGGCAGGACAGTGGTCGACGTCGTCGATTACCGCGAAGGCTCTGCGGGGCTGCCCCCGGCCGATGTGATCGAGTGCCGCCTGGCCGACGAGAACAAGGTCATCTTCCGCCCGAGCGGCACCGAGCCGAAAATCAAAGCCTATCTCTTCGGGAAAGCCGCCAGCGCCTCCGAGGCAAAGGCGACGATAGAGGAGCTCGAGACAGCGGCCCGCACCGTGCTTTCCTAAGGGAGCCGTGCGGAAGTGTCCACCAAGCAGGCAGTGCTCGAGCGGCTCGTCCGCGCCCAACAGACCGGTGACGCATGGGTATCCGGCGAGCAGCTTGCGACGGATTTGGGCGTGAGCAGAACGGCCGTCTGGAAAGCCGTGAGCACCCTGAAAGAGGACGGCGTGAGCATAGAGGCGGTACGGAACCGCGGCTATGCGCTAAGGGAGACGCTCGATTCACTCGGCGAAGAGGGGATCCGCCGCTGCCTCTCCCCCCATTTGCGAACCGATGTTCGTTTAGTGGTGAAGCAGCAGACGGGGAGCACGAACGACGACGCCAAAGAGCTGGCGGAGGCGGGAGCACCCGAATTCACCTGCGTGGTGTGCGACGAGCAGACGGCGGGCAGAGGAAGGCGCGGAAGGCCGTTCTTCTCGCTGGGGGACACGGGCGTCTATCTGAGCTTCATCCTGCGACCGAGCTGGCCCTTAGAGCGCGCGAGCATGATAACCTCTGCGGCCGCCTGCGCGGTCTGCCGGGCGCTCGACGGGATTTTCGGCGGGTTTGCACAGGTTAAATGGGTAAACGATATCTATGTCGACGGCAGGAAGGTCTGCGGGATCTTAACCGAGGCCGCAACGACGCTCGAAAGCGGCGGGCTCTCGTATGCGGTGGTGGGCATAGGCGTGAACGTCTACGAACCCGAGGGGGGATTCCCCGAGCACCTCGCGAGCAGAGCGGGGGTGCTCGCGGAGCAGAAGGAGCCGGGGCTGCGCAGCCGAGTGGCGGCCGGCATTCTGAACGAGTTCGCAGAGCTATATCGTGCGGAAGATTTCGAGGGGTTTGTTCCCGAATACCAGAAGCGCTCGATGCTGACGGGAAGAACCGTGCGCGTGGAAGCCGGCGAGTTGAACGGACGAACTGTGCGAGTGCTCGGCATCGGCGACGACTTGAGTCTCGAGGTCTTGACGCAGGACGGCAGGGTCGAGCGCATTCGCGCAGGGGAAGTGTCGTTGCGGGTCCTCTCGTGAGGGACCTCGGGGCTTCCTACCCTAGGTTTACATAACATACATTATCATATTGATTGGTATCGGCGAGGGGAGGCTGTGAGCGCATTTGTACGGATCTTTGGAGCGCGACTTAGGGACTCCCGGCAATTCATAAGGTCTGACCTGGGATTTTACGAACGAGGCCCTGAGAGCCGATTTAAGGGGGCATTTTGCATCGAGACGAATAACCAGTCGTGGAAATCGAGGGTTTCGCTGCCTATTTCGTACCGCTGCTGCCGAAGCCGCCTTCTCCACGGGAGGTTTCGCTCAGCTGCGCCTGCTCGAGCAGTCTGACGTTCTCCACCTTCATGATAACGAGCTGGGCTATGCGATCGCCGGGCTCTATGCGAATCGTCTGCTTGGCATCGAGGTTGATGAGGATGCACTTGAGCTCTCCGCGGTAGCCGCTGTCGATGAGCCCCGGGGCGTTCACAATCGAAAGGCCTTGCTTGATGGCGGAGCCGCTGCGCGGCAGGACGAATCCCGCGTAGCCTTCGGGGATGGCCACCGCCAAGCCCGTGGCCACCGCGGCACGCTCGAATGGCGCCAGGCTCGCGGACTCGAGCGATCGCAGGTCTATGCCCGCATCTCCTTCATAGGCGCACTCGGGCAGCTGCGCCTTCTCGTCGAGTTTCTTCACGGGCAGATTCATGGGCTCCACTCTCGGGGCTCCTTTCCTCCGAAAAGATAGAGTTAGTTATGGCTAACTCTATCTTTTCCCCTACATCTTCTTAATCGCTGCGGCGAATTCGTCGACCGTCTGAAAATCCCGGTAGACCGAGGCGAAGCGAATATAGGCGACATCGTCGAGTTTCTTCAGACGCTGCAAAGCCATATCCCCCAGCTCGTTGGAGTGCACCTGAGCGAAACCCTTGTTGCGCAGCTCCGTCTCCACATCGTCCACGAGCGCGTCGAGCTCCTCGGGCGAGATATGCCGTTTGGCGCAAGCGGTGAAGAGCCCGCGCAGGAGCTTGTCGCGATGGTAGACCTCCGAGGTGCCATCGGATTTCAAGACGACCAGGGGATTCTCCCCCAGCCGCTCGTAGGTCGTGAAACGACGACCGCAACGCAGGCATTCGCGCCTGCGCCTGATGGTGGAACCGTCTTCGGAGGGACGGGAATCCACTACCTTGGAATCTATCTCCCCGCATGAAGGACAACGCATGGCATTCCTCTTCCTTGTCGATGCAACTTGGCAAGAGTACCACACCTGGCGCATCATACGACCGGCCATGCTGCCGATAGTGGATGAAATACGCGCGTGCGCCCGAAACGCAGAACAGGGCGCACGCCGTCGGCCGCACAGGCGGCCCGTTCAACAGCTACCACAGAAACGCAGCATCTGGGGAGCCCTGGGAAGGCCTGCTAGAGGCCCACGAAAATGCAGATGAAACCGATGAGGGCGTACACCGAGCCGACGAGCACGATCTTCCATGTGGGAAGATCCGGGTGGACGGGACGGCCTACGGCGCTTCCGTATTTGAGTTCGTTCAAGGTCTCCGAGCGTTCCAGCCGGCACGCCAGACGCCTTCGGGCCTCGCGACGTAGCGCGTGCACGTCCCGTTCGTCCCGAGCGGCATGCCGTGCGCCTGCCGCTTGCCCGAAGTCGATGATGTGCTCGTTTTCATTGCTGTACCGAGAACAATCAGGCTTCAGTGCGGACGTTCCGTCGACGAGGTTCTGGAAATTGTCCTTCATTTTCTGCCTCCTTGCTCTTGCTTAGAACTTCTGTTCGTGTATACTGTAAGTCGAACAGAAGTTCTTGTCAACCTCTTTTTCATACATTTGTTCGTACTCGGAAAGGATGTGCGATGACGAAGGGCATAACCAAACGCCAGCAGGCCGTCTACGACTGCATAACGGAGTTCATAGCGGAAAAGGGCTACGGTCCGACGGTGCGTGAGGTCTGCGAGCGCATGGGACTCTCCTCCCCCTCCACGGTGCACGTCCACCTGAAGGCCCTCGAGCAGAAGGGACTCATCAACCGCGACCCGCTGAAATCGCGCTCCATCACGCTCGCCTCCGAGCACCATCACCCCCAGGATTTCGGCGTGGCATTATCGGATGGCAGCTCTGTCGATCTCCCGCTCGTCGGGGACGTGGCAGCCGGGGTGCCCATCCTGGCGGACGAGAACATAACCGAGACCCTCACGCTGCCGACCGAGATAGTGGGCGATTCCGCGTCCTTTTTGCTCTCGGTGCACGGAGAGAGCATGATAGAGGCGGGCATAAACGACGGGGACTACCTGGTGGTGAAGGAGCAGAAGGTCGCGAACAACGGCGACATCGTCGTGGCGCTCGTAGACGACGGCGCCACGGTGAAGACCTTCTACAAGGAGAAGGACCACATTCGCCTGCAACCGGAGAACTCGAGCATGGAGCCGATCATAGTGCGCGATTGCACCATCGTCGGCAAAGTCGTGGCGCTCTTCAGGCGCGTGCGCTAGCAGCGGTAAGGGTCGAAAGCGGCTACGAGACGCTTGCCCACACGCAGGGTGAGGAGCACGCCTTCGGGCTCGTAGCGCTCGTCCATTATGAAACAGCGCTCATGCGCGAGGGAGACCATATCTCCATTGGCATAGGGCACTAGCAGCTGCATGACCTCGTCTTGCGCGGCGGCGACGCGGACAATGCGGGCTATCAGGTCGTCGATGCCCTCGCCGGTCAGAGCAGATACGAACACGGCCTCGCGATAGCGCCCCTGCAGGGCGGAGCGCATTTCGGGCGAGAGGGCGTCGGCCTTGTTGAAGACGAGGATGCGGCTTATCTCCTGTGCGCCTATCTGCTGCAGGACCTCCTCCACGGCCGTCATCTGCCCTTCGAAACCCTCGGCGGCGGCATCGACCACGTGCAGGATAATGTCCGCCTCGCGGATCTCGTCGAGAGTGCTCTTGAAAGACTCGACGAGCGTGGTCGGGAGCTTCTGGATGAATCCGACCGTGTCCGTAAGGGTTATCTCGCGCCCCTCGGGCAAGGTGAGCTTGCGCGTCGTGGAGTCCAGCGTGGCGAAGAGCTTATCGTAGCTGAGGACATCCGCCTGCGTGAGGCGGTTCAGCAGACTCGACTTCCCCGCATTCGTGTAGCCGGCCAGGGCCACGCGCAACATGCCGCTCTCCTGCCGGTTCTTGCGCTGGATGCCGCGATTGCGCTCCAGGTCCGCCAGCTCGCGCTCGATGGAGGTGATGCGTTTGCGGACGATGCGTCGGTCGACCTCGAGCTGGCTTTCGCCTTCGCCGAAACGGCTGCCCACGCCGCCGCCCATGCGGTTGCTGGCCAGGTGCGCCCACATGCCGCGCAGACGCGGGAGCAAGTACTTATTCTGGGCAAGACGAACCTGCAGGCGGCCCTCCTTAGTCGTCGCATGCATGGCGAAGATGTCCAAGATAAGCGCCGTACGGTCTATGACTTTGACTTTGCCGCCTACGACCTTCTCCAAATTCGACTGTTGCGATGGCGTCAGTTCATCGTCGAACAATACGAGCGTCGCATCAAAGCTACGGCACAACTGTCCGATTTCCTCCGCTTTGCCCGCTCCGACGAAGGTCCGGGGGTTGGGCTTGTCCAAACGCTGCGTCGTGCGCGCCACGGCGACCGAACCCGCCGTCTGGGCCAAGCGCTCGAGCTCGTCGAGGGTCTGCTCAATCGCCCATTCGCTACCGGGGCGATCCACGCCGACCAAGATAGCCCGCTCGGGCTCCTCCGCCGTCTCTACGAGGGGAAACCGGTCCTTCGCCACGGGATACCTCCTCACCTTTGCGGCCCGAGGGCGTTTTCCGCTTCGCGCACCAGGCGCTTGAGATCGCCGTGGGTGGCATCGATCCAGCGGATACGTTCATCTTTGCGAAACCAGGTGCGCTGGCGTTTTGCGTAGCGGTGCGTGGATGCCTTTATCTGCTCGGCGGCCTCCTCCAGCGACATCCGCCCGTCGAGCGCCGCCACGATTTCCTTGTAGCCTATGGCCTGCGCCGCGGTAAGCGATTCGCGGAAACCCTCGTTCAACAGGTCTTTCACTTCCGCAACCAGGCCCTGCTCGAGCATGGAATCGACCCTTCGGTCTATCCGCTCGCGCAAAACCCCCGGCTCGACCGCAAGCCCCACGAAACAGGCGGGGTAATACGGCTGGATGCCGGCGAGCTTCTCGTGCTGGCGGGCGTAGGAGGTACCCTCGAAGAGCAATTCGAAGGCGCGGATCACGCGCTTCGAATCGTTCGGGTGGATAAGCGCGGCCGATTCGGGGTCGGTCTTCTCGAGCTCCCTCCAGGCCTCTTCCGCACCCTTCTCCTCCACCAGGGCCCTATAGCTATCGCGCACCGCGTTGCCCCGCTGTTCACCCGCCGGGAAATCGTAGTCGTCGACCACGGCGCGGACATAGAACCCGGTCCCGCCGCAGAGGATGCACGGCGCACCGCGCTCGTCGAGGGATTCGACCACCTCGCGCCCATAGCGCTGGAAGAGCGCGGCGGAAAAGGGCTGGCCGGGAGGCGCGATGTCGAGCCCGAAATGCGGGACCGTGCGCTCCCCCGCGGGAATCTTGCCCGTGCCGATGTCCATTCCACGGTAGATCTGCATGCTGTCCGCCGAGAGCACCGCTCCCCCACGGCGCTCGGCGAGAGCCTGGGCGAGCGCCGACTTGCCGGAAGAGGTGGGCCCCACCACGCAGATAACGGGATGGCGCAGAGTCCTAACGGCCGTCAACGAGCACGCCCCTCAGATACCAGCGCCGCGATTCCTCTATCCGCGCATCTACGATGCGGCCCAGGTAGTCTTCCAGGCTACAACCTGCGGGAATGGGCACATGGACCGTCTGGTTGCGCGGCGCCTTGCCCATCATGAGGTCCTCTCCGCGCTTGCTCGGAGCGTCGATGAGCACGGGCAGGACCTTCCCCATCTCCGTCTGGTTGCGGTCGTAGGCGCTCTCCTGCACCAGGTCGACCAGACAATCGAAGCGCTCCTGGATGACCTCGCGAGGGGTGTCGTCTTCCATCTCGGCTGCCGGGGTGCCGGCTCGTTTGCTGTAGATGAAGGTGAAGACTTGGTTATAGCCCACTTCCTTCACCAAATCATAGGTGGCCCGGAAATCCTGCTCCGTCTCGCCGGGGAAGCCCACGATGATATCGGTCGAGAGCGCGATATCGGGGCGCACGGCGCGTAACTTGGCCACCAGCTCGCGATAATGCTCCACGGTATAGCTGCGGTGCATGGCCTCAAGCACGCGATTCGAGGCGGATTGGACCGGCAGATGCAGGGCCGGCATGAGGTTGCCAAGGGTGCCGAAGCGCTCGATGACCTCGTCGGTGAGGTCTTTGGGATGGCTGGTCGCGAAGCGGATGCGGTCCACCCCCGAGGCGGACACGACGTCGAGCACGTCCGCGAAACGGGGCCGGCCGTACAAATCGCGCCCGTAGGAATTCACGTTCTGCCCGAGCAGGGTTATCTCCTTCACACCCTGGGCGACGTATTCGCGCGCGGCCTGCTCTATCTCCTCGATCGGGCGGCTTATCTCGCGCCCGCGGACGTAGGGCACGACGCAGTAGGTGCAGAAGTTGTTGCAGCCCACGGTGATGGGCAGCCAGGCGGCCCAGGGATGCTCGCGATCCTCGGGCAGCTCGTCGTGGAATTCCGCGCGCCCGTCGGCGATCCGCGCACGCTGCCGGCCCTCTTCGACGGCTTCCTGGAGCAGCGGGGGCAGATCCTCCATGTTGTGGGTGCCGAAGACCACGTCGACATTGGGCAGTTTGCCGAAGAGCCCGTCCCCGTCGCGCTGGCCGATGCAGCCGCCGATGGCGACGTAGCGCTTGCAGTAGGGACTCCCGGGGCGCACGGGGATGTTCTTCATCGAACGGACGGTGCCCATGAGGCGCTCGTCGGCCCTTTCGCGCACGCAGCACGTCATGTAGATGGCGAAATCCGCCTCCTCCACCGTCTCCACGGGAGATGCGCCCAGAGACTCGAGCAGACCGGCGATGCGCTCGCTGTCGTGCTTGTTCATCTGGCACCCGAACGTGGTGACGCAGAAGGTGGCGTTCTCGAACATGGAGGTCCTCTAGAGCTGCTGGCCGGCTTTTGCAGCGTCTGAGTTCACGGCACTGCCCGCAGGCAGCGACAGGACGCGGAAGCGGATGGCCGTGCGGTATTCGCCATCGATGACGATGTCGGCGAAGTTGGGGACGCAGGAGATCTCTATGCCGACCGGCGAGAGGAAGCCGCGGGAGATGGCGATGGCCTTCACCGCCTGATTGACCGCACCCGCGCCGACGGCTTGTAGCTCGACGTCGGTGCCGTCCTTGACCATGCCGGCAATGGCGCCGGCCACGGAGGCGGGAGACGACTTCGAAGAGACCTTGAGGAATCCGGGATGCGGCTGGGCTTCGTTGGATGGTGCCACGGGTTATCCTTCGTTTGAGTAGCGTGTATCGGTCGTTTGTACTGCGTTTCTGGCGGTTCGCTGGGATATTCTATAGCGAAAGCGGTGCTCGGGCAACTCCCTAACGCTGGTGAAGCGTGGGTATCGTCACATGAATACCGTCTTTTCGGACTTTGAGCGCGATTTCCACGTCGCACTCGAGGTAATAGGCTTGCGCGAGCTCGGCGAACGCCTTCTGGATGCGTCTCTTGAAGCGGGCCTCGTCCCGCTTATCGAGGTGAAGAGAGCGGACGGGTGGCTGCAGGGCCCTCTCGATGGCAGCTGCGTCGGGGACGCCCGGAGCGCTGGCGGGGGCGGCGGCGTCGGGGGTGCGGGCGGATGGCGGGGAGCTGCCGTCGGGGGTGCGCGAGGTGCCGGCCAGCTCGACCTCGATCGCTTGAGACAGGGGCCCGGGCGGGAGGATTTGCTCATCCATGATGCGCCGTGCGCTGCGGCTGGACAGGCCCAGCCCCAAGGACGCGGCGATGTCGGCGAATTGCTCGGGCGTCGATGCGGCGGCGAGACGCTTGCAGATCGGCAACGTGGAAGGATCGTCGCAGAAAGCGATGGCGGATGCGGAGAGCGTAGCGCGGCCGAAGCACCAGAGAGCCGCGGCTATCTCGACCGGCGAGCCGAGAAAGACGGATACCTGCTCGCGGTCGATGTAGGCGAACTCGGCGGCCGTGCGGTAGATGTTCTTCGGACCGCGCACGGTGATGGTGCCGCTTTCCTGACGAGCGAACTGGGGACGTGTGCTCTGGTCGGTCTTCTCGGGAAGCTGCGTGATATCCGATTCGACCGCGATGGCGCTCCCTGCGCGCGGCATACTCGCAACCACGCGTGCGACCTGAGCGTTTTGGGCTATGGCGTAAAGCGCCATGCCACGTCCGTGGATGCCCCAGGTGTCCATGTGGACCGTGTCGAGCTTGCTGGTGACGCGGGCCTCGAAGATGCGCTCCCACATGGGGCGCGGGATGCCGCCGCCATCGTCGATGACGCACAGGCGGCGCTTCGAGCCTTCACGCGACGAGGCGACGAAAATGGATTTGGCTCCCGCATCGCGGGAGTTGCGCAGCATCTCGATGACCATGTCCTCGGTGCAGCGAATATCGTGCTTGGCCTGACGTCGCTCGGCCTCGGCGCTGCGAAGACGAACGAAGCCATCTCCGAAGTCGTGCTCGACTCGGAGATGGCCTTCGCCGGTGACCTCTTCGATGAACTGTTCGAGATCGTCTTGCGCCATGGCGGCTTACTTGGCAATGCCTATCGCGCGGCTCTCGCGAATGACGACGACCTTCACCTGGCCGGGGTACTGCATCTCGTTTTCGATCTGCTGCGCTATATCGTGGGCCAAGACCTCGGTGGCGGCCTCGTCGACGACCTCGGGCTGCACCATGACGCGAATCTCGCGGCCGGCCTGGATGGCGTAGGTACGCTCGACGCCCTTGTGCGCGCTGGCTATCTCCTCGAGCTTCTCGAGGCGCTTGACGTAGGCATCGAGGGTTTCCTTGCGCGCCCCGGGGCGGGCGGCCGAAACGGCATCCGCGGCCTGGACGATGACGTCGAGCACGCTGTTGGGCTCCACGTCGTTGTGATGCGCCTCGATGGCGTGGACGATGGCGGGCTGCTCGCCGAAGCGGCGGGCGAGGTCGGCGCCGATGACGGCATGACTGCCGTCGACTTCGCGGTCGATGGCCTTCCCGATGTCGTGCAGCAGGCCGGCGCGTTTGGCGGTGACGGGATCGAGTCCCAGCTCGGAGGCGATGACGCCGGAGAGATAGGCGACTTCGAGCGAATGGTTCAGCACATTCTGGCCGTAGCTCGTGCGATAGAGCAGGCGGCCGAGCGTGTGGACGAGCTCGGGATGGAGATTGTGCATGCCGGTGTCGAAGACGGCCTGCTCCCCCGCCTCGTCGATCTTCTGGTTGACGAGCTTCTCGGCCTTCTTATACATATCCTCGATACGCGCGGGATGGATGCGCCCATCGGCGATGAGGTTCTCCATGGTGACACGGCCGATTTCGCGGCGGACCGGGTCGTAGCAGCTGATGGTGACGCATTCGGGCGTGTCGTCGATAATGAGGTTGGTGCCGGTGAGCTGTTCGAAGGAGCGGATGTTGCGCCCCTCGCGGCCGATGATGCGGCCCTTGAGCTCGTCGGAGGGAATGGGGATGGCCGAGACGGTGACCTCGGAGGTGAAGTCCGCGGCGATGCGCTGGATGGCGATGGAGAGAATCTCGCGGGAGGTCTTGTCGGCCTCGGCCTTGGTGCGGGCCTCCGCATCGCGGATGATGGCGGCGCTCTCGTGGGTGACCTCTTCTTTGAGGTTCTCGAGCAACTCGCTTTTCGCCTCGTCGGAGGTCATGCCGGCAACGCGTTCGAGCTGCTCGTTGATCTGCTGGTGCTCCTGCTCGACCTCGTCGCGGCGTCGCTGGAGCTTGCGCTCGTTCTCCTGCAGGTCGCGATTGCGCTTCTCGACCTGGCCCTGCAGGCTGGAAATCTGATGCTCGCGCGAGTCGAGCGAGTCGCTGCGCTTCTCGAGCGACTTCTCGCGCTTGTCGAGGCGGTCCTCGTTGACGCGGACCTCCTTGAGGCGTTCCTTCTTCTCGGATTCGATTTCCTGGCGCATGCGCAGCGCCTCGTCCTTGGCCTCGACCTGAGCCTCGCGGCGAATGGAGTCCGCCTGTTTGCGCGCGTCCTCGATAAGCGAGTTCGCCTCGCGCTCGCTCTGCTGACGGTTGTTCTTTCCTATGGCGCGAACAACCGCATAACCTGCGACAACGCCTACAGCCAAGCCGACGATGAGCCAGATGATTTCTGTCATGAGCCACTCCTTAGCGATATATTCCGAGCATAAAAAATGCCTCTGCTTGCAAAGGCATGAGAACGCGCTTACGCACGCCTGTAATCATCCAATTTTGATATATACAAAACGCCTGTTGAGGCGAGTTCTCACGCGTGACCATCATAGTGGTCTTACACGAGTGGACAGAATGAAAGAGGGGAAATTCACGATAAATGACCAACTGAGGGAGACTCGAGCGTCCCCTTTGGGGAGAGGGCGACGTGGCGGGCGGCGGCATGCC
>CAJOOG010000061.1 GCA_905236045.1 uncultured Denitrobacterium sp.
AGCGGGACCGCTCTCTTGCAATCAGGATGCTCGGCTCGCTGCCGGCCGCGACGTTCGATGCCCGCGAGCTGTACTGACGGCGGAATCTCCCGGCTTCGAGGTGGTAGCCGCTCGACCCTCGAAAAGGATAGCAGGAGCGCCGTTTCCGCAGGTAGATGTGATCCCCTAACTGATTTCTTTTACTCCCCAAATTCGGGGAAAACGCCCTCGGAAGGCCGTTTTCGGGGGTGGTAGCCACTTGCCCGGAATCGCGGACGGGCTACCACCCAGAACCGGGATTCCGTGGGGTTTTCCCGGACGTGGCAGCATGGGTAGTAGTGTCGGAAAAGTTGGTGTAATGGCCGCTTTCCGCTCGCCTTGTCCGCGAACACGTTCTCCGACGGCACCCCGAACGCGTCGAACGCGTCAAGCTGCCTGCCGAGGTTCTGCTCTCTGCTCGACACCCTTGCGTATCCGTACACCTTTCCAGCCATAAGCCATCACTCCTTTACGATTCCTCGTCCGCGCCGCCAACCGCGCAGACCGCCAAGGAGAAGGGTAAAAAGTGGTCACAATCTGAAAACCTGGTCAATTTCGCGCCCGGCCCCGAGGATGGGGGCGCTCAAACACTGGTAGAATTGCCCGAGAGAGAACGGAGCCCGATGCAAGATACAGCCAACGAGACGCAACGCCTCCGCAAGCCGATGCTCACCGTGGACGAGCAGATTGCGCACCTGAAGGCCAAGGGCGTCACGTTCGACCTGTGCAGCGAGGATGAGGCCGCTGATTATCTCGGATGCGCCAACAACTACCTGCGCGCTGCATCCTACCGCGCGCTCTATCCCAAACAGGTGGAGGGCGCCAACGTCGGATGCTACATCAACCTCGACTTCTCCCACCTCGTAAACCTCGCGTCCATCGACCGGCATCTGCGCGAAGCCCTGCTCGCCGCCGCCGTGGACGTGGAGCACTTCGCCAAGGTCGCCGTCCTCAACCGCGCAAGCGCCGAGCACGAAGACGGCTATGCCATCGTCGGTGACTACCTTGCGAGCATCTCGCATGACGCAAGGCGGCGCATATCATCGGGCTTCAAGGCCCGTGGCGGCACGGACGGGCGGCGCGACACCTACTCGGGGGACCTCATAGAACATTACCTGGAGGATTGCCCCGTTTGGGTGCTCTTCGAGATATGCGAGTTAGGCACGTTCGTGGACTTCTACCAGTTCTGCGCCGAGCGCTGGAACGACCGCGACATGCTCGACGGGCACTACATACTCAAAAGTGTGAAGGCGGTACGCAATGCCTCCGCTCACAATTGCTGCATCGTCAACGGCATCGCCTCGGCCGGCGAGGCTAAGGGCTTTCCGATCTCCGAGCCGATAACGAACGCGCTCAACGCCGCCGGCATGAAGAACAGCAAGACGCGCCGCAAGAAGCTGGGGAACCTGCGCATAGCCCAGATCTCGGCCCTGCTGTACGCCACGAAGGCGTTCTGCTCGACGGATGCGGCCCTGGCGCGCAACGCCGAGAGGTTCCAGCAGGCGAAACTGCGCATGAGGGGGAAGCTCGCGCCTGTATCAGGCGAACAACGGCATCGTGTCGTCTTTCGATTTCATTATGAAGCTAATTGACATCTGGCTGCCCTATCGCCCAGAATGAGGGCACATGGAAAAACCTTCGGGTTTTGTAAGGGCGAAGCCGCCAGCCGGTTTCGCCCTAGTTTTATCTGATAGACTGAGCGCAGATCGCAAAACCTCTGGTTTTACGGGGCGGGACTGCCAAAGCGGTTCTGCCCCGGTTTTTTATCCGATGTGCTCCCGGTCGACCGGTTCCTCGTTCTTCTCGGTGCAGCAGTGAGCTCACCCGTCGGCGTCCTCGAACAGCTCACGCGCCTGGGACTGCGGTGGGAATCTTGGACCAAAACGGGACCGGGAGGAGAACCGCATGTTCAGCACAGAGCAGAGAAGGATTGCAATAGACGACCTTCTCAAATTCGACCACAGCTACGCCGACACGATTACCGAACTTGGGTATCCCCATAGGCAGACGCTGCGCAACTGGTGGAAGGAATACG
>CAJOOG010000062.1 GCA_905236045.1 uncultured Denitrobacterium sp.
CTCGACCTCCACCGCAGGCTCCGGCTCGGGCTCGGGTTCCGGCTCGGGCTCCGGCTCGGGCTCCACTGCCTGCTGCACAGCCTTCATCGGACCCGTGGAACGCTCGCGGAACGAAAGCGGGCTCTCGGAAGCCGTCGTGTGCCTTCCGCGCGGAATCGTGAACGGACTCTCCTTATCGCCCTCGTCGAGCGGGCGCGAGAAGAACTTGTCTACGAGCTCTTGGGCGTCATCATCGCCGGGCGCCCAGCCTGGCAGCAAATCCTCGCCGCCTTCGGGCTGGGAATCCTCTTCCTGCTCCTCATCTTCGCTTTGCTGGCCGAGGGCGTGCAGGCCCAGGGCATCTGCGACGCTGTCGGACGGCACGGGAACCGCCTCGGAGCTGCCGTAAATCTGCGCGATGTCCTGGGGGATGGAAGCCACGCTGAAACGGTTGACGATGGCGCGATTCGCCTGCGCGGCGTTCACCAGCTCCTCGCCGAGCTCCACGGCTTCCTCGGGACTCACGTTGCCCCCGCGGAGCAACACGCCGATCGCCTCCACGCGGGACCACGAGAGACGGTCGAAATACTCCTTCTCGGCTGCCAGCCTCTCCGCTTCCTTGACGATATCCTTGTCCAACAACCCCGCCATTGCAGTCCTCTCCTGAATATGCCCTATTGAATGGGACGATTCCCCGCCTGCCATTGTAGTCCATCGTAGCGGACATTCCAGAAGACGAGCCCCTCCGCAGGCGCTTTCTCCCCTGCAGCTCCACGGTTGCGTGCGGTCAGGACATCTGCCACCCAGTCCGGCTCGCGCAATCCGCGCCCGACGGCCACCAGCGTGCCCGCAATCGTCCGTACCATGCTGTGGAGAAAGCTGCTTCCCTCAACGGTCAAACAGAGCATCCCGTCGCCGGCGATCTCGACGGGCGCCACGTCGCAGCGCATCAGGTTGCGGCGCGTGGGCTTGCCCACGGCGCTAGCGCTCAGGCAGAAGCTCTTGAAATCGTGTTCGCCTATCAGGTGCTCGGCACCTGCGTTCATCGCATCCACGTCGAGCCCAGGGCAACGCAGGTGCCAGCAGAAATCGTGCATGACCAGCGGCGGAGTAGCGCCCGTGCTCAGGAAGTACCGGTACTCGCGGCTCCTCGCATCGAAGCGGGCGGAAAAGCCGTCGGAGGCCACTTGCACATCGCGCGCGCCGATGGCGCAGGGCGTCAAGGCGTTCAAGGAGCGCAGCAGGCAACGCGGGGTGCGCTGTTTAAGCTCTTCTTCGGAGACGTCGAAGCTTACGACCTGCCCGCGAGCATGCACGCCGGCATCCGTGCGCCCCGCGCACGTGGTCTCCACCGGACGCCGGAACAGCGTCTCCAACGCAGCCTCCACTTCCCCTTGCACCGTGGGGAGTTCTGGTTCGCGATCGTCGCGAACCTGGCGTGCGAACCCGTGGAATGGGGCGCCATGATACTGCAGCAGAACGGCGAGGGTCTTCACCTTACGAGGCCCTGCCCCACACTTTGCGACCGAAAAGCTGGTGAAGCTCCGTGTAAAGCGACCCATTGCGGCCGTCGATGCCGCACGGCAGCACCGCCCGCAGCCCGCTGCCATCGGGCTGACGCACATAGAGCACGACCCCATCGCCGCCGGGATAGCGCGAGAGGATGCCGCTTAGGAACTTCAGGTTGCTCTCGGTCATGTCGGGCATATGCACGCGCAGCTCCAAGGTCCGCGGGGCGTCGTCCTCCTGCGGGTCGCCGAGCTCCAGGCGCTCCACCTCGAAGGCCATCAGCTGGTTGCGATCGCCCACTTCATACTTGCCCTTCACCTTCACGATAGCGTCTTCCGCTATCGCATCGGCGTTCTTCTCGTACTGAAAGCAGATGCACTCCACATGCCCGGTCGTGTCCTCTAAGGTGAAGGTGGCCATGCGCGTGCCCTTTTTCGTCATCTTCGTGGCCACGTTGCTGATCATGCCCACGAAGGTGGCGTTGCGGACCTCGCGCGTACGCTCGGCGAGGTCGCCCAGACGGAACTTGCTCAAGCGACTCAGCATGCAGGCGTAGGGACGCAGGGGGTGGTCCGAGACGTAGATCTTCAGGATCTCTTTCTCGAAGGCCAGCTTGGTGCGCTTATCCCATTCCACGCCATCCGGCTCGGGCACATCCTCGGGCAAACCCGCATCGGGCTCGTCGGCGAACAGGTCGAACATGCTCGCCTGCCCCGCATCGCGGTCTTTCTGCCTGCGGGCCGCCTTCTCCAGCAAAGCGGTCTCCTCGATGAAGTGCATGCACTGCTTGCGCGTATATCCGGTATTGTCGAAAGCCCCCGCCTTGATAAGAGCTTCGAGCGTCTTGCGGTTGTAGCACTTGGAGTCCAGGCGGTTCACGAAATTATGGAGGCTCGTGTAGGGGCCGCCCTTCTTCCGCTCTTCGATTATCTCCTCGACGACCTTCTCGCCCACACCGCGCACGCCGGCGAGCCCGAAGCGCACGCCTTCGTCGACCGGGGTGAACTCGAGGTTCGAGCTGTTGATGTCGGGCGGCAGCACGCGGATGCCGGTGGCATTGCAGCTGGCGATGTAGTGGATGAGCTTGTCGGAGTTGCCCAGATAGCTGGACAGCACGGCGGCCATGAACTCGTTGGGATAGTGGGCCTTCAGGTACGCGGTGCGCATGACCAGCACGGCATAGCAGGCGCTGTGAGATTTGTTGAAGGCGTACTCGGCGAATTTCTTCGCGTCCGACCAAATCCTCTTCGAGACCTCGAGCGAGTAGCCGTTCTCGACCGCGCCGTTGTTCCAGTCGTCCTCGAGCGCGTTCATGATCTCGATTTTCTTCTTGCCCATGGCCTTGCGCAGCTTGTCGGCCTTGCCGGCGGAGAAGCCGCTCATCGCCATGGAGATCTGCATCAGCTGCTCCTGGTAGACGATGGTGCCGTAGGTCTCCTCGAGGATGGGCCTCAGCCGGTCGTCGTAATAGGCGACCGGCTTCTTGCCGCTCACGCGATCCACATAGTCGTCGACGAAGCCGTTCTGCAGCGGGCCGGGGCGGTTGAGCGCGATCGAGGCCACGACATCGGAGAAGCGACGCGGCTTCATGCGGGCGAAGAGCGTTACGTAGAGATTGCCCTCCACCTGGAACAGGCCATCCATGTTGCCTCCGCACATCAAATCGAAGCTGGCCTTGTCGTCGAGCGGAATCTGGCTCGGGTCGATCTCTATGCCGTGGCGTTCCTTCACGTTGTCGCAGGCGCGGCTGATGACGCCCAGGGTCCGCAGCCCCAAAAAGTCCATCTTCAGCAGGCCGAGCTCGGGGGTGTAGTGCCCATCGTACTGGGTGATGATGCCGCCGCCTTTGGTGTCGCGCTTGACGGGCACGTGATCGGCCATCGGATCGCGGCAGATGATGGTCGCGCAGGCGTGTACGCCCTCGCCGCGAACATTGCCCTCGATGCTCATGGCGTTTTCGAGCACCCTCTTGCTATCGGGCTCGTTCTCGTAGGCGTTCTTCAAATCCGGATTAGTCGCGATGGCGTCCTTGATCTTTATGCCGAGCTCGTCGCCGATGAGCTTGCATAGGCGGTCGCCCACGCCGTAGGAATAGCCCAGCACGCGTGCGGCATCGCGGACGGCGTTCTTCGCCTGGAGCTTGCCGAAGGTGATAACGCCCGCGATATGGTCTTCGCCGTAGAATTCGCGCACGTGCTCGATGACGTCCTGGCGGTGGGCATCGTCGAAGTCGACGTCGATATCGGGCATCTCCACGCGCTCTTCGGAGAGGAAGCGCTCGAAGAGCAGGCCGTAGGGAAGCGGATCGAGGTCGGTGATCTCCATGGCGTACGTGACGATGGACCCGGCGGCCGATCCACGACCGGGGCCGACGCCGATGCCGTGGTTCTTCGCCCATATGATGTATTCCTGCACGATAAGAAAGTAGGCGGCGAAACCCTGTTTGATGATGACGCCGCTCTCGTGCTCGTAGCGCTCCACCACATCCGGCCGCAGTCCGCGCAGCTCTTCGAGGTTGGCGGCCTTGCCTTCGCCGTAGCGCTTGACGAGGCCCTTCTCGCACTCGTGCCTGAACCAGCTGACCTCGCTTTCGCCCTCGGGCACGGGGAATTTCGGCAGGATGCTGTCTCGCTCGAGCGTGACGTTGCATTTCTCGGCAATCTCGACAGTGTTGTCGCATGCTTCGGGAAAGTCCTTCAGCGCCTCGCGCATCTCCTCCTCGGTCTTCATGTAGAACTGGTCGGTGCTGAAGCGCATCCGATCCACATCGTCGACCTGGCTCCCCGTGCCGATGCAGAGCATGAGGTCCTGGGCGGCCGCGTCCTCGTGCGTGAGGTAGTGGAAGTCGTTGGTGGCGATGGTCTTGCACTCCGCCTTCACAGCGACTCGGCACAGCAGCTCGTTCAAATCGTGCTGCGTCTTGCCTGTGTCGGTTTTGACCCCCTGGTCCTGCAACTCGACATAGAAGTCGCCCTCGTCGAAGCAGCTGGCCAGCTTCCTGGTCCAATCGACCGCATCCTGGAACTGCCCGTTATCGAGCAGCCTCGGCACGATACCTGCGATGCAGGCCGTGGTGCCGATGAGCCCCTTGCCGTATTTCTGCAGCATGCTGAAGGTAGTGCGGGGCTTGTAGTAGAAGTTGTCCACATGAGATTCGCTGCAGAGCTTCACCAGATTGTGGTAGCCCTCGTTGGTCTTGGCAAGCAGGATCATATGGTAGAGCCGGGGCTTGCCCTCGCGCTTGAGCTGCTCGTCGGTGGTGAAGTAGATCTCGCACCCGAAAATGGGCTTGACGAGGCGCTTGCCATCCTCGTCGCGCAAGGCGTTGCAGGCATCCTCGAGCTCGGGAATGCCGCTCATGACACCGTGGTCGGTGATGGCCACGGCCGGCATCCCCAGATCTGCCGCCCGCTTGACCATGTCCTTGACCTTGGTAGCGCCGTCGAGCAGGGAATATTCGGTATGGTTGTGAAGGTGAACGAACGCCATGGATGTGCTCCTGAAATCACAGCTGTCTCTCGTTGGCTATTCTAGCAGCCTGCGCCGTGGCGGTGCCCCCACGATGACGATGCTCTTCGAACGAACACTACCCCTGTTCGCAGGAGTGCGGCGCTCGCCTCTCCGTGCTCGCATGCAACGAGGGCGCCTCCATGCGGAGACGCCCTCGCTTGCCGTTGGGTGTCGGACTTACGCAGCCGTGGATCCTGCGGCGTTCTGTCGGACGCGGGCCCACTTGAGGTCTTCCTCCAGAAGAGCCTTGTTCGCTTCGTCCGCCGTCTGCATCGCCTCTTCGGTTTCAGCGATCTCTTGCTGCACTGTTTCGGCGTCTATCGTCTCCACCGGCACGGCGCGGTCGGCGAGCACGATGACCTTTTCTCCGGTCACCTGCACATAGCCGCCCATCATCGCATACGTGGACGCGACGGTATTCGCATCGGAGTAGACGCGAATCACACCGTCGGCCAGCGTGCTCATGGTCTGGGCATGCCCATGGAGCAGGCCCATCGCGCCTTCGACGCCGGGCACGACGACCATGTAGCACTCCTCGGTGAAAAGCCGCTTGGTCGGGGTGACGATGTCGCAGGTTATGGTAGCCATTTAGTCTTCCTTCTGCATCTTCTCGTAGGCAGCGTAGACATCCTCGATGGCGCCCTTGTAGGTGAAGCACTGTTCGGGGATTTCATCGCACTTGCCGTCGAGGATCTCCTTGAAGGAGCGCACGGTATCTTCCATCTTCACATAGACGCCGGGGTTGCCGGTGAACTGCTCTGCGACGTGGAAGGGCTGGCCTAGGTACTGCTGCACCTTGCGGGCGCGGGATACCGTGAGCTTCTGCTCTTCGGAGAGCTCGTCCATACCGAGAATGGCGATGATGTCCTGCAGGTCGCGGTAGTTCTGCAGCAACTCCTGCACGCCCACGGCCACGTCGTAGTGCTCCTGGCCCACGATCGCCGGATCCAGGGCGCGCGAGGTGCTCTCGAGCGGGTCGACGGCCGGGTAGATACCCAGCTCGGCGATCGAGCGGGAGAGAACCGTGCGGGCGTCCAAGTGCGTGAACGTAGTGGCCGGCGCGGGGTCGGTCAGGTCGTCGGCGGGAACGTAGACGGCCTGCACGGACGTGATCGAGCCCGTGGTGGTCGAGGTGATGCGTTCCTGCAGGTCGCCCATCTCGGTGGCCAGCGTCGGCTGGTAGCCCACAGCGGAGGGCATGCGGCCCAGCAGGGCGGACACTTCGGAGCCGGCCTGGGTGAAACGGAAGATGTTATCGATGAACAACAGCACGTCCTGGCCCTGGTCACGGAAGTATTCGGCTTCGGTGAGACCGGCCAGGCCGACGCGCAGACGCGCTCCCGGGGGCTCGTTCATCTGCCCGTAAACCAGGCAGGTCTTGTTGATAACGCCCGACTCGCTCATTTCCAGGTAGAGGTCGGTGCCCTCGCGCGTGCGCTCGCCTACGCCGGTGAAGACCGACGTGCCGCCGTGCTCCTGCGCCAGGTTGTTGATGAGCTCCTGGATGAGAACCGTCTTGCCTACGCCGGCGCCGCCGAACAGGCCGGTCTTGCCGCCGCGGATGAACGGCTCGATGAGGTCGACGACCTTGATGCCGGTCTCGAAGACCTCGGTGCTCGTGGTGAGCGTGTCGTACTCGGGCGCGAGATGGTGGATGGGCATCCACTTCTCGATTTCGGGCATCGGCTTCTCATCGACGGGCTCGCCGACGACGTTCCAGATGCGGCCGAGCGTGCCGGGGCCTACGGGCATCTTGATGGGAGCGCCGGTATCCTGAACATCCAGGCCGCGGACGAGACCGTCGGTTGACGACATGGCGACGGCGCGTACCAGGTCGCCCGGAAGGTGCATCTGCACCTCCAGCACGATGTGGGCATCGCCCATGGGGGTCTTGGCGTCCACCGTCAGGGCGTTGTAGATGGCGGGCATCTGCTCGCGCGGAAACTCGACGTCTACAACCGGTCCGACGATACGGACGATACGTCCCACAGCCCCCTTCTGTTCTGTAGTTTCTTCAGCCATTTATTCCTCCAAAGCTGCGGCGCCGCCGACGATCTCGTTGATCTCGGTCGTGATGGCGCCTTGGCGGACGCGGTTGTAGTAACGCTCCAGCGTCTCAACCATTTCGTTCGCGTTATCGGTTGCGGATTTCATTGCGTTGCGGCGAGCACCCTGCTCGCCGGCGGCGCTGTCAACTAGTGCGTGGTAGACCATGGTCCGCACATACGAGGGAAGCAAGCTGGCCAAGACGCCTTCGGCATCCGGCTCGAATTCGACGTCCCCCGTGGCGACGCCTTCCGTGCTGCCGCCGTCTACGCCGGCCGCGGCCACATCCGAGAAGCCCTCTTCCTTGGCCAGTTCCTCGGCGTCGATGGGCAGGATCGTCTCCTGGCGGAGCATCTGCTCAGCAGCGTTTTTGGCGTGGTTGTACACAAGCACGACCTTGTCGTACTCCCCTTCGATGTAGCCGTCGATCGCCTTGGAGGCGATAGCGGCCGCTTCGTCGAAGGTGGGGTCGGCGGACATATCCTTGAACACCATGTCCAGTTCGATGCCGCGGAAGCTGAAGTACGAAATTGCCTTCTTTCCGCAGGCGACCACATGGCTCTGGATTCCCTCGGCCGTGTTCCCCTGTATCTTCTTCTCCACGCAGCGAAGCACGTTGGCATTGAAGCCGCCGGCCAGACCGCGGTCGGAAACCACGGCGATGACCAGCACGTTCTTGATGCCCTCGTGCTCCTGCAGCAGCGGATGGTCTACATTACCCGCACTCGCGGCAACATTTCCAAGCATCTCCGCCATGGAGTCGGAATAGGGCGTGGCCTCGGTGACCCGCTCGGTTGCCCGGCGGATTTTGGCGGCCGACACCATCTCCATGGTACGCGTGATCTGCTTCGTCGAGTTGACGGAATTGATGCGCCGTTGAATGTCGTGTAGATTCGGCATGGGTAGCTACCCCTTAAGCCTGCACCGACGGTGCGAATTGCTTTTTGAACGCCTCGATCGCCTCATTCGCCTCGGCCTTGATGGCATCGGTCCACTTCTTCTCCTCGCGAAGGTGGGCATAGACATCCGGGCGGGACGTGCGCACGAAGGTGCGCAGCTCATCGCGGAAGCGGGTGACGTCGAGAACATCCACGTCATCGAGGTAGCCCTCGTTGCCGGAATAGATGGACAGCGCCTGCTCCTCGAAGGGCATCGGCACGTAGCGTCCCTGCTTCAGCAGTTCCGTCATGCGAGCGCCACGGTTCAGCTGGTCCTGCGTGGCCTTGTCCAGATCGCTGCCGAACTGGGTGAAGGCCTGCAGCTCGCGGTAGGATGCAAGGTCCAGACGCAGCGAACCGGCAACCTGCTTCATCGCCTTGGTCTGCGCGGAGCCGCCTACGCGGGACACCGAGATGCCCACATTGATGGCCGGGCGCTGACCCTGGTAGAAGAGGTCGGTCTGCAGGAAGATCTGACCGTCGGTAATCGAGATCACGTTCGTCGGGATGTAGGCGGACACGTCACCTGCCTGCGTCTCGATCATCGGCAGGGCCGTCAGCGATCCGCCGCCGTTCTCGTCGGAGAGCTTGACGGCGCGCTCGAGGAGGCGCGAATGCAGGTAGAACACGTCGCCGGGGTAGGCTTCGCGTCCCGGCGGGCGACGCAGCGTCAGCGACATCTGGCGGTAGGCCACGGCCTGCTTGGACAGATCGTCGTAGATGCACAGGGCATGGCCGCCGGGGTTGTCCGCGCTCGCCGGCTTGCCGTCGGCGCCGTTGTACATGAAGTACTCGCCGATAGCAGCGCCGGCCATGGGGGCGATGAACTGCAACGGGGCGCTGTCGGAAGCCGTGGCGGACACGATGACGGTGTACTCCATCGCGCCGTGCTTCTCGAGCGTCTCGACCAGGCCGGCCACCGTGGAGGCCTTCTGGCCGATGGCCACGTACACGCAGATCATGTCCTGGCCCTTCTGGTTGATGATGGCGTCGACCGCGATGGCGGTCTTGCCAGTCTGGCGGTCGCCGATGATGAGCTCGCGCTGGCCGCGACCGATGGGGATCATCGAGTCCACAGCCAGGATGCCCGTCTGCATCGGCTCGCACACAGGCTGGCGGGCGATGACGCCGGGAGCCTTGAACTCCACGGGGCGCGCGCCTTCCGCCTGAATCGGGCCCTTGCCGTCGATGGGCATGCCGAGCGCGTTCACGACGCGACCGAGCATCCCTCGGCCGACGGGGATTTCCACGATACGACCGGTGGTCTTCACCTGGTCATTTTCCTTGATTGCGGTGACATCGCCCAGGAGCACGGCGCCGACCTCGTCTTCTTCGAGGTTCTGAGCCATGCCGTACACGGTCTGCCCTTCGGCGCCCGTGAACTCGAGCAGCTCGCCTGCCATCGCATCGCGCAGGCCGTCGATGCGGGCAATACCGTCGCCGACCTGGATGACCGTGCCTACCTCGCGGGATTCGACGCTCGTATCGAGGGCCTCGATCTGCTTGCGCAGGGCTTCGTCGATGGACTGTGCGGTAATTTCAGTCACTAGCATTCACCTCCATCAGTTTTCTTTGAGAACGGAACGCGCCCTGGAGAGCATGGTATTCATGCTCGCGTCGATGCGCTTGCCGTTCGCTTTCATGATGATGCCGCCGAGCATGGTTTCGTCGACGTGCTCGTCGAGCACGATGTCGGTCCCCAGCTCCGACGCGGCCTTGTTCTTGATCACCTCGCGCAGATGGTCGTCGAGCGGCACGCGCGTCGTCACATCGACGATGCTCGTGTTCAGCTTCTCCACGACCTTCTGGTTGAAGCGAGACCTGACCTTCGTCAGATTACCGAATTCACGTCGCTCGGCCATGATGCCGACAACGCTGACCAGAGCAGGTTGGCTCCCCTCGAGCACGGTGCGCACGACCTGACTGCGCTGCTCGGGGGAATAGGTCGGATCGTCGGCGAACTCGCCGAGTTCGACGTTCGAATAGTGGTATTCGATGATCCGGTCGAGCTGCCTGCGTCCGGCGATGACGGCCTCCATGCCGCCTTCGGCGGAAAGCCCGTCCACCAAGGTGCCGGCGTACAGCTCGATGAGTGCTTGCTCTGTGCGGCGATCAGTTGGCATTGAAACTACCTGCCTCCGCCACGTATTTCTCGATCAGGGCGCGATGCTCATCGTCGGACAGGTCGTTGGCGATGAGCTTGCTTGCCACGGCGATCGACGTATCGGCAATGGAACCCTGCAGGTCGCTGATCGCGGCCTTCTTCTCGGCTTCGATGGCGACGCGCGCCTTGTCGATCATGTCGGCGGCTTCCTTCTGGGCCTGGGCCGTAATATCGGCCTTTGCCGCTTCGCCGGCGGCCTTGGCGTCCGCCACGATTTGGGAAGCGGTGGACTTGGCCTCCGCGAGCTCGGATTTGTACTCGGCCAGCACCCGCTCGCTTTCCTCGCGATTCTGCTCTGCTTGCTCGAGGTTCTCTTTGATCGTATTGGCACGCTTTTCCAGCATTCCATTGAATAGGGGCCAACCGAACTTCGCCAACACGATCCACAGGACGATGAAGGCGAGAACCATCGGGATGAATTCATCCATTTGCGGCAGAATGGCGTTGACGCCGGTGGGCACGTCGACAGTATCGGCGAACGCGACGGTGGGGACCAAGCCGAGCGTGGTGATGCCGGCAGCTGCGCCTGCGCAACCACGCATGATCTTCGTCTTAAAATCCACTACCCACTCTCCTTTCAGCCTCGTTGCTTGAGCGATTCTTCTCCAACACGGTTGCGCGCTAGATGATGAATGCCAGCACGAAGCCCAGTAGAGCCAGGGCTTCTGCCAGGGCGGCGCCGATGATGAAGTTGGTGAAGATGCGGCCGGCCATCTCGGGCTGGCGGGCGGTGCCCACGCAGCAGCCGTAAGCGGCGATGCCGATGCCGAGGCCGGGGCCGATTGCCGCGAGGCCATAGCCGATTACCTTAAGGGCAGCGAGTGTGATTTCCACTGTTTCCTCCTTTGTTTGGTCCCGGGCTTTCCGAAACCGCTTGCAGAATATGATCCATGCCGACACCCAGCCAGCTTAGATCCGATGAGTGAGGCCAGCTTGCACGCGCTGGCGGGCGTCTTAGTGCTCGCTGGTTGCCAACGAGACGTAAACGGCCGAGAGCGTGGTGAACACGTACGCCTGAAGGAAGGCCACCAGGGTCTCCAACGCATACATGAGAACCAGGAACGCGAACCAGAAGATGGAAGCGAAGCCGACCGGCCCGGCGCCCTGGATGAGGCCTTCCAGGAACACCGTGGAGGCGAGGGCGAAGATGCCCAGGACCATATGCCCGGCGAACATGTTGCCGTAAAGTCGGACGGCGAGCGTGAACACGCGCAGGATAAGGGAGATGAGCTCGAAGAACCAGATGACCGGCACGAGCGGCTTGGGCAGGCCCGACGGGGCGATGGACTTGATGTAGCCCCAACCACCGCGCACCTTGATGCCGTAATAGTTGAAGTAGATGAAGGAGATGGCAGCCAGGCCCCAGGTGACGCTGATGGTGCCCGTGGCGGCCTTGGCACCGGGGATGAGCCCCACGAAATTGGCAACCAAGATGAAGAAGAACAGGGTGGCGAGGAAGGGGATGTGCTTCTCGTAGCCATGCCCGATGGCGCCTTCGCCGATGTCCTTGCAGACGAACTCGTAGCCGTACTCCACCATGTTGACGAATTTGCCGTCGGGCACGAGGGCGAGCTTCTTCGAGGCCTGCAGGACCACCAGCAGCACGATGACGAAAATGATGACCATCCAGAGCGTGTACTGAGTGAGTCCGGCGAACACCGGGGCCGAATAGAACGAGTTACGGAGCTCCGGCACTGCTTCGGAAAGCGCTGAAATGACGTCCACTTGCGTACCCTTTCTTTTCTATTCCATCAAACGCCTGCTAATGATGAAGACCAGCGCCGCGCCCAAGAGCCCGGCCACCTCGCCTCCAGCGAACGCAAGCACATTTTCGCGGGAAAGCAGCACGCATGCGACCACTCCCCCGGCCAAAACCAAGGTTGAGCCCAGGACCGCGAGCAAGAGAATGCTCGCATGAGAGAAATTGGATGTGCTCGTAACCCGCTTCACTGCCACGGTCGCCCCTATGAGGGGAATGAATCCCACAATCCCATCGAGGATGCCAAAGATGACAGGTAACGCCACTTCTCCGCTTTCTCAACAGCCCGTAAACAACTTTCCGTATGATAACTAACTTCCAGCACCTCATCACGAGAAAGCATAAAAATCGGCGAGCGTACCCGATTCCTGCATATTTCCCCTGCAATCGAGCAAACCGCGAGCCCAGACTGCGCGCGGACGCGGCGGGGCGGACGCGCGCGAGCATGCGACCTTCGACCGCTAGACTTCGTCGAAAATGCGCATCTTGATGTCGGATTCGGCTATCAGCTCGGCGGCGAGCTCGTCGGGATAGGGGTTCTTGTAGACTATCTCCGCGATTCCGGCGTTTATGAGCATCTTCGCGCACACGATGCAGGGCTGCGTGTTTATGTAGATGGTCGCCCCGGAGATATCGGTGCCGTAGCGCGCCGCCTGGATGATGGCATTCTGCTCCGCGTGCAGACCGCGGCAGATCTCGTGGCGCTGCCCGCTCGGCACGCCGAGCTGCTGGCGCAGACAGCCGGTCTCGGCGCAGTGGCGCAGGCCCGTGGGCACCCCGTTGTAGCCGGTGGCCAGGATGCGCCGGTCCTTCACTATCACGGCCCCCACGGCACGACGCAGGCAGGTGCTGCGCGTGGCCACCTCCTCGGCCAGCGTCATGAAGTACTCGTCCCAGGAGGGGCGATCGATGCCTTGTCGCGCCATGGGTTTCTCCTCTCTGCGCCTTGCGCCCTGCGAACCCGCTCAGAGGACCTAGAGCTCGTAGCCCGGATAGAGAGGATGGGCATCGATGATGGCCTGCACGCGGGCGGCGGTCTCGCACAGGGCGTTCTGGTCGTTTTCGGCGAAGGCGAAGACGGCGGCGGCTATGCACGCGCCGATGGTGTGGAACTCGTCTTCTCCGAGGCCGCGCGTCGTGCCGGCCGCGGACCCCACGCGGATACCGCTCGCGACGAACGGGGAGCGCTGCTCGTTGGGGATAGTGTTCTTGTTGACGGTGAGGCCCACTTCCTCCAGCACCTTCTCCGCGTCCTTGCCCGTGACGTCGGCGGGAGTGAGGTCCACGAGGCACAGATGATTATCGGTGCCGCCGGAAACCAGGCGCAGGCCGCCTTCGATCATGCCCGCGCCCATGGCCGCGCAGTTGAGCACCACCTGATGCGCGTATTCTTTGAAGGCAGGCTGCAGGGCCTCGCCGAAAGCCACGGCCTTCGCCGCGATGACATGCATGAGCGGGCCACCCTGCGATCCGGGAAAGACCGCGCTGTCGATCTTCTTCGCCAGCGCCTCGTCGTTGGTCAGGATGAGGCCCCCGCGCGGGCCGCGCAGGGTCTTGTGCGTGGTGCTGGTAACGATGTCGGCATACGGGACCGGGCTGGGGTGCTCGCCCGCGGCGACGAGCCCGGCTATGTGGGCCATGTCCACCATCAGATAAGCGCCGGCACCCTGGGCGATGTCGGCCAGGCGCTCGAAATCGATGGTGCGCGGGTAGGCACTGGCCCCCGCCACGATGACCTGGGGCTTCACTTTCTGCGCCTGCTTCTGCAGGGCATCGTAGTCTATGCGCTCGTCTTCTCCGACGCCGTAGGCCTCCACGTGGTAGAGCTTGCCGCTGAAGTTGACCGGGCTGCCATGCGTCAGATGTCCGCCGTTGTCCAAGCTCATGCCCAGGATGGTGTCGCCCGGCTTGATGATGGCGGCGTAGGCGGCGTAGTTGGCCTGCGCCCCGGAGTGGGGCTGAACGTTGGCGAATGCGGCGTCGAAGAGCTCGCAGGCCCGTCCGATGGCCAGATCCTCCACGACGTCGACCTTCTCGCAGCCGCCATAGTAGCGCCGGCCCGAATACCCTTCCGCGTACTTGTTCGTGAGCACGCTGCCCATGGCCTCCAGGACCGCGGGCGAGACGACGTTCTCGCTGGCGATGAGCTCGATGGTGCCGCGCTGGCGCGAAAGCTCCTGGCGGATGGCGTCGGCGATGGCGGGGTCGGTCTTGTCCAAATACTCAAACGGCATGACGCTTCCTTTCGAATGATTGCGTGCGCGCCATATTAGCACGTCCGTGCGACCGAACCGGCGCTTTCAGTCGAGCGCCATTATCTTCCCCACACGCTGGATGTGGCGACCGCCCTCGAAAGACGTGGAGAGGAAGGCGTCGAGGATCTGCCGGTTGGCCTTTGGCTCGACGAAGCGACCAGAGAGGGTGATGACGTTGGCATCGTTGTGCTGGCGGCAGATCCGGGCGAACTCCGGGGTGATGATGTTCGCCGCACGCACGCCCGCGACCTTGTCCGCCGCGAGGGCCATGCCTATGCCCGTCCCGCATATGAGCACTCCGCGCTCGGCGCGGCCTTCCGCCACATCGCGGGCCACCGGGACCGCGAAGTCGGGATAGTCGCAGCGCTCGGCGCTGTAGCAGCCGCGGTCTTCCACCTCGTGCCCCGCCTCGACCAGATAGGCCCTCAGCTGCTCCTTCTGCTCGAACCCCGCGTGGTCGCTGCCTATGGAGATCTTCATGAATCCATCCTTCTTCGTTCTCGTGCTCCCTGCGCTCGGACGCTCCCGGTCTCGAATCCTACTATAGCGCTTTCGCACTGCGCGTGCGGCGAACGGCCTGCGCCCAGCCCGCCAGGCGACGCTCGCGCCCGGATTCGTCCATGTGCGGCTCGAAGGCGTTCTCTATCACGCGCTTGCTGCGGATTTCCTCCATGTCGTTCCAGAACCCGGTTGCGAGACCGGCGAGATAGCTCGCCCCGGCGGCCGTGGTCTCGGCGTTGGCGGGGCGCTGGAGTTTGGCGCCCAGGATATCCGCCTGGAACTGCATGAGGAAATCGTTGCGGCTGGCCCCTCCGTCCACGAACAGGTCGCGAATGGGCCTGCCCGCATCCGCCGCCATGCAGGCAGCCAGATCGTGCACCTGGTAGGCCAGCGACTCCAAGGCGGCGCGCACGATATGGGCCCGCCCCGCCCCGCGCGTGAGTCCCAAGATGGCGCCACGCGCCCCGGAATCCCAATAAGGCGCACCCAGGCCGGTGAAGGCGGGCACCACGTAGACCCCCGCCGTGTCCGGCACGCTGGTCGCCAACTGCTCGCTTTCGCCGGCACTGCCGATGACGCCCAGCTCGTCGCGCAGCCATTGGATGAGGGCGCCGGCCATGAATACGCTGCCTTCGAGTGCGTACTCGAGGCCCTCCGTCCCCGGTCCGCTGGCGGCTATGGTGGTAACGAGGCTGTTCTGCGAGCGAATGGCCTCCCTGCCCGTATGCATCAGCAGGAAGCATCCGGTGCCATAGGTGTTCTTGGCCTGGCCGGGTTCGGTGCAGCACTGGCCGAACAACGCGCTCTGCTGATCGCCGGCCACGCCGCAGATGGGAATCCCCGCGGGAACCCCGGGAAGGTCGAAGCCCGACGCGGCTGCGGGAACCTGGGCCGCCGTCACACCGAAGTCGCCGGAGGAGCTCCTCACCTCGGGCAGGCAGGCCATGGGCACGCCGAAGAGGTCGCACAGCCAGCGGTCCCATTCGCCTTTGTCGATGTCGAAAAGCATGGTGCGGCTCGCGTTGGTGAAGTCGGTCGCGTGGACGGCGCCGCCGGTGAGATTCCATACGAGCCAGCTGTCCACCGTGCCGAAGAGCACGTCCCCCGCCTCGGCGGCCTCGCGCGCGCCGGGCACGGAATCGAGCAGCCACTTCACCTTGCTGGCGGAGAAGTAGGCGTCGGGCACCAGGCCCGTGGTGGTGGTTATGCGCCCGCGAACGGCCGGGTCGGTGCAGATTTCCTCGATGATGGGCGCCGTGCGGCGACACTGCCAGACGATGGCCCGGGAGATGGGCTTGCCCGTGCGACGGTCCCAGACAATCGTGGTCTCGCGCTGGTTGGTGATGCCGATCGCCTCGATATCCCCGGGCGCGACGGCGAAGTTCTCCATGACGCCCGTAAGCGAGAGCAGCTGGGAGCGAAGGATGTCGAAGGGGTCGTGCTCCACCCAGCCGGGCTGCGGGAAATGCTGCTCGAAAGGCAGTTGATACACGCCGCGCACGATGCAGTCGTGGTCGAGCAGCAGGGCGCGAGAGCTGGTGGTACCCTGGTCGAGGGCCACTACGTACTTCATGAGACATCCTTGGGCAGAGCGCCCTCGATCCATGCGAGCGTCTCGTCGTAGACCTGCCGATGCTCGGGTTCGTTGAGAATCTCGTGGCGCATGCCGTCGTAGATGGTGCACGAAACGCTCGCGCGCATCGCGAGCTCCTCCGCCGCGGCGAGCACGTCTTCGCCCCTGTCGCCCACGGGATCCTCCGCCCCGGAGATGAAGAGAACGGGCAGGTCGATGGGGGTGTTTTCGACGCATTCCCTGGTGGCGATCGCGTGAACCAGGTCGAATAGCGAAACATAACCTCCTGCGGAGAAGGACGCACCGCACATCGGGTCCGCGATGTAGTCATCCACCACGGCGGGATCCGTGCTCAGCCAATCGAAGGGCGTCCGCGCCTGCTCGACGGATTTACTGTAGCTCTCCATGCCCAGCCCCTGCAAAAACGAACTGCGGAATTCCCAGCCCTTGGCCGCGACAACGCCCCGCGCCAGCTTAGAGGCCAGCGCCGTGACGGCAAGCGGTTGCTGTGCCGTGCCGCAGATGATGGCACCGCAGAGGCCATCACCGTATTTCGCGAGGTAAGCGCGAACGATGAAGCTGCCCATGCTGTGGCCGAACAGGAAATAAGGGAGCTCTCCGCAGCGCTTTTCCATGATGAGCCTCAAGACGTTGGCATCGTTGACCATGATCCGGGCACCGTCTGGGGGAAGGGCCCCGATGGCCTCCACGCTTTTCGCGCTCTTGCCGTGTCCGATTTGGTCGTTGCCCGCAACGGCTATGCCCTGCGCGGCCAAGAAGCGGGCGAAGTCGTCGTAGCGGGCCACATGCTCGACCATGCCGTGGGCGATTTGCAAAACGGCGCGCACGGGCGTGTGCGCAGGAGGCATCCAGATAAGGGTGCGGATGCGGGCACCCCTCCAAGCTGAATCGTAGTAAAGCTCTTCGCGGGTAACCTGGGTTTTTCGCGTTTCGATATCGGACACGAAATGCTCCTTTCTCGATTGGGGAAAGTATACGACGAATTGTCCGCCGCCCGGACCATCCCTTATAATTGCCCACGCGGAGGAATGGCCGAGTGGTTGAAGGCGGCAGTCTTGAAAACTGTTGGGGCTAGCGCTCTCGCGGGTTCGAATCCTGCTTCCTCCGCCAGCTTTTACCTTCTCCCCCACCCACCGACCGCCAGGAGCCCCATGCAAGACGATGACGCATATATGGCCCTCGCCATCGAGGAGGCTCGCAAGGCGGCGCGGATGGGGGAAGTGCCCATAGGCGCCGTGGTCGTCTACGAGCCCTTCGACCCCGCCACCCGTCGTCCTCTGGCCGCGCCACGCGTCATCGCGCGGGCGCACAACAGGCGCGAGACGGACAAGAATCCCGCCGGTCACGCGGAATTCCTTGCCATGGAGGCCGCCGCACGCGAACTCGACGCCTGGCGTCTTTCCGCCTGCACCGTCTACGTAACGCTCGAACCCTGCCTTATGTGCGCCGGGCTGATGAGCCAATCCCGCGTGAGCCGTTGCGTCTACGGCGCCAGCGACCCCAAGGCAGGGGCGCTCGGCACGCTTTACCAGGTGAATGCCGACGAGCGGCTGAACCATCGTTTCGACGTCACGGCGGGCGTACGAGCCGAGGAGTGCGCCGCCCTCCTGAAGGATTTCTTCCGGCAGCGTCGAGAGAAACCGGATGCCGCCGTGCGCGAATAGGGCGCGACGAGGCGGACGCGGACTCGCGGGCTCGCAAGAAGACCCCGCAGCCGCACGATTCTCAGCGGCGCCCCAGCCTATTCAGCAGCGCCTCCAGCACGCGACGCAGCAGATGCGGGTTTATGACGTCCGCCTGCATGGCACGCTCGCGATACTGCGGGTTGTTCTTCAGGAACACATGGCGGCAGATGAGCGTGACCGCCAAGCCCACGAGCCCGGTCACCAGGAACGTGAGCGCGATCTCCGCCGCCACCCAATTCTGCTCGAAAAGCGCATAGAGCGTGGCCAGCGCGAAGAAGACGCTCGAGCCGCCCGTCGCCCAGAGAAACGCCCGGATGAGGATCTCCTTGGCGCGTCGAGGAGAGCGCAGCCAGGCAATGACGACGTAGCCCACGGCCGCCGCGAGAGCCAGCAGCACCAGCAGCGGGACGATACGCGAGAGTCTGGCGATGACCCCGGGCATGGCCGCTATTTCCGCGAAGGCAGCAGGGCGGCGCGAACGCCCGTAAACGAGCTCGTGCGCGCCCACCAACCGCGCTTCTGGGCATGGGCGGATACGGCCTGCGCCGTCTTGAAGTCCTGGCAGACCGCCAAAGTGGCGCTGCCGCTTCCGCAGAGAATCGTGTCCTTCACCCCGGGAAAAGACGCGGTGAAGCGACGCACTTCGGCCAGCTCGGGCAGTATGCGCTCGGCGGGCGAGACCAGGTTGTTTTCCAGCGGGA
>CAJOOG010000063.1 GCA_905236045.1 uncultured Denitrobacterium sp.
AGCTGACCGGCGGACTGCGCCAGCTGGCCGGCGCCGTGCCCAAGCTGACAGCCGGCGTGCAGGCGCTCAAGCAGGGCACCTCCGCCTTGGCCGCCGGCACCGCCGCCGCGGCCGAGGGCACCGGACAGCTCGGCGAGGGCATCTGCGCGCTCGACGACGAGGCGGTGGCCAAGATAATCGACTCCTACGATGATGATCTGAAACCCCTGGCCCGCCGCCTGAGCGCCACAGTGCAAGCCGGCAAGGACTACCAGTCCTTCAGCGGGAAGGCCGAAGGCGTGACCGGCGAAGTGAAGTTCATCTTCGAGACCGACGCGATAGACTAGCGGCACTCGCTCATCTTCGACCCCGGGGCTCCTCCGCTAGCGGCGGTAGCGCTCGGGACCCTGCTCGTAGAGGCTGCGGCCCTGAGCGTCTATGGCCACGACGCAAGGGTAGTCCTCCACGACCAGACGGCGTATGGCCTCCGGGCCCAAGTCGTCGTAGGCCACGACCTCGCACTCCTTCACGCTCGCGGCTATAAGGGCCGCGGCCCCGCCCACCGCCGCGAAGTAGACCGCGCCGCACCTCTTCATGGCCTCGATGGTGGCCCCGTCGCGCGGACCCTTCCCCACCATGGCCCGCAGGCCCGCCCGCTCGATGAGCGAGGGGGTGAAGGCGTCCATACGCCCGCTGGTCGTGGGGCCGCAGCTGCCTATGACGCGTCCGGGCTTCGCGGGCGTGGGACCGGCATAGTAGATCGTCTGGCCCCGCAGGTTCACGGGCAGCTCCTCGCCCGCTTCGAGCGCCTGCGCGAGGCGGGCGTGGGCGGCATCGCGGGCGGTGAAGACGGTTCCGCTGATGGATGCCATATCGCCGCAGCGCAGGTCGCGCACCGCCTCATCGGCAAGCGGCGAGCAAATCTTCTTCACCGCCGCGCCGAGCGCCTCCTGCGCACCGGCGGCTCTTATCGTCTCGGCCATTTTGAACTCCTCTCTAGAGCACTGCGCTCTTGTGACGCGCGGCATGGCAATTGAGCGTCACGGCCACGGGCAGGCATGCGATATGGGTGGGATAGGTCTCGATGTGAACGGCCAGCGCCGTCACGCGGCCGCCGAAACCCTGCGGCCCCACCCCGCTCGCGTTGATGCGCTCGAGGAGCTCCCGCTCGAGGGCGGCGTAGCGGGCATCCGGGTTCGGCGCGCCGACGGGACGATCCAGCGCCTGCTTCGAGATCAGCAGCGCCTTGTCCGCCGTGCCGCCGATACCCACGCCCACGATCGTAGGCGGGCACGGGCATCCCCCGGCTCCCACCACGGCGTCCACGACGAAATCCGCCACGCCCTGCACGCCCTGCGCGGGCTTGAGCATGGCCAGTCGCGTCATGTTCTCGCTGCCAGCGCCCTTGGGCATGACGGTCAGCTTCACACGGTCGCCGCAGGCAAGGCTCGTGTAGACGACCCCCGGCGTGTTGTCGCCCGCGTTGCGCCGGTCGAGCACGGGGTCGACCACCGTGGATTTGCGCAGGTAATCCTCGGTGTAGGCACGCGCGATACCGGCGTTGACGGCGTCCTCGAACGCCCCGCCGACAAGGTGGACGTCTTGTCCCACCTCGGCGAAGACGATGACGATGCCGGTATCCTGGCAGAGCGGCACATGCGCCTCGCGCGCGATCTCGATGTTGCGGCAGATCTTCTGCAGCGACCACTGCCCCAGCGGGCTTTCCTCCTCCTGCGCCGCCTGCCGGACCGCCCGCTCGGCATCCGCGGGCAGATCGCTTGCCGCCTCGCGGCAAAGGCGATCGATGGTCTGCGTTATCTGGTCGACGTGAATTTCCCTCATGCTGCTTCCTTGTCCGCAGGCGATATCCGACTGCTGCATTCCGCCCCGGGCGGGCCATGCCTTCCGGTGCGCCCCGGGCGGGTCCAGGGCGGATTTCGCCTTCTTCAGAGGTTCCCAGTGTACACGCGGTTCAGGTGTTTGCGGGCTTTTTCGGCATATGCACGCACTTCGCGCGGCGGCAGCGGGCGCTCGTGCCAGCGCCAGGCGGGATGGTACTGCGTCACGTGATAGGGGATGAACGGGTCGATCGAGGCCAGCCAACGAGCCGCCTCCTCCATTTCGTCTGCATCGACCAGCCCCGGCACGACCAGCGTCGTCACCTCCACATGGCAGGCCGGACTGGCGGCGGCCGCAGCGATTGCGCCCTTCACCGCCTTAAGCGCACGTTCTCCCTGGGCTTCGTCCCCGCCTCCCAGGCAGGCGGCGTAATAGCGCCCCGAAAACCCCTTCAGGTCGAAGTTGGCCGCGTCGATGAAAGGCAGCGCCCGACGCAGAGCGCCGGGGTTCAGCATGGCGTTGCTGACGACGGCGAAGGCCAGCCCCGCCTCCTTGGCCGCCCGCGCCGCGTCGAGCAGGAAGTCGAAGGAGCAGAACGGCTCGTTATAGGTGAAGGCGAGCCCGATGTTGCCCCTATCGCGCAAATCGAGCGCCGTGCGGACCAGCTGTTCGGGGGTCGCATGTCGCGTGGGGACGCTCCCCGCCTCTGCCTGCGAGATGTCGGCGTTCTGGCAGAACGGACAGCGCAGGTTGCAACCCAGAGCCCCGACGGAGAGGATCTTCTTCCCGCTGCGCCATTCGGCGAACGGCTTCTTCTCCACCGGATCGAGCGCCACTGCGCAGAGCGCCCCGTAGTCCAAATCGTGCACTTCCCCGCCTCGATTGACACGCGCTCGACACGCGCCGATCTGCCCGGGGGCAAGCCGGCACGCCCGCGGGCACACCGGGCAGGCGGCCAGGCGGCCAGGAGCGGATGCGCCGTCGGCCGCGGCCTCTTCGCCATGCATGATCGCCCACCTCCCGCACGCCATCAGCAGTGCCGAACGACGGTGAAGCGCTGCAGGTCGCAGGCGGCATCCGGGGCTATGCCTGCCTTGCGCTTGGCTATCGCCAGCTGCGTCTGCACGTCTTCGACGCCCTCCAGATCCGGAAGGAGCACGCCGCGATGCCAGCCGCGCGAGACGATGACCCCATAGCGTTTCGGGTCGAGCGCCTCGGGGCCCGCCACCGATTCCGGCTCGCCGAGCACGTCCACGCCGCACGCGATACCCTCCAACTCCTCAGGCGCAACCGGGGGGAAACGCGGGTCGCGCGAGCAGGCGCTTATGGCGTTCTCGATAATCTCCTCGGCCAAACTCGCACGCGTGGGTTCGAGCGTGCCGATGCAGCCGCGCAGCTCCCCGTGCGCATGCAGAGAGACGAAGCACGCCGAGCGGCTCTTCAGCATCTCCCGGGGCAAGCCTTCAGGTACCGCGATCTTCCTTCCCTCCCGCACGTAGGCGGTAAAGCTCGCTCGCGCGAGCGACACATAGGCGTCTTCCACCCGATTCCCCTCTCCTCGCACTTCCTTCACAGATATTCTACTCCCCCCGAAAGCATGCCGACAACGCAGCCGCCGACGCAGGCGGACTAACCCGAAACCGCACTCCCATTTCGCCTTCCTCTGTGCTATACCGTTAGTAGACGATTGGAACCGTATGCAAGCAAGGGGAGGCGGTTTTCATGAGCCCGAAAACAACTGCCGAAACGACAGATCGCACGACGACTGCCAGATTGCTTCTCGTCATCATCTTCGCCCTCGTAGCCGGGATGGCCCTCCTCCTCAGCCCCGCGAGCGTGCAAACCGCCGACGCGGCGCAGGTGCACAAAATCCGCACCGCCGCCCAATGGCACGACATCGGCAAATACAACGGCGGCACCTTCAAGATCATGAACAACATCAAGCTCACCAGCGAAAGCCAGTACCTCACCATCTCGAAGAACAAGAAGTACACCATCGACTTCAACGGCAAGACGGTGAAGACCACCTACACGGGCGTCGCGTTGCGCACGACGGCCCCGCTCTGCGTGAACAAGGGCACCATGGTCATCAAGACCAGCAACAAGAAGGGCAAGGGCGTCCTGTACTCGACCGAGACCGCGGCCGTGGTGCTGCAGGGCAACGCGAAGCTCTACTTCAAAAGCGGCAGCATAGTCGACGACGCCACCGAGTTCCGCAGCGACATCACCTCGGCCATCATGACCTACGATAACTCCAAATGCTACTTGCAGGGCAAATGCAAGATCCAAAGCATCGGCAACGGCGTCGCGCTTATGGGCGCATCCAAGCTCTACGCCACCGGCAACCCCTATGTACGCGCGGGCGCCAACACCTACACGGGGCAGTTCACGCACTACGGCAGCGGCATCAGCATCGCCTCGAAGAACGCGAGGATATCGCTCAAGGGCGGAAGCTACGGCACCAAGGCGACGCCCGATGCGATCGTGAACACCCTCGGCACGTATTACTTCTACCCCCAGTCCGCCAACTACCCCCTCCTCGATCAGTACGGGCAGGCCATCGGCAGCGCGCTGAAAACGGGATATAAATTCGTGGACGCCTCCGGGACGGAGATGGCCATCTGGGACATGACGTACAGCACCGGCTCGGACGCGGCGATGTATTCGAGCTATCTGGAAGCCCTCGGGATGAACTCGAAGCGCGTGATGTGCTACAAGAAGAGTTCGGATGGCTACTACACCATCTACGTGAAGTGCACCAAAGCCAAGAACAGCGTAACGGCCAAGGCCACGGCGAAATCCGTCAAGGGCTCGACGGTTAAGAAGAAGGCCGCGAAGGTCGCCCCGATAAAGGCCAGCGGCAAGACGAAGCTGACCTACACCATCTCCAAGTGGACCACGCCCGCCGCCAAAGGCCACTTTTCCGTGAACAAGACCACGGGCAAGGTGACGGTGAAGAAGGGCACGCCGAAGGGCACCTACAAGTTCAGGGTGAAGGTGCGGGCCGGGGAAACCAAGAAGTACAGAGCGGCCGCCAAGACCGTGAACGTAAAGATCGGGGTGCGCTAGCCAGGGTGCCGCCCCGCGAGCGCCCCGCGGGCGCCGACGCCTTGCGCTAAGCGTGCCGTTATTCGCTTAAGAAGCGGCATGCTGCACCTCGAAGGCGGCAACGCCATAACCCACGCCGAAGGGTCCCTCGTAGGAAAGCAGCTCGCCGGTATACTCGAGCCCGTCGAGTGCGCCCGCCATAATCTGGAACGACCGCAGGCCGCATTCCGCCGCCGCTTCCACGATGTCCTCGTCGTAGCGAAACAGCTGCTCCAAGTCGTTCGCCGCGAAAGTATCGGCCAGCATCCGGTCGAACCGAGGGCCTTCGGGGGCGAATCCGTAGGGTCCGTCCTCCTTCAGCTTGTGCGACCAATCCCCGCTCGCGATGTAGACGCAACGGCGGTCCAACAGCGCGACCGTCTGCGCCAAGACCTTCCCCAGCTCGAAATGCTCGTGCGCGGACAAGCCGGAGAGCCCCACCACGGCCAGCTGGAAATCGCCAAATTGGCGGCACATGAAGTAGAGCGGCACGAACGTCGCATGATCCATGGGCTCGCCCCGCCAAGCGCGGCGAAACAGCGCAAGCCCTTGCGCGGCGGCAAGCTCCTCGGCCTTCGCGCAGAATGCGTCATCGACCACGCAGTCGAGCTCGTCTTCCCTATCGCGAAATTGCCGGAGGTCGCCCCGCAGACGACGCCCGTCGGTTATCGCCCAAGCATCGCGATAAGCAGGCGCATGCGGACTCGACACGACAACGAGCTCGGGACGGTGCGCCGCCACGCGACGAGCGACTTCCTCGTAAGAGGCTATGGTCGCGGAAATCCCCCGCTCCTCCCCTCGACCGACGCCGGGCACGATAAGCGGAGGATGGGGAACGGCATAAGCGGCAAGAACAGACACGACAACCCCTCCAATTCGGACGTTTGCCTTCACTGTAGCATCGTCGTCCGCGTCATGCACGCCCCATCCCCGCGCCGAGGCCACCCATCCGCGCGAAGCGCCCGCACGTCGCACGCCGCATGCGCGTAGCGCCCGACACGGCTTCGACCCGCAAGAACCCGCGCGGGTGGGCGCTATTGCTCCATGCCCAGGTGCAACGCGTCCAGATTCGGCTGCAGGAAGCGCTCGCGCTTCTTGGCGGGCACCACCTTCTCCACGGCCGCCTCGAGCGTCTCGCGCGCGCAGAACTCGGTCTGCGCCCAGAGCTTGCCCGTCAAGATCACGTTCGAGAGCGTCTTGAAGCCGTTCTCCTCCGCCAGCGCCGTGCTGGGTATGGCGAACACCTCCACATCCTCGCGCTCGGGGATATCGGGCACCAGGGATGCATCCGCCAGCACCAACCCCCCCGGCTTCACCGCCGGCATGAACTTGGTCACGCTCGGCTGGTTCATGGCTATGAGCGCATCGGGCGCCGTCACGAGCGGGCTGCCTATGGGGTCGTCGGAGAGGACGACCGAGCAATTGGCCGTGCCTCCGCGCATTTCCGGCCCGTAGCTGGGCAGCCAGGACACCTGCCTATCCTCTATGAGGCCGGCCTGCGCGATTATCTTCCCGGCGAAGAGCAGGCCCTGCCCGCCGAAGCCGGATAGGATTATATTCAAGTTGCGCCTTGCCATGCTAGGCCTCCTTCCCCACTACCATCGGGCAATCCTTCGCGCGATCCGCCGCCTGGTCCAGCGCGGTCTCGAATCCGGCTTCCACGCAGTCCTTGTAGACGCCCAGCGGGTAGTACGGAAGCATGTTCTCGCCCATCCACTCCATGGCCTCGAGCGGATTCATCTTCCAGTTCGTCGAGCAGGTGCCCACTATCTCCACCAGGGTGTAGCCGCGTCCTTCGCGCTGATAGGTGAAGGCCTTCTCGATGGCCTTCTTCGCGCGGCGGACGTGCGCGGGAGTGTCCACCGTCACGCGCTCCAGATACGCTACGCCGTCCAGGTCGCTCAACAGCTCGCATACGCGGATCGGGTAGCCCGCCAAGGAGACGTCGCGCCCGTAGGGCGAGGTCTGCGTCACCTGGTTGGGCAGCGTGGTCGGGGCCATTTGCCCGCCGGTCATGCCGTAGATAGCGTTATTGTAGAAGATCACGGTTATGTTCTCGCCACGGGCGGCGGCATGCACGGTCTCGGCCATGCCTATGCTGGCCAGGTCGCCGTCACCTTGGTAGGCGAAGACCGTGTTCTCGGGATGCACGCGCTTCACGGCCGTGGCGACCGCGGGGGCGCGCCCGTGCGCGGCCTCTATCATGTCGCAGCCGAAGTAGTCGTAGGCCAGAACCGAGCAGCCCACCGGCGCAATGCCCACGGTCTCGCCCTCGATGTCGAACTTGTCCATGGCCTCGGCCACCAGGCGGTGCACGATACCATGGGGGCAGCCCGGGCAGTAGTGCGTGGGCACGGGCAAAAGCGACCGGGGCCGCTCGAAGACGATTTTCTCTGCCATGCTACACACTCTCCTTCGGGTCGATTATCAACTGCCCCTCCGAGCTCTGGGCCACGCCCAACCCGGGCTTCACGGGGCGTCCCGCCGCCTGGTCGCAGATAGCGCCGAGCACTTCCTCGGGCGTGGGGATGACGCCGCCGGCGCGACCGAAGAACTCCACGGGCACCGCGCCTTCGGCGTGCAGGCGCACGTCCTCGACCATCTGGCCCATGTTGAATTCCACGGAAAGGAAGCTCCTGGCGTGCTCCGCCGCCTTCTTCACCGCCTCCTGCGGGAAGGGCCACAGCGTTATCGGACGCAGCAGGCCGGCCGCTATCCCCTGCTCGCGCGCGGCCATCACGGCGCTGCGGGCTATGCGGGCGGCGGCGCCGAAGGCCACGACCACGTATTCCGCGTCGTCGAGCAGGACGCCCTCGTAGCGCTGCTCGGTACGCTCTATCTTCTCGTAGCGCTCGTAGCGCTCCTTCAGCACGTTCTCCAGCTTGTCCGCCTGGAGGTAGAGCGAATTGGCGATGTTGTGCGGGCGGGCATGCCCGTGGCCCGCCGTCGCCCACGGCTTCGCGGGCAGTTCGGTCTTCTCGGGCGGCAGCACCACGGGCTCCATCATCTGCCCGAGCAGGCCGTCCGCCAGGATGAGGACGGGCATGCGGTATTCGTCGGCCTTATCGAAGGCCAGGTACACCAAATCGGCCATCTCCTGCACGCTCGAGGGGGCGAAGACCAAATGGCGCGAATCGCCGTGGCCCATCGCCCGGGTGGCCTGCCAGTAATCCGACTGGCTGGGCTGGATGGTGCCCAGGCCCGGGCCGCCGCGCTGGACGTTCACGATGACACCCGGAAGGTCGGCGCCGGCCATGTAGGACACGCCCTCGCCCTTCAGCGAGATGCCCGGAGAGCTGGAACTGGTCATGCAGCGCGCACCGGCCGCAGAGGCGCCGTAGAGCATGTTGATGGCGGCAATCTCGCTCTCCGCCTGCAGAAACGTTCCGCCGATCTTCGGCATGACCTTGCTCATGTAGGCCGCGACCTCGGTCTGCGGGGTTATCGGGTAGCCGAAATAGAAACGGCAGCCCGCCCGCACGGCGGCGGCGGCGAGGGCCTCGTTGCCCTTCATGAGGATCTTCTCCTGCGCCATGTCACTTCACCCCCCTGTACACGGTGATGGCCACATCCGGGCACATGGTGGCGCAACTGCAGCAGGCGGTGCACTTCTGCTCGTCCACCAGATGCGCCGGATGGTAGCCCTTGGCGTTGATGCGCGTGGTATCGAGCGCCACAATGCCCATCGGGCAAGCATTCACGCACAGACCGCAGCCTTTGCAGAACGCCTCATCTACGACTATTCGCGACACCGGCTCCTCCTTCTCTTCGCTTGCGAGCCCCGGGGCGAAACCGCTTCTCGCCCAAGCCCGCCGACGGACGCCTCGGACGCCATGTGCGGGAATGCTCGCTAGTGGATATTCTAAGCATGGGCACTCCACTCTGCGCAAGTGCGCTAGAATATCCACAATTTGGCGAAGCCGACCCGGGCGGATTTCAACCCGGGCCGTCTCGAGGAGAGAGAGTCTCATGGCAGCGGAGATCAACAACGAAGAAGTCGCACGTCGCATCAGGGCGCTGCGCGAGGACCTGGGCATCAGCATGCAGGAGATGGCGGATGCCACCGGGCGCACGCTGGCGAACTACCGCGACCAGGAGACGGGCCGCGCGCAGATCACCTTCACCTTCCTCTCGAAATGCGCCGATGCCCTCGGCGTGACCGAGATCGAGCTGCTCACGGGCGAATCGCCCCATCTGAAGGGCTATTCGCTGGTGCGCGAGGGCGACGGGCTCAACATCAACCGCAACTCCTATTACGAGTACCTTCACAAAGCGCCCAACCTGGCGCAGAACCATCTGGATCCGTTCCTGGTAACGGCCCCCTATCGCGAAGAGGAGCAGGACCAGCCGCTGCATCTGTCCTACCACGAGGGCCTCGAGCTCGACTACATCCTGGAGGGCCGCATCCGCTTCCAGTACGTCGACGACAACGGCGCCCTCTCCGAGGAGATAGCCGGTCCGGGCGACACGCTCCTGTACAACTCCGCCAACGGCCACGGCATCTCGGCCATAGACGGCAAGCCGTGCCGCTTCTTGGCCGTCGTGGTGAAGCCCAACAGCACCGAGATTCGATAGGCGTTGCCCCCGAGGGGCAGCGCCGCGACGAACTCCCACCGCACGAATCGACCTGCCCGCCCCGACGGGCTTCACTGACAGATTGGGCTCAAGATGCGAAATATCAACCTGCGTTACGTGGATGAAGAATACGACGAGCAAGGACTGCTGAGGCGCTTTCGCGTCTCCCTGCCCGACGATTTCAACTTCGCCTACGACGTGGTCGACGAAATCGCGGCGGAGGAGCCGCAGCGTCCGGCCATGCAATGGTGCAACCCCGAGGGAGAGGAACACCTCTTCACCTTCCAGGACATGAAGGTGTGGTCGGACAAGACCGCGCGTTTCCTGGCCGAGGAGGGCATCGGGCGCGGCGACATGGTGATGGTGATTCTGCGCCGGCACTACCAATTCTGGTTCACGGCCACCGCGCTGCACAAGCTCGGCGCCGTCATGGTGCCGGCAACCTTCATGCTGAAGGAACACGACCTGTCCTACCGCATCCAGAGCGCCGAGGTGAAGGCCATCATCTGCACCGACTGCGGGGACATCGCGCAGATCGCGGACAACGTGGCCCCCGAATGCCCCAGCCTGCAGAAGAAGATCCTGGTCGCAGGCGCAGGCGGAGGCTTGTGCCCGGATCGGGCCGAGGAGCGGGGATGGGGCCTCGCGCTCGCCGGAGAGGCGGGCATCTGCGCCCTGCCGGCCCAACGCGAAGGGTGGATCGACTTCAACACCCGCGTGCATCAGACCCCCGCGGCATTCGAGCGCGTCCAGACGCGCTCGAAAGACCCGCTGCTGATGTATTTCAGCAGCGGCACGAGCGGCAACCCCAAGATGGTGCTGCACGACAGCGGGTATGCGGCGGCGCACACGCTGACGGCCAAGCACTGGCACAACGTGCGCAGCGACGGCGGCCTGCACTTCACCATAGCCGACACCGGCTGGGGCAAGGCCGTGTGGGGCAAGTACTACGGGCAGTGGATGATGGAGGCCTGCATCCTCGCCTACGACTTCGACCGCTTCCACGCCGACGAGATCCTCTCGCTGATCGCCCGCTACCACGTAACGACGCTGTGCTGCCCTCCGACGATGTACCGCATGTTCGCCGAGGCCGACGTGAGCCGTTTCGATCTAGGCTCGCTGGAATACTGCACGACCGCCGGCGAGGCGCTGAACCCAGATCTCTTCTCGTATTGGAAGAAGAACACGGGGCTGACGATCTTCGAGGGATTCGGCCAGACCGAGACCCCGCTGACGATCGCGAACCTGACCGGCAGCACCCCGCGCCCCGGGAGCATGGGCAAACCCAGCCCGCAATACCGCATAGAGGTCCTGCGCCCCGACGGGAGCGTGTGCAACCTGGGAGAAACCGGCGAGATCTGCATCGCGATGGACGAAGATGCGCACGGCATCATGGTCGAGTACTACCGCAACCCCGACAAGACCGCCGAGGCCATCCACGACGGCTGGTATCACACCGGCGACACCGCCTGGAAGGACCAGGAGGGCTACTTCTGGTACGTGGGACGCAACGACGACGTCATCAAGAGCTCGGGCTACCGTATCGGGCCCTTCGAGATAGAAAGCGTGCTGCTCGAGCACGGCGCCGTGCGCGAAGTGGCCGTGACGGGCGTGCCCGACGAGCTGAGGGGATTCGCGGTGAAGGCCACGGTGGTGCTGGCGGAGGGCTTCGAGGGCGACGACGATCTGACGCGCGAGCTGCAGACCTGGGTGAAGCGCAAGACCGCGCCCTACAAATACCCGCGCATCATCGATTACGTGGAAGAACTGCCCAAGACGGTAAACGGCAAGATCCGACGCGTGGCCATACGCAAGGCCGACGAGGAGGCCGCGCACCTGCCCGAAGAGCACGACAAGAAGGACGGGCTCCTCTAGGAGGCCCTGCCCGCAGGAGCTCGAGGCGGCCGCAGCGGGCCGGCGGGCAGGGGCTACTCCCCCACGCGCACCAGGCGGGCGGCGAAATGGGCGTCGCAGCCTTGCGCTTCGAGACGGCTCTTGAAGAACAGAACGGGCTTGCCCTCGGCGTCTCGGCCGTAGGGCAGGATACGGTAGTTGGCCCCTATAGGCGTGTCCAGGAAGCGCTTGACGGTGAACTCGTTCTCCGTGGCCAGCACCGTGCACGTCGAGTAGGTGAGCTGCCCGCCCACACGCACGTGCTCCGCTGCCTGCACCAACAGCTCCAGCTGCAGCTTCGCGAGGTCGTTCACCTCTTCGGGGCGCAGCCGCCAGCGGATCTCGGGATGGCGGCGCAGCGTTCCCACGCCGCTGCAGGGCGCATCCACCAACGCCGCATCGAACACGCGAGCGCCGAAGACCTTCGTCAAGTCACGCGCGTCGGCGCTCACCGCACGTTCGAGCTGACAGCCGTAGGCGTTCATGCGCTTGCGCAGCAAGTCTATCTTGAAGCGATGCTCGTCGACGGGCACGAGCTTCACCTGCTCCCCCCATCGCCGCATGGCGCACGATTGCAAGAGCACGCTCTTCGTGCCGCGCCCGGCGCCTATCTCCAGGAAGTCGTAGGGACGCTGCTCGGGCAGCGACAGATAGGCTATGAACTGCGCCGCCGCGTCGCTGACCAGAATCTCGCCTTCGGCGAAGGCCTCACGAGCCCGAGAGGAGGCCACGGCTTGCGCGTCCTGCGCCAGCAGGGCTCCGGGCACCATGCGATCCCCGGGCACTTGCGCTCCGGTGCCCAGGGACAGCAGCGGCACCTCGTCCATGGCGAAACGTCGGCCGAAGACCTGCTTCATCCTGCTCGTGCTCGAGCGGACCGCATTCACCGCCAAATACACCACGGGCGCATTGTTGCTAGCAGCCATGAAACGCCCCGCCTGCTCTCGACCCATCTGCGCGATGAGCAGCTGGGCCAGCCACAGCGGAAAGCCGTGCAGGCGGGCGAGCGCCGCATCGTCGGTTGCGGGGTCCGCGAACGGGAATGACTCGCAGGCCCGGGCCACCTTGCGCAGCACCGCGTTGGCCAGACGCGACGCCCTCGGTTCCACGGAGCGCACCAGACCCACGCCTTGGTCCACAGCCGCATAGGAGTCCTTGCGCAGAAAGAGGATCTCGTAGGTGCTCACACGCAGGGCGTCGCGCACGTTGGGGCGCACGTCCGAAGGCGAGCTCATGCAGAGGTTCAGCACCTCGTCGAGCGTGCCGCGCGTGGCGGCGACGCCCAAACAGAGCACGCGGGCGAAGGCGGCGTCTTGCGAGCTGATGTCGGCCTCCTGCAGACGCGCGTCTAAGATGTCGCCAGCGTGGGCGCGGCGCTCGCGGCAGACGGCGCCTACCTCGCAGGCCAGACGCCGAGCGTCAGTGGCTCTCGACATCGAGCGCCTCCCAGGTGATGAGCCCGCTTTTGATATTCTGCACGCCGATGGCGAAATCGGGACCGGACATGGTGTGCTTGCCGTCCGGGTGGATCTCGTCGATGCGCAGCAGTTGGTCGGACAGGGCCAGATAGAGCTTCTTCTCGAAGAGAATCGCATGTCCTTGCACGAGCTTGGTCTTCTCGCGCAGCAGACGGCTCGGCTCGCGCTCCGCCTTCACCACCGTCACCGCACGACTCGCCACCTTGCAACGCGCCGGATGCGCCGGCGAGCTGGCCTGCACCTTGCGCTGCGCCGTGCGGGCATCGTCTTCGGGAGAGAGGTAGAGCTCGTACTTGGCGATCTTCTCGGCGTAGGTGGAAAAGAAATCGTCCTGCTGCTTCCACTCGACGGTCCCGCGCTCTATCATCACGAGAGCCGTCAGCATCGCCTGACTCGCGAGCTCGGCCAACTCGGCGGTGAGCTCCTGGGTGTTCTTCGTGCCGATGGCGGTAGTGCGCACCACGCAGTAATCGCCGGTGTCGAGGCCCTCCTCCATGCGCATGATGCACACGCCCGTCTCCTCCTCGCCCGCCAGAATCGCCCGCTCGACGGGAGCGGCGCCGCGCCAATGCGGCAAAAGCGAGGCATGCGCGTTCAGGCAGCCGTAGGGCGGGATGCAAAGCACCTCGGCGGGGAGTATCGCACCGTAGGCGGCCACGCAGATGACGTCGGGGAACAGGCTGGCGATCTGGGACTGCACTTCCGCATCGCGCAGCGTGGACGGGCAGAAGACCGGCACGCCGCGGCTCTGCGCGAGCTCCTTCACCGGAGAGGGCATGAGCTTGCGCCCACGGCCGCGCACGGCATCTGGACGGGTGAAAACGCCCACGACCTCGTGCTGGGTGATGAGGTTCTCCAAAATCGTGGCGGCGTAGGCCGGTGTCCCCATGAAGACTACGCGCATGGTGCTCCTCCCTCGTGCTGCTAGATGGAAGTATCGCCCGGCTGGGCACCCGCGGCCAGGGCCTCATCGTATTCGCGAAGGGCCTTGATGCGCGCGATCGGGTCCGTGCTCTCGAAGAGCGTGCGCCCCTCCAGATGGTCGATCTCATGCTGAAGGCAGCGCCCGAGCAGGCCGTCCCCCGCGATCTCCTGCTCGTTGCCTTCCAGGTCGAAATAGCGAACGCGTGCGAAGGGCGGGCGGCTGACGGGCACGCTGATGCCCGGGAGCGACAGGCAGCCCTCCTCCTCGACCACCGGCTCGCCCCGCGTCTCCACGATCTGCGGGTTCACGAGCGTGATGGGGTTCTTCTTGTCGCTTTCCACGTCGCAGTCCACGACGATGACGCGACGCAGCACGCCCACCTGAGGAGCCGCCAGACCGCACCCGTTGTTCTTGTACATCAGGTTCGCCATCTGCTTCGACAGTCGTTTGAGAGTCTTGTCCCCCGGCGCGCACTCTTCAGCGCGCTGCCGCAGCACGGGGTCTGGCGAGAGAACGATCTTCATACCGCATTCCTTCGATTTCTTGCCCTTTTCCGCTATTGTACGCGCCGCCATCCCGCACGCAAGCCAGCCCTCAGAAAAACACCAGCCGGGGCGCGCGGCGGGCGGGCGAATCTTCACGCGGAATCTCTCCGTGCCGACGGCTATAATTGCACAAAGCGAAAGGAAGGCATGGCAGGCATCTCCGAACAAGACATCCAGAAGGTCCGCGAGGCGACCGACATCGTGCAGCTGTTCCAGGACCGCTACGTCCTGCGTCAGCGCGGGCGCGAGTTCTGGTGCTGCTGCCCCTTCCACGAGGAGAAGACGCCCTCCTGCAAGATAGACCCCGGCACGCAGCGCTACTACTGCTTCGGCTGCCACGAAAGCGGCGATGTCTTCACCTTCATCATGAAGACCGAGGACGTGGACTTCCCCGACGCCGTGCGCCGGCTAGCGGAACGCGCCAACATCGAACTGCACGAAACGGGCGGCAAGGGCGTCTCCCGCAGCTACAAGGAGCGCCTGCGCGGCGTCTGCGAGGAAACGCGGCAGTTCTACCATCTGCAGCTCATGCGCAGCCGCGAGGCCGCCGCCGACAGCGCCCGCGCGTATCTGAGCGGACGCGCTCTGGGCGGGGAGGTGCCCAGGAAATGGCAGCTCGGGTTCGCGCCGGGACGCGGGGCGCTGGTGCGACATCTGCTGAACAAGGGCTACACCCCCAAGGAGATGATCGACGCCAACGTCGCCGTGGAGCGCAACGGCCGCGCGGCCGACCGCTTCTACGACCGCATCATGTTCCCCATAAACGACGACCGCGGCGAGACGATAGCCTTCGGCGGGCGCGTGGTGGGCCAGGGCGAGCCGAAGTACCTGAACAGCCAGACCACGCCCCTTTTCAACAAGAGCACCACCCTCTACGGACTCGATAGGGCGAAGGGCAAGATCACCGCCACCGGCACGGCCATCGTGGTAGAAGGCTACACGGACGTGATCGCACTGCACGAGGCGGGGATTTCCAACGCAATCGCCACGCTGGGCACCGCCCTCACCACGCAGCACCTTCGCAGCATCTCGCGCCATGCAGCCAAGCGGATCGTCTACCTGTTCGATGGCGACGAGGCGGGGCAGCGAGCCACGGACCGGGCGCTGCAATTCATAGACGAGAGCATGACGCCGGAAGCCGGCCGCAGGCGCGTGGACCTTCTGGCGTGCACGCTGCCGGACGGCTTGGACCCCGCGGACTTCGTGGGCCGGCGGGGAGCCGAGGCTCTGCTGACGCAAATCGAAGGCGCACAGCAGCTGCTGGAGTTCGGCATCGACCGGCACATCGCCCGCTTCGATACGAGCACGCCGGAGGGGCGCACCGCCGCCTATGCCGACGTCATCCAGATCCTCGCGCCCATTAAGGACTCGCTGCTGGCCAAGGAGTACGCCAAGATCATCGCCTTCAAACTGCAGCTGCCCGAAAACGACGTCATCGAACGTTTGGATAAGCTGAAGCCCCCGCGACGCTACGACGCTCGCAAACTCGCCGACGGGTCGCCTCGAGGCGATAGCGCAACGCCCCGAGGCAACGTCGGCAACGGGTCGGCGCCTACGGAAGCCGGAGGACGGGGGACCCAGGACCAGAAGGGGACCGGGCAGGACCAGCAGGACCCGTCTTTCGGAGACTTCGATGCCGCGCCCTCGGGCGACAACGCACCCGCCTTACGGCTTTCCGGCCCCGAAAGAAGCCGTCGCTTCTACGAGGCCGAATTCATCGGGCTCTGCGCCCACAATCCCGCCATCGCCCTCGAGCAGGCGACGACCTTGGCGCAGGTGGATTGGCGCTGGAGGCTGCATGCCAAGGCGGCAGACGCCCTGCTCACCGCGCTCGAGGCCGACCCCGCCTGCTCCGCCGCCGCGCTCTCCGCGGCCATCACCGCGGCGCAGCCCGCCGCCGACGGCGTCCTGGCCCGCGGGTCCGCGGAGGGCCGCAGCCCGCATCTCTACGCTGCGTACCTGGCCGAGGAGCTGGCCTTGGGGGATTTGGAGGCGCAGGTTCGAGCCTTCAACGACCAGCTGAGAGGCGGCATGCTCTCCGAGCAGGACGAGGCGATCGTCTACCAAGCCACGAGCGCCATGCAGAAAGACCTCGAGGCGCGCCGCGCCGCGCATATGCAGGCCGACGCGGGATTGATTCACTAGATCTCCGGCCCCCCTCCGGATCCCCTCCGAGGGCTGTCCAGGTGCTCCGCGCCCGCTCAGAGGTTCTCGCTCACCCAGACTCTATCGGCCTGCACCGCCGCCACCAGGTCCTCCACGCTTCCGAACTTCTCCAGAGGACGCAGATGATGATGCAGCTCCACCCATAGGTTCTCGTCGTAGATGTCGCGGTCGAAATCGAGGATGTTCACCTCGCAGGTGGCAGTGGTCTCCTCCTCGAACATCGGGCTCTTCCCCACCGCTATCGCCGCGCGGAAGCGCTCCTCGCCGATGCGCGCATAGCCGCCGTAGACGCCCTCCGCCGCCACCTGGAGCTGCACCGGAATCTCCAGGTTCGCAGTGCGGAACCCGAAGGCGCGTCCATCCTCGCGCCCGTGGCGCACCACGCCATGCAGGACATAGGGCCTCCCCAGCAGCTCGTTGGCCTCCTCGATGCGCGCCTGCGCCAGAAGCGAGCGGATGCGGGTGGCGCTTACCGGGCTGCCGTCCGCGGACACCAGATGATGCGCGTGCACGCAGGCACCCACCCCGCCGGCCCAGCTTCGCAGATCCTCGATGTGGCCGCGGGCCCTCGCGCCGAAACGGAAGTCCACCCCCACGTGCAGATGCGCCGGGTTCCCCGCGCCGAAGGTGCTCTCCAGGAACTCGAGCGGCTCCTCGCTCGCTAGCTCGCGCGTGAAGGGCAGCACGCAGACCGCATCCACGCCCGAGGACGCCAGCAGCTCTATGCGGTCCTCGTTGGAGAGCAGCTTCTTCAGCTCGCCCGGGCGGAAGACCTCGTCGGGGTCGCGGTCGAAAGTGAGCGCGATGCTGGTGCCCCCCGTGTCGCACGCGGTGCCCTGAGCCGCGGCCAGAAGATAGCGATGCCCGCGATGCAGCCCATCGAACACGCCGAAGGCGCAGGAGCTTCCCTCGAAGAGGGCGCCATCGAAACCGGCATCCATTCTATATATCGCCGACACGTCTCACTCCTCGCGAAAACTTGCACGCACAGCGCAGGGCTCCATCCGAATACTCGTAGATCGCCGCCAGGACGCTGCCGTCCACGATGGCCACCTGCTCCCCCTCAACCAAATCTCCTGGAGCTTGCCGGACGCCGCTGGTGCAGCCGCAGAAGGCCTGCGGCCCCACGCGCACGTCGAAGGCATGCAGAGACAGCCCGCGTGGAGGCAGGGCCGCCCCCGCCTCCACGAGCTTGCGCAGGGAATCGTCCACGAACGCGAAGCGCATCCCCAGCATCTTCACCGGATCGAGCAGATTGCCGAAGGGATCTGCCTCCAGCGCCTCCAGGCTCACGCAGTCCAAAACGCCCACGTTCCCCGCCGAGGTGCGTCTAAGCTCGCCCACATGCGCCACCGTGCCCAACGTCCGTCCGACATCCCGCGCGATGCTGCGCACGTAGGTTCCTGCGCTCACCTGCGCGCTCACCTTCCATACGATCTGGTCGTCTGCGCAGGCGCAATCCAGAAGCTCGGCCTCGAAAATCTCCACGGGACGCGGCTTCAGCTCGATGATCCGCCCCCGACGCGCCGCTTCGTAACTCTTCCGCCCGTTCACCTTCACCGCCGAATACACCGGGGGCAGCTGCATGCCGCGCCCGACAAGGCCGCGCACATGGGCCCTCGCGAAGGCGATGTCGGCCAGCTGCTGCGGCACGGGCTCCCTGCGCGTGACAATCCCCTGCGCATCGTCGGTATCGGTGGCGCTCCCGAAGACGATGGTGAAATCGTAGGATTTCCTGTGGCCGGTAAAGAATCTGTCCAGCCGCGTGGCCGGCCCCACGCACACCACCAACACGCCGGTCGCCGCGGGGTCGAGCGTGCCCGCATGCCCGCATCTGCGCTCTCCGTAGATGCGCCGACAGCGCTCCACCACATCGTGCGAGGTCATGCCGGCGGGCTTGTCCACCCCCACGACGAGGGAATAATCGGTTGTCGCGCGTCTGTTCGCCATGGGGGCATCCGCTAGAAAAGCCGCTTCAACTCGGCTTCCACTTGGGCGCGCGCCTCCTCAAGCGTGCCGGGGATGGTAAATCCCGCCGCCGCCCGGTGCCCGCCGCCGCCGAAATGCGCGGCTATGTCCGCCACGTCGGTCTCGTCCTTGGCGCGGATACTCCCGCGCACGCAATCGTCCTGCTCGCGCAAGATGCAGGCCACGCGAGCGTCGCGCACGCTGCGCAGCGTGTCGATGAGCGGCTCCGCATCGGATTTGACTGCGCCCGTGCGGGTGAAGTCGTCCAGGGAAAGATGGCTTACCACCACCGCGCCGCTGCAGAGCGTCTCCATGCGCGAGATCATGATGCTCTCGAGTTCGAGAGAGGACACGGAGCGGTTCTGGTACACGTCGGCGGCGATCTGCGCGCAATCGGCGCCCGCGGCCACCATCTTGGCGGCCAGCTGGAACACCTCGGAAGTGGCATTCTGGAAGCAGAAGCTGCCGGTGTCGGTGGAAAGCCCGGTGAAAAGACAGGTGGCTATCTCCTCGTCGGGTTCGACCCCCACATACCCGAGCAGCTTCCAGATGATCATGGCGCAGGCAGCCGCCTCGGAGTCCATGTAGTTCACCTGCGAGAGGGGCTCCTGCCAGAGATGATGGTCGATGGCGATGGTGCGCGGCGAGCGTGCATGGAGCGCGGCGGAATCGCCCATGCGATCCAGATTCGGCACGTCCACGCTCACGAAGCACCCGAAATCGCGCTCGAATTCGCAGGCGGGCGTCAAATCTTGCGCACCCGGCAACGTGGACAGACCGTACTCGAGAGACTCGGGCTTGGCGAGCACGCACGTGCAGGTCTTGCCGAGCTTGCGCAGCGCGGCCGCCAGCCCCAGCTGGCTGCCGATGCAGTCGCCGTCGGGGCTCACGTGACCGGCGATGACGAAATCATCCGCGTCGCGCAGCGCTTGCGCCACTTCCTCAAAGGTCCCGATCTGCATGACGCTACTCCCCCTCCGGACTTTCGATCTCCTCGAAATGCCTCTGCTCGCGATTGAGGGCGCGTCCTATGCGCTCGGCCTCGTCGACCGTAGCATCGAGCATGAAACGCAGCTCGGGGGCCACGCGCCACGAGAGCTCGCGGGCCGCGAGCGAGCGAATGCGCCCGCTCGCAGCGGCGAAGGCAGCGGCCACGTCCTCGTAGGTCCCGCGCTCGGCGGCATAGTAGACGTTGCAATAGCTGCGGTCGAAGCTGACTTCGCAACCGGTGATGGTGACCAGCGCCAGGCGCGGATCGGATATCTCGAACAGCAGGATGTTGGCGATGACCTCGCGTGCCTGCTGGTTGACCTTGCGGCTCGATGCTCCCTGTTTCAAGATTGCCCCCTACTCGGTGCGCTCGACCTCGACCTTCCGGAATCCCTCGATCTGGTCGCCCACCTTGATGTCCTGGTAGCCCTCGATGCCGATGCCGCATTCGTAACCATGGGCCACGCTCTTCACGTCGTCCTTGAAGCGGCGCAGCGAGGCGATCTTGCCCTCGAAGATGACGGTGCCTTCGCGCACGATGCGCACCTCGTCGTCGCGGCTTATCTCGCCCTCGCTGACATACGAGCCGGCTATCGTGCCGACCTTGGGCACCTTGAAGGTCTCGCGGACCTCCGCCATGCCGGTGTCCTGCTCCACGATATCGGGGGAAAGCAGGCCCACGCGTGCGGCGTTGATGTCCTCGATGGCCTGGTAGATGACGCGGTACAGGCGGATATCGACCCGTTCCTTGTCGGCCATCGACTTGCTCTTGCCCATGGGGCGCACGTTGAAGCCGATGATGATGGCATCGCTCGCGGCGGCCAAGGTGACGTCGGTTTCAGTGATGCCGCCGACGGCCGCGTGGATGATGTTGATCTTGACCTCGGACTGGTCCATTTTCTCGAAGGCGTCGCGCAAGGCCTCGATGGAGCCCTGGACGTCGGCCTTCACGACGAGATTCAAATCGGTGGTCTTGCCCTCCTCGATGTGGTTGAAGAGGTCGTCGAGGCTCATATGCCCCTTCTCCTGCGCCTTCAGACGCTGGCGCAGCGAACGCTCCTCGGCCAGCTTGCGGGCGTCGCGCTCGTCTTCGAAGACGCGGAACTCGTCGCCGGCGACGGCCACGCTGTTGAGACCTAAGATCTCCACCGGGTCGGCGGGGAAAGCCTCTATGCGCTGCTGGCCGCGCGTGCCGATGAGCGCGCGCACGCGCCCGTAGGCGGTGCCCGCGACCACGGTGTCGCCAGGATGCAGCGTGCCGCGGGACACGAGCACGGTCGCAACCGGCCCGCGGCCCTTGTCGAGCTTGGACTCGATGACGTATCCGCTGGCCAACGCATCGGGGTTGGCCTTCAGCTCGAGCACATCGGCCTGCAAGAGGATGGTCTCGAGCAAGTCGTCGATATGCAGGCGCTTCTTCGCGGAGACGTCCACGAACATGTTCTGGCCGCCCCATTCCTCGGGGATGATGCCGTATTCGGTGAGCTCCTGGCGCACGCGGCTCGCGTCGGCGCCGGGCTTGTCGATCTTGTTCACCGCAACGACGATGGGCACGTCGGCGGCCTTTGCGTGGTTGATCGATTCGACGGTCTGCGGCATGACGCCGTCGTCGGCCGCCACCACGAGGACCGCGATGTCGGTAATCTGGGCGCCGCGGGCACGCATGGCGGTGAAGGCCTCGTGGCCGGGAGTGTCGATGAAGGTAACCTGGCGCCCGTCGAGGTCGACGACCGACGCGCCGATGTGCTGCGTGATGCCGCCCGCCTCCTGCTCGGCCACGCCGGTCTCGCGGATGGCATCGAGCAGGCTGGTCTTGCCGTGGTCGACATGCCCCATGACGGTGACCACCGGGGGCCGGGGCTTGAGGTCGGCGGGAGAATCGTTGTAGACGACGGCGTACTCCTCCTCCGGGGAGACGACGCGCACCTTGCGCCCCATGTCGTCGGCGATGAGCTCGATGAACTCGTCGGACATGGTCTGGGTGAGGGTGAGGGGGCTGCCCAGCAGGAACAATCGCTTCACGACGTCGCTGGGGGCCACGTTCACCAATTCGGCGAACTTCTGCACCGTGGAGCCCTCGGGGATCTCGATGAGGGAATCGTCGAGCACCACCGAGGGGTCGAGGCCCTTCTCGAGCGCGGCCATCTCGGCCTTCTCGCGCGCCTCGGCCTGGCGCTTCTCCTTGCGCTTCTTGCGGCGGCCCTCGCCTTCGTGCCTCGCGGCGGCCACCGCAGCCCGCGCCTCGGCGA
>CAJOOG010000064.1 GCA_905236045.1 uncultured Denitrobacterium sp.
CCGCGCCGCGCGCCCGCCGCGTCGCCACGTGCCTGCTCGCCCTCCTGCTCGCCCAGGCGCTGTCCTTGGCGACCCTGCCGCAGCCGCAGGTCGCGCTCGCCGAGGAAGAGTCCGAGCTCACGCCCGAGACCGCAAGCGCCGTCCCCTCGGCCGAGACCTGGCTGGAGCATGCCGACACCTCGTGGTACGACGTCAACCCGGACGCAGGCTCCTATACCATCTCCAATGCCGCGCAGCTGGCGGGGCTTTCGTACCTCGTCGTCGTGCGGGGCGTCACCTTTCAGGGCAAGACCGTGCACCTGGGCGCCGATATTGACCTCTCGGGTTACCAGTGGTATCCCATCGGGGTGTATAACAACACCGACGACGTGGATGCGGACGATGTCTACACCTACTTCATGGGCGAATTCGACGGCGGCAGCCATGCCATCACCAACCTCTTCATCTCCAACCCCTCCCACGATCAGGCTCTCTTCGGCAACGTCCGCGACGCGTACCTGCACGATTTCGAGGTCTCGGGCTCGGTGACCACGGGCTGGTGCGCCGCCGGCGTGGTGGCCCAGCTCGAGCGCACTGTCGTGGAGAACGTCGTCAATCGCGCCGACGTGGCGACGTTGTTCAAGTCGGGCGACTACGGATATTCCTCCACCGCGGGGGGAATCGCCGCCTACGTGGTCGATGTCTATGTCGAAGAGAACGGTGCTCAGAACAGCCGGTTCGTCAATTGCCGCAACTACGGCGACATCGAGATAGCCGGCATCACCGAGCAGGGCGGCGGCGTAGGCGGCATCGTCGGCAGCCTGCTCTCGGAAGACGAGCGCGGCATCACCGTTTCGAACTGCGCCAACTACGGCTCCATCAAGGCCGACTCGTCCAACTACACCGACGTCTACGCGAAGGGCGCGGGCGGCATCGTGGGCTCGACGGCCACCTATGGCAACTATCACATCGCCGACTGCTCCAACGAAGGCGAGGTTAATTCCGCGAACCTGCGCTCGACCGGCGGCATCGTGGGCTCCATCTCCGGCCTTTCGAGCTCGGTTTCCTATTGCTACAACTCCGCGCAGGTCAACGGCGCCTCCCCCGAGGAGACTTCCTCGGTCGGCGGCATCGTGGGCAGAAGCGTGGCCGCGCATTCCGGCATGACCACGCTCGACATCACGAGCTGCTACAACGTCGGCAAAGTCACGGGCCGCGGCAGCAACATCGCGGCCATCATCGGCGCCGAGAGCGGCTTCGGCGAGTTCTGGGACGACAACGCCGGCGGCACCACGGTCAACAACACGAACAACTACTACAGCGAGGACAGCGTGGAGACCTCCAGCGAGAAGGGCGTGCTCTTCCAGCAGGGCGGCATCGACGCGGCGCAATCCGTCTCCGCCGAGATGCTCAACTCCGAGGAGGTCGTGCGCTCCCTCAACGCCACCGACGCCGAGCACGACCATTACGCCGCCGGCGAGACGACCCCCATCCTGCGCTATTCCGCGGACAAGGACCTCGGCCTCGATACGACGACCCAGCAAGGCGAAGGCGAAGACGATGCGACCGCGCCGAGCGAGTCCCAGAGCGCACGGGCGACCGAGAAACACATGTACGCGGTGAGCGCGGATTCGCCCACCGACTTCTTCTCGCAGATCGACGTGAACCTCACGCTCGTGGTGCTCGTTTTGAGCTTCGCGCTCTGCGTCGTCGTGGGCGTCGCCTGGCAGCTCGGCGGCTGGCATCGTCAGCGCCGCAAGCTCAAGGCGGTGCCGAAATGATTCCACCCTTGCTCCCATCGCCATGAGGGCGGTGCTCCCCGCATTGCCCCCTTTGCCGTATCGTCCGGCAGAATGACCCGTTTCCCCAGCTAGAAAGGCAATTATATGTCCAACGTTCTCGATAGCGCGCTCTACTACATCACCTCGGGCGCCCTGTATCCCGTCATCGTCATCCTGCTTCTGCTCATTGTCGTCACGCTGGTCCTGCTCGTCATGGTCGTCGTCGAGTACTTCACCGAGCGCAGGCGCTTCCGCGAGCCCATCCCGCATTTCCTGCGCGATATCGAAGAGGCCTCCTGCCAGCAGATTCCGGGCGTCATCGCCCGCTCCGAGCTGCTGCATCGGCAGAAGACCGCGCTCATGACGCTCTTCAACGCACGAGATCTGCCCGCCGAGGCACGCTGGAACACGGCCAAACGAGCCGTCTACGAGTGCGGTGAATACTATCGCCGCCGCGAATCGCTGGCCGGGCTCATCGCCCGCCTCGCCCCGATGCTCGGCCTCATGGGCACGCTCATCCCGCTCGGCCCCGGCATCGTGGCGCTCGGGCAGGGCCAGACCGACCTGCTCGCCAATTCGCTGCTCATCGCCTTCGACACCACCGTCGTCGGGCTCATCTCGGCCTCCATCTGCGTGGTGCTCGCGCGCCTGCGCAAGAAGTGGAACGCCGACTACGCCAACGCCCTCGAAGCCTGCGAGGCGACCCTGCTCGACAGGATAGACGCGCTGGCGGCGGCGGGCGACTTGGACTACACGGCGCCCATGGCGCTGGAGGCGGACAAGGCAGACGGTAAAGGCGAAAGCTCCGAAGGGAAGGAGGCCGAAGATGCCGAAGAGGCAGAATAGCGAAAACGAGGCGACCCGCGCGAAGGTGTTCTCGGCCCATGTGCGCGGACGCGACTTCGGCACCTCCGCCTTCGCGGGCGCGGACGCGGGCGAAGAAGACGTCGATCCCATGAGCGGCATAGCCAACCTCTCCGATGCCATGCTCGTCTTCGCCTGCGGGCTCATGCTGGCCCTCATCGTGCACTGGAATGTCGACATCGGCTCCCTTACGCCCGTCACGCAGCAGGAGGACATGGAGGCCTTCGACAACACGAGCGAGATAACCGAGTCGACCGAGGACGGCGGCAAGGGCTACGAGGAGCTCGGCATGGCCTATCGCGACCCCGAGACCGGGCAGATCTACATCACGGTGGAAGAGTGATGCGCATGCGTTCCCCCGAAATCGCAAGCGAGCGAAACGCATCGAGGCCGGAAAGCCCCCCCGTCCTCTTCCACCCAGCCCTCCTGTGCGCCCTGCTGCTGGCGTGCGCCCTCCTGTGCGCTCTGGCGTGTGCGGGGTGCGGCCAATCCGAAGACACGCGCAAGGCCGGCCAGGCGCACGATTACGTCATCTGCGAGCAGGAGGTCATAGACTATATCGCCCAATACCGCGAAGAGGCCGGCCTCTCCAGCGACGAGGAGTGGAAGGCGTGGCTGGAGAAGAAGGGCACGACGGCGAAGGAGCTCAGGAGCGAGGTCGTCAAGCAGTTCGGCCGCAACTACCTGATAAGGCAGGCCGCGGAGTTGCGCGGAGTCTCCGTGGGCGAGGGGGATGTGGACGCGAAGCTCGAAGAGGAGCGCGGCAAATACGGCAGCGCACTCGCCTGGCAACGCGCCCTCAACGCCTCCGGCTACACCGAGGACGCCTACCGCGACCAGCTGCGCAGCGACCTGCAGAAGGAGGCGATAAAGGCGACGTTTTCCGACCCCGCCTCGGTAGACGACGACGAGCTGCTCGCCTATGCGAACAACCAGGCCGCCAACCTGAGCACGCGCCGCACGAGTGCCGTCTTCGTCGCCGCCGATGACGCGAACTCCGCCTTCGCGGCGCAGGCCCAGGCCAGGACCGCCCACGACAAGCTCGTCGCGGGCGAGGACTTCGCCGCCGTCTTCGCCGAGTATTCGTCTCGTCGCTATTCCGAAGACGGCGACATGGGCTACGATTGCGTCTCGACGCCGAGTTCGTCGTATCGCGAGGCGGTGCTCGAGCTCGAGGTGGGAGACGTCTCCGAGCCGGTTCTGGCGGGCGATGGCTACTTCGTCATCGTGTGCACCGACCACTTCGACAACACCGATAAGGGCTCTCTGACCAAGCTCTCGAAATTCCCCGACGAGCTGCTCGAAGTCTGGCGCACCGAGCTCGCGCAGAAGAAGACGGGGGAGGACTTCATCGATTTCTACAACGAGAACGTGGAGGAAGTCGAGATAGCGGTCGAGCCCCTGCCGGAAGGTTTGCCCTACGATGTGCAGTAGGAAAAAGAAAGGAACGGAAACCATGAAAGCTATGAGCAGAAGGAATTTCGCGGCCCTCGCGGCGGCATGCGCGTTGGCGTTCTCGCTGCTGCCCCTCGCAGGCTGCGGCGGCGGCCCGACTTCCAGCTCCTCGAGCGCGTCTTCGGACGAGAAGGTCGAGCTGCAGATATTCGCCGCCAACTCGCTCGAGCAGGCGATGCCGCTCGTGCAGCAGCTCTACACCGAGCGCCACCCCAACGTGACCTTCGCCGATTCGCAGTTCAAGGCCTCCGGCGACCTGGTCGAGGAGGTCCAGGCGGGCGCTTCGGCGGATATCCTCATCACGGCCTCCAAGGCGACGATGGACGATGCCGAGGACTTCATCGACCCCGTCACGCGGCTGAACATGTTCGGCAACGATTTGGTGGTCTGCGCGGCCGAGGGCAGCACGATTTCCATCGAAGGCTTGGAAGATCTCGCCGAGCCGGGCATCGAGCGCATCGCCATCGGCGACGCGGCGTTCGTTCCCGCCGGCAAGTACGCCAACCAGGCCCTCTATCGCTGCAACCTCTATACGGGGCAAGAGGGTGAAGGCGGCGCCTACGACGAGGCCATCGCGAGCAAGGTCTCGCTGGCCGACAAGGTGGGCACCTGCGCGCAGTGGGTCGCCTCCGGCAACTGCGACATCGGCTTCATCTACACGAGCGACCTGTACCGCTATTCCGGGGTGAAGAGCATCTACACGGTGCCGGCCACCGAGCACAAGGACATCGTCTATCCCGGGGCCGTGCTGAACGATTCCGGGCACGAAGACGTCGCCCGAGACTTCATCGACTTCTGCATGACCGACCCGGATGCGCTCGCCATCTGGCAAGACAACGGCTTTGAGCTCAAGTAGAGCAAAGGGATCCTCTTCCATCCGCGTCGCGACCACCCCCGCGCACGGCTCTTCCGTCCGCGTGGCGGCCGCGGCCGTGCTCGCGGGGGCGGTCTCTGTCGTGCTCGCGGCCGTGCTCGCGGGGGCGCCTGCGGGCGTGGGGCCGTTCGGCGCCGTGCCGTCTGCTTGGGCGGATGCAGTCGTGTCCTCGTCGAACGACGCCGCCGTAAGCGATGCGCTCGGTTGCGGCCTCGCCGACTTCCACAAGGCCAAGACGGGCAGCTCGGCGGATATCGACGGCGTGGGTTTCGGTTATCGCTACATAACGGGCACGGCCGAGACCTGCGTGCTCATCGCGACGGAGGACGTCGCCGTGGTATACGTGCCCGCCGACGTGTGCGACGCCCTTGGGCTCGACCTCTCCGATACCGGTCGGCTCGCCGAGCTCCAGGCCCTCTTCGAGGCGCTCGACCGGCCCAATTCAAGCGGCGGTGCCGCCCTGGGGGATTTGGGGCTCGAGTACCATTTCACCTCCGAGACGGAGGTGCGCCTGGACGGGCGCAGCTTCCGCTTCGCCATAGAATCGCAGGGCAGGACGTATTCGGCGGTCGACGGCGCGGACAGCGGGGAAGTGCTGTTCTGCGATTACGCGAGTCTGCTCGACGCCTCGCAGGTCCGGATTACCACCCAGGCGGGCCCGTTCGAGGCCCTGGGAGATTTCTTCGCGCGACTCGACTGGAGTCCGCTTATCGTCTCCCTGCGGACCACTTTGCTCTCCACGCTCATCGTCTTCGCGCTCGGCACGTGCACGGCCTATGCCGTCTTCCGGGCGAATCCCATGACGGGCAACCTGCTCGACTGGCTGGCCACGCTCTCCATGATCCTGCCGCCGACGGTCTGCGGCATGCTCTTGCTGCTCCTCTTCGGCAAGAGCACCGCCATCGGGCGCTTTCTTATCTCGTGCGGCATCGACATCGCCTTCACCTGGCCCGCGGCGGTGGTGTCGGCGGTCGTGGTGTCCTTCCCCTACATGTACCGCACGGCCCGCGGGGCCTTCGAGGCGCTCGATGCGGAGATGCTCGACGCGGCGCGGGTGCTGGGCTGGAAGGAGCGGCGGATCTTCCTGAAGATCATGCTGCCGCTCTCGACCAGCTCGCTCGTCGCCGGCGCCGCCCTGGCCTTTGCCCGCGCGCTGGGCGAATTCGGCGCGACGATGTTCTTCGCGGGCAACTACGTGGGCGAGACGCAGACCCTGCCCGTTGCGATTTACTACGACTGGATGGCCGGCGATGCGGCCGCGACGATTTTCTGGGTGATAGCGGTGATGGTCTTCTCGTTCGCGACGATGCTGCTGATGAACCGCGTGACGAGGCACGCCGGCAGGCAGTGAACGCGCGTGCGGCCCGACGAGCGCAACGAATACGTTTGAGCCCTCGTGAGTGCCTCTCACCTAAACTTTATTGCATCCGAGAATATACCCGATAGGATATAATCCGTATGAATCCATGGGATGCAAAGTGCTGTCGATTGCATACGAAATGCGATTGACGTCGTCTCATGCGGTTACGACTGTGCGACCGGAAGATTCCGAACGGAAGGGACGTGGTGTTATGAGCAGTCAGACTCGCTCGCGCTTGCTCCGGAAGAGCAGGGCATCGAAGGGGGGAGGTGCACTCGCCCATAAGCTGATTTGCTGCATTGCCAGCGTCGCGTTGGCGGGCATGATGCTTCCGACATCGGCCTTCGCCGTGGCGTCGAAGAAACTCGCTGAATCGGACGTTTCGGCCGCAAGCGTCGAAACCCAGGCCACGGCGGAGCAGAATGCGCCGTCCGAGTCCAGTGCCGAGAGTGCGTCTTCTGCGGCGGCCGCAGACGAGGAGGCGAGCTCGAGCGGGAAGACCGCGGCAACCGAGAAGTCCTCCGAGCAGAAGGCGTCTGCCGCAGACGAGACGGAGTCCAAGGCCGAAGAGGCTGCTGCCGAAGGTGCGGCGGAATCCGAAGAGCCCGCGGAAGCCGAATCCGTTGCGCTTTCCGCGCAGGCGCTGACTGCGCAGGATGGAACGGAAACGACCGATCCACGCCTGAGCGAATTCGCTCTCTCGGGCGTGACGGCTTCGATAACCGACCCGGAAAGCTATGCTTGGGTGTATTACGACTACGATCCGACGGCTACTGATGATACGGCTGCAACTTCGCAAAATGATGGGAAGTTCGCCGAGAAGGCGCTCAAGTCCTCGAATCAGAACGTGGGCAGCAGCAACTCGATAATGACCATCACGTTCTCGTCAGATGAGTACTTCAATCTCTCCTTCAAGTACGGGGCGAGTGCGGAAAAACAATGGGATTATCTCACCATCAAGATTGATGGCGAACAGGTGGCCACGACAAAAGATTATTCGGGCAGCAACGGGGACCTCCACACCGGCACGTACACTACTTCTACCCCCCTGTCAGACGGCGAGCACACGCTCGTGGTCGATTTCTACAATGACTACTCTGGTTTCAATGGCTCCGATTGCGGGTATCTCTACGATATCGTGGCATCTGCCGTCTACGATCCCGCTGCCGTGGTGACGACGACCGAGAACCTCGAGCAGGGCGTGCAAGAGGGAACTGCGATGCCGTTTACGGTTGACGCCAGCAAGACCGCTGCAGGAACGGCGATCGACACCACCAAAGTCACCGATATCGCCTACCAGTGGTACTCGAAGGTTGGGAGTGCCGAGGCGGCGGTGATTAGCGGGCAAACGCAATCGACTCTCAGCTACAATGTGCCATCTGGTTCGGCTGGAGACGAGATTCAAGTCTACTGCGTTGTGTCGTATAACCTTGATGGTTCGGCCACGACGACCACAAGCAACACCATCTCGTTTAACGCGACGTCGGCGACAGCTGCGGCCACGCCGACCATTACCTCGATTTCGCCAGCATCGAGCGAGGTTAATTGGAAAGCGACTGAGCCTACGCTCACCTGCACGGCAAGCGTCACGGGCGAGGGCGCGGGCACGCTTTCGTATCAGTGGTATTCGAATGCCGAGAACTTGACGACTGGTGGAACCGCGATTGAAGGTGCGACAGCATCGACCTATGAAGCACCCACGGCAACAGTTGGCACCGTCTATTACTACTGTGTGGTCACGAACACGTTTGAAGTCGTGAAGACGGCCAGCGCCACGAGCGATGTGGTATCTGTCACGACCAAAGCCGACTCCATCTTAAACGATCAGGCAACTGCGTTGCTAAAGAGCGGCTCGAACCTGGCGTTTTCGACTACGGATACGACCGCTTGGAGTGTCGAGGCCAAAGGCGATGGCGATGCAAGCGATTATCTGAAGGTCGCTTCCGGCAAAACGTCTGCCGATCTCGTAACGAGTGTGACCGGCCCTGGCTGGCTCATCTTCCAGTGGGAGTTCAACTCCACAAGCAGTAACTGGCAGGACCATCTTTACTGCTATGTCGATGGAGAGCAGGTCGAATCTATTTCGGGCGGTAGCACGAATAATCGCGTTTGGGCTACTGTTGTTGTTCCCGTGACAGGAGACGGGACGCACCAAATCTCGTTTTCCGCGGCCGACAACCACGGCTGCGCGAGTCTCGACGAGGTGCGCTTCGTCACCGAGCAAACATCGGTTACGGCCAATGCGGCAGATGAACACTTGACGGCAGCTGCCAAGGTTGGCGATTCTGCCGAGACCGCCGTCGATCCCGGCACGTCCGTCGAGTTCACCGCCACGCCGGCCAGCGGCTACTTCTTCGACGGCTGGAAGGCGCAGACTGCAGATGACAACTACGCGTCTACCGCTAACCCCTACACGGTCACGGTCTACGATGAGCCGCTGACTTTCACCGGGTATGTCTCCAAGCCCTTCGAGGGCAGCGGTACCGAAGCCGACCCCTTCCAGATTGCCAGCGAGACCGATTTGGGCAAGCTCGCCACCTACGTGAATCAGGGCACGTCTTTCGAGGGCCAGTATTTCACGCTCATGAACGATATTGCCCTGGAGAATGCTCCAACTGTCATCGGCGATTCGTGGAGCCACTATTTCAAGGGCACCTTCGATGGTAATGACAAGACGATCTCTGGCCTGATAGCCGACCATGGCCTGTTTGGCTATGCGTCGGGGACGATTGAAGACCTCACGGTGAATGCGACGGTCACTGCGACTACAGGGACTGCGGTCGGCATACTCGTGGGGCAATACACTGCCGCTTCGTCTACATCCATCTCGAATTGCACGGTTGCGGGCTCCATCTCCATGAGCGCTAATAGCTACGTCGGCGGTGTTGTCGGCTATATGAGCTCAGGCTCTATCACTAGTTGCACATGCGAGGCGACGGTCACGTCGACAAACACCTCTTCGACTTACGGTGTCGGCGGCATTGCGGCGCAAGCGGGCTACAACACGCAGATTTCCGGTTGCAGTGTTACTGGCAACGTGACTGCGAGCAGCTTGGATTCCGTCGGTGGTGTTGTGGGCGTTGCCGGCACCGACACTACGTGCAGCGACAATACCATTACTGCCAATGTAGCGGGTAAGCGCTACGTAGGTGGTATCGTCGGGAAATCTAGCGGTTCGAGCATCATCACCGAAAACACCTACTCGGGTGCCGTGAGCGGCGGCGAGCAGGTAGGCGGCATTCTGGGCTGTGGGGACAGCGCCAACGGTCTGTCCGTCACCGGCAATACCGCTTCTGGAACGGTGGCAGCGACAAATTCGGACCCGTATAAAGACGCAGCAGGCGGCATTGTCGGCTATGCGCAACCGAGTTATTCCGGCTCTGGGTCCGTTTCGGGCAATTATGCGCTGCAGACGGCGATCACCAACGCTAAGAGCGATACAGCGGATACGCATCGCATAATTGGACAAAAGGCAGCGCCTTCGTGGGGCTCGGCTGAGATTACTCTCTCCGGCAACTATGCGCGCAAGGCAATGACTATTAACGGCACTGCTGTGGCTGCTGCAGACAAGGGCGCCGACACGGTAAATGGTGCCGACCTCGGTATTGAGTCCGCTTTGAAGGATGGCTCCGTCCTGGTTATCACATCTGATGACTACAGCAAATGGGCTAGTGCAACAGATGCCGAGGATGCCGATCATTCGGAGTACGCGCAGGGATCCTATCAGTGCTCTGCCACGGTTACGATTCCGAGTGCGGGCTACCTCATCTACGAGTGGAAGATCGACCCCAGCGAAAATGTCGTATGGCGCGACCGTTTCTACTCCACGGCTTCCAAGACGGACGACGACTACGATGGCACGACGTATGTTCGCAGCACGACGAACCCCTACTCCACGGGCCAAATCTACCTGCAGGGGAACAGTACGAGCGATGGGCAATGGCAAACCGTCGTCTTCCACTTCACCAAGGCGGGTATGATAACGCTCGACAATCAGAACAGCACCTCTGACGACGGCACGACGTACTGCATCGCTAACATGCGTTTTGTGACGAGCGAGACCGCGGTCACGGCGACTGCTGAAGATGCGAACGTCACCGCCGCCGTATACGATGCCGAGAGCACGAATCCGTCCCCGACGGCCATCAGCACGGCTGCGCCGGACACCATTGCGGCGTTCACCGCCACGCCGGCGCAGGGTTACGTGTTCGATAAATGGACGGATTCCGAGGGCAATACGATTTCGACGGACAATCCCTATAACGTGACCGTCTACGATACGGCGCTTACCTACACCGCCCACGTCACCAAGGCGTTCGACAACGGAACGGGTACGCAGGAAGATCCGTATAAGATCGCCAGTGTTGCCGATTTGAACAAGCTCGCCACCTACGTGAACCAAGGCACAACGTTCAAAGGCCAATACTTCAGCCAAACGGGCGCCATAAGCGCGGAGGATTTCGCCACCAGCATTGGCAACAGCCCCTCGAAGTATTTCGCAGGCACCTACGATGGTACGAGCCAGTCGATTACAGGTCTGCAGGTCCCGCTCTTCGGCTATGTGGGTTACTCCTCAAGCGGCGGTGCGATGGGGAACATCTCCAATCTCCAACTTCAGACCGATACCGAAGGTATCGCCGTCATGAGCGGATACGCGGGTATCCTCGCGGGAAGCCTCTACGGGACGGCCACGAACGTAACGGTTTCGGGTTCGGTCTCCGGATCCGATGTGGCGACAGGCGGCATCGTCGGCTACCTGAACGGTGGTTCCTCGATTACGAACTCCACCTCTAATGCCACGGTCTCCGCGAGCTACGACGCGTGGAACGGCAACGCAGCGAGCAAGACGATGGGCGCGGGCGGCATCGCCGGCAACGCGAGCTATAACGCCATCATCACCGGGTGCACGGTCACAGGCAACGTTACGGGCACCGCAGGCGAGGCCGGCAGCATCAACGGCTCGGGCGGCATCGGCGGCATCGTCGGCAAGAGCGGGTCGAGTGACACCATCGCCAACAACGTCGTGACGGCGGACGTATCTGGCGCGGCAAAGATCGGCGGCATCATCGGCGACATGGGCAGCGAAGCGACCGTCACGGGCAACCGCTACACGGGCGCGGTGAGCGCACGCCAGAGCGCGGGCGGCATCGTGGGCTCCACGGGCGCCTCGAGCGGCAGCAAAGACTACGCCATCTCGAACAACATCGCCCAGGGCACCGTCTCCGCAAGCGATGCCTCGGCTGTCGGCGTCGGCGGCATCGTCGGCCACGCCAAACAGTCCTGGACCGCGGGCACCGAGACCATCTCCGGCAACTACGCGCTGCAGAGCGCCCTTACCGGCACGGACGGTGTCACCGCTCGCATCATCGGCTCCAACGAGACCTACAACGGCCACTCAGTCCCGTTAAGCGACAACTACGCAGCACCTTCCATGACGGTAAACGGCGCTGCCGCGACCAGCTCGGATGCAACGGCCAAGGGCGGTGCGGATATCGTCGACGTGGCCATCGGAGGTTGGACGTATGACGGTGCAGCAAAAGAGCCTACGCTCACGGCCCATTGGCCGTACAGCGACGCAGCTGGTTCGGTAACCGTCGAGTACAAGCTGGCGAGCGCGGAAGACGCCGATTACCGTGAGACTGTTCCCACGAACGCCGGCGAGTACACGGTGCGCGCCACCTTCACCACGTCTACCGAGGGCTATCCTGCGAGGATAGTCGATACGGCGACCTTCACCATCGGGAAAGCCACGAATGCGTGGACGACCGCGCTTTCTGTGACGAGCAAGACCTACGACGGCACGGCTTGCACGACGGCCGGTGAGGCTACCTACGGTGCCATTGCCTGGGCGTATTACTCCGATGCCTCCTGCACGCAGGCTCTAGCGCAAGCGCCCACGGCAATTGGCACCTACTATGCGAAGGCGTCGGTTGCGGAGGGCGACAACTACCTGGCTCTGGAATCGAGCGCTATCGAGTTTTCTATCAGCGCTATTGATATTTCGAGCGCGAGCATTTCCTCTATCGATACCCAGGCCTACACGGGCAGCGAGATAAAGCCATCCTTCACGGTGACGTGCAGCGGCACGGAGCTCGTCGAGGGCACCGACTATGTGGCGGCCTACATCGACAACGTCAATGCCGGTGCCGCTACGATTACCGTTGCAGGTTTGGGTAACTATGTGGGCGAGAAGACGACCACCTTCACCATCGGCAAGAAGTCGATCGCGAATGCCGTGGTCGCGACGGAAGCCGCATCCTACGTCTACAGCGGCGCGGCCATCGAGCCCACGCCCATCGTGACGCTTGACGGGATCGTGCTCCAGGAGGGCACAGACTACATCGTGGCCGGCTACGAGGACAACACCGCCGTCGGTGACGCGGCTAAGGTCGATATCGTGGGCCTGGGTAACTACACCGGCGCGGCCAAGGGCACTTTCGCCATCGTAGCGGCCGGAGGCGACGTCAAGGTGAACATCTCCGACTGCGCGATCGAGGTCGCGGACGCGGCCTACACCGGCTCGGCCGTGGTGCCTTCCATAACGGTGTCCTACGGCACGACCGAACTCGTGGAAGGAACCGACTACGAGGTCGTCTACTTCGACAACGTCGATGCCGGTACCGCAACGGCCTATGTCCACGCCATGACCGGCTCCGGCTACCAGGGCTTTGCCGCTACCTCCTTCCAGGTGACGAAGGCCGATCTCGAAGACTGCGAGATTGACGCCATCGCCGATCAGCGCTACCACGGCCATGCCTGCGAACCCGGGCTCGCGGTGACCGACGAGTACGGCAACGTCCTCGTCGAGGGCGTCGATTATAAGGTGTCCTACACGAACAACGACGGCTACGGTCTTAACGCCACCGCCTCCATCATGGGCATCGGCAACTACGAGGGCTTCAAGTCGACGACGTTCGAGACCGTGCGCACTCCGATCGACGAGGCCGAGGTAATCCTGTCCTCGACTTCGCTGATCTACACGGGAGAAAAGCAGGTTCCGACCGTTTCCATCTCCTACGATGGCGACACGCTCGTCGAGGGCGTAGACTACGAGCTGACGGTGCCTTCCGATGGCGTCGAGGTGGGCGAGTACGCCTTCACGATTGCCGGCAAGGGCAACTACACGGGCACCACGCAGGCGGTCTACAGCATCGTGAAGGCCGCGTCGACGGTCACGCTGCCGGCCAAGAGCGCGACCTACACCGGCAAGGCCATTGCCGCCGGCCCGGCGGCCGTCTCCGGCTCGAACGGCAAGGTTACCTACGCCTACTACAGCGATTCGGCTTGCAAGAAGCCCATAGCGGCCTCTGCGGTGAAAGCGGCGGGCACCTACTACGCCAAGGCGACGGTAGCCGCCGACGCCAACTACAATGGCGCCACCAGCGCAGCCGCCAAGATAACCATTTCCAAGGCGGCCAACCCCGTCTCGGCGAAGGCCAAGGCCAAGACAGTCAAGTACTCCAAGGTCAAGACCGCCAAGCGAACGGTGGCGCCGATTACCGTGACCCGGGCGCAGGGCGCGAAGTCCTACGCAAAGGTCGGATGGTCGGCCAAGGCCAAGAAGTACTTCACCCTGAGCGCTTCCACCGGCAAGATAACGGTGAAGAAGGGCACGCCTAAGGGCACCTATAAGTTCAAGGTGAAGGTGAGCGCCAAGGGCAACGCGAATTACAAGTCCGGCTCCAAGACCGTGACCGTGACGGTCAAGGTCAAGTAGCGGGAGAAAGCCGAGTGCTCGGGCCCGAGGGTCCGGGAGGGAAGGAGCCGCGCCCGAGGAGGGTGCGGCTCCTTAGCGTTTAGGGGGGGGCGACGACGGCTGCCCCGCGAGCGCAAGCTTGGTGCGGGAGCCGGCTCGCCGCGATCGACGAAGCAATGGAAAAGTAGCGGGGTTATGCAGGATGCGCCATGCTGCCTTCACGCGTGGTATAGTGGCACGCGACACTTGTAGAGGCTCCGCTGGGGCAGATTGGAGATAGTCATGACGCAGCAGATCGGCGCCGCCGAGTTCGACGAGAAGGTGCTCGCCGCAGACAAGCCCGTGCTGGTGGATTTCTTCGCCACGTGGTGCGGTCCTTGCAAGATGATGGCCCCCGTCATCGACGAGATCGCCTCCGAGAAGGAGGGCGACGCCTACGTCTACAGCGTCGATGTCGACGAGGTTCCCGACATCGCCCAGCGCTACGGCGTCATGAGCATCCCGACGCTTATCGTGTTCGAGGCCGGGCAGGTCAAGAACCAGGCCGTCGGGGCCCAGCCCAAGCAGAACGTGCTTTCGCTCTTCGCTTAACTGCATACGAGGACACCCGAGTTGGGCACCTGCCTTCGGGGCGGGTGCTCGTCGTCGGGACTGCTTGAACACTTGCCTTACGAGCGGGTGTTCAATTTTTTTGACCGATAGGGAGGAAGACATGCTCGAGAAGGAAAAGCTGCAGAAGATCGTGCAGGCATATCGGGATCTCCAGACGAAGATGACCGACCCTGCGGTGCTTGCCGACCAGAAGGAGTACAACCGCCTGGCCAAGGAATACGCCGACCAGGCACCGCTCGCGAAGGCGGCTAAGAGATACGTGCAAGACCTCGACGATTTGGCCGAGGCCAAGGATATGCTGGCTGAAGCGGAGATGAAGGAGTTCGCGCAGGAGGAGATCGCCCGCATCGAGGGCGAGATGCCCGCCCTCGAGGACGACATCAAACTGATGCTCATCCCCGCCGACCCTGCCGACGACAAGGACATCATCGTGGAGATTCGCGCGGGCGCCGGCGGCGACGAGGCGGCCATCTTCGCGGGCGACCTCTACAAGATGTATACGCGCTTCGCCGAGAGCCGCGGCTGGAAGGTGGAGATGCTCGACGCGAGTCCCTCCGAGGCCGGAGGCTACAAGGAAGTCCAGTTCAAGGTGAAGGGCGACAAGGTCTATTCCGAAATGAAGTTCGAGTCCGGCGTGCATCGCGTGCAGCGCGTGCCGAAGACCGAATCCCAAGGCCGCATCCACACCTCCACGGCGACGGTGGCCGTGCTGCCCGAGGCTGACGAGGTCGAGGTGGACATCAAGCAGGAGGACCTGCGTATCGACGTCTACCGTGCGGGCGGCCCCGGCGGGCAATGCGTGAACACGACCGACTCCGCCGTGCGCATCACCCATCTGCCCACGGGCCTGGTCGTGCAATCCCAGGACCAGAAGTCCCAGCTGCAGAACAAGATCGCGGCCATGGCCGTCCTACGCGCCCGTCTCTACGACAAGATGCTCGAGGAGCAACGCGTCGCCGAAGGGGCCGAGCGCCGCGCCCAGATAGGCACCGGCGATCGTTCCGAGAAGATTCGCACCTACAACGGCCCGCAAGACCGAGTGACCGATCATCGCATAGGCTACAACGGCACCTACAACGGCGTGCTGCTGAACGCGGGCGGGGCAGGACTCGAGGAGCTCATAACGGCCCTGCAGGCGGCCGACCGAGCACGCAAGCTCGAGCAAGCGGTCTGAAGGCGCAGCAAACCCGACGTGGATAACCAGGTTGCCCACGTCGGGTTAGTCTACGGTCGCCGACTCTTCATTTGGCCTTATTGCCATCCGACTGTTCGGAAGGGCGGGCATATTTACCATGTAGCGGGCTGCGCCTTCCACGTCGTCGTGGCGAACCCTATTTGCCAGCGTTATATCCGGCTTCGAGAATCTGACGGCCTTCGGCGTAAGACACCCATCCATCGGGCATGCTGCCATAGGCGCTCGAATGGCATTGCGTGCAGGAGAAGACGGAGGCGCGGTGCGATTTATGGCAATCGCTGCAAGTCGTGTCGCTGTGATGCCACTGATGCGGATTGAATTCCAAATCGGCCGTCTTCTCGGTGAGGTCGGCGCGCGTGAACTCGTGGCACCCGCTGCGCAGGCAGAACTGATCGCCCGTGCCCGCTTCGTGCCCCGAGTTCACCATGAGCTGTTCGACCCCGACCTCTTCGAGCGGATAGTAATAGCTGCCCGCAAGCGTTTCCTGAACCTCGCCAAGTTGCTGGGAGAGAGTGGGAACGTGGCAGCTCAGGCAATTCAAACCCGCGTCCTTGTGCGAGACGACCAACATGGCGCTGCTGTCGGCGACGGCGTTGCCGTATGCGTCGGTACCTGCCTGGCCGGATTTTTCGTTATAGGTATTGACGTATGTGCTCATAGAGTCGTGGCAGACGGCGCCGCAGAAGCTCGGATCGTTATGCCAGATGAACACGCCGACGGCCGCCACGGCTATGACGGCTATGATGCCGATCACGATCGCCGGCTTCCTGCGGCTCTTCTTGGGATCCGGCGTCTGGGTCGTCGTTGTTCCAGATGTTTCGGTAGCTTCGGTTCCGACCGATGGGCCCTCGTTCAGGTCGGCGCCTCTTTTCTCATCGCTCATGATTCAGTCCCCCTCGCCGCGTCGTTACATCCGACCGAGCTTTTGCCCGACCAAATACCCTTGCGTGTACAACCGCCCCAGGTTCACGCCGAACACGGTGAGCGGGTAGTCGATTCCGCCGTAGAAGCCGCCGGCCGCATTGCCGATAGCGTAGAGGTTGCCGATAGGCTCGCCTTCGGGCGTTACGCATTGCAGTTCGTCGTTTACCTTCACGCCCGCGCAGATACTGCTCATGCGCACCCACAGATGAGCGCCGTAATAGGGCGGGGTGTCGATTTTCTTCAGGTATTTGGGGTCGAGTCCGAAATCGACGTCCTCTCCGGCCTCGCACAGCTCGTTGAAGCGCTTGACCGTCTTCACGAACTGGTCGACATCCCTCACCTCGAGTTTCCGGGCGAGCTCCTCGAGCGTGTCCGCCTTCCAGGTGTTGATCTGGTCTTTGAAGACGCCCTTGTGCTCGACGTCCTCTGCGGGCATGTACTGGCGCAGTCCTTCCGGGTCGACCAGCGTGCCGGGAAACTCCGCCGCTTTCGTCATGTATTCGCTGTCGAAGACGTAGACGTAGTTGCCCTGGTCCTCTTCGCTGCGTAGGTAGCAGTTCATAATGGACATGTCCTCGTCCTCGCGGCAGAAGCGCTCGCCCGAGAGCTTCATGCGCAAAAACGGCATGTTGCACATGCTCGCAGGCGCGGCGTCGAAATCGTGGAGCATCTTGGTGTGCCCGATAGGCTCGATGGCGCCGCCGGCCCAGACGACCATCTTGTGGCCGTCGCCCGTGCGCCCGAGCTGCTTTTGCGTGAAGTTGGTCATGTCGGGCAGGTAATAGCGCAGCATGTCCTCATCGTTTTGGTAATCGCCCGTGGCAATCACCACGCCGTTCTTCGCGTTGAACTGAATGTATCCGCCATCGTCGTCGTCGACGCAGACGACTCCCGTCACCTTGCCCGTGCTGTCTTGGACGAGCTGCTGGGCGGGTGTGCTGTAGTAGACGTCGACGCCTTGTTCCTCGGCGTACTCGGCGAGTGCTTGCATGCCGTCGCCCACGCAGTAGGGTTTCGGGCCGAAATAGGACGTCACCATGTTCATCGTGTAGCCGAATTTCTTGATCATGGGGATGTGCTGGGCGTTGCCCTGGTCGACGATTTGCGCACCGGCCTTCGTCGCCCGGTCGATAACCCACGATACGGCCTCACCCGAGTTGTAGGCCCACATCTCGATGAGCTTGCGGTTCGGGCGGTACTGGCTTTCGGCCATGAGCACGCTGACGAGGTTGGCGACATCGGCCGGATTGCTGTTATCCAAGTCGATGCCCGAACCGCTGTTGCCGTGCGCGCTCGCGACGTTTTCCTTCTGGACAAGCGCCACATGGGCACCCTCCTCGCACGCTTTGAGCGCGCAGGGAACCCCTGGCGCACCGGCGCCGATTACCACCACGTCGTAATCGTAGGTGGCTTTGACGTCGGTAATCGGGTCGGGCTTTGCGAGAAACGATGGAAGCCCGATTCGCAAATGGCCGGCGCTGGTCGTGTAGTTGCCGGTCTCGACGTCGGTGGCCCCGAACGTGCTGTTGGCCGCAGAGGCTTTCGATCCGCACCCCGCTAGGGCGCCGGTCCCCACCGCGCCAGCTGCGGCAAGACCGCCGATTTTGAGCATATCTCGTCTGCTGATGCACCTCATGGCATACTCCCATCCTTACAATTACGCAAGATTGTAATGCAGGGCAGGGTGCGTGTCAATTTCCTGTGCACTCAGCTGAACGCGTGCGGCAGCTTCTCGCCCGGCTCGGAAGGACGGTGTCGCGTGACTTCGCTCGCACGCGGAGCGCGGCGGCGCGGAGGGCACGTCGTGGGGTGTGGTATCGTGAAATCAGCTGGGACGAATTTCAATCGGGCTGATTTCGCCCTTACCGGAGAAGGGATGGCGCGATGGCCGACGAGTCGAGCATATGGGATGTGGGGTGCATCCTCGCGTGGATCGAGGGGTTCCTGCGCGACCGCGGCGATGTCAACCCGCGCCTGTCCGCGCAATGGCTGGTATCGGAGGCAATCGGCTGCTCGCGCATCGAGCTCTACGCCGACCTTCGGCGCCCCCTTTCCGAAAGCGAACGTGCGACCCTGCGCGACTGGACGCGACGACGCGGGGCGGGTGAGCCGCTGCAGTACCTTACCGGTTCGACCGATTTTCGTTTCATCACGGTGAAAGTTCGCCCAGGCGTGCTCATTCCTCGTCCGGAGACCGAGGTTCTGGTCAGCGAGGCCCTAGAGGCGGTGAAAACCCCGGGGCGCTTCGTTCAGGAGGGCCCCGACCCCAGTCTGCGCATCGTGGATGCAGGCACCGGTTCGGGATGCATTGCCTGCTCGCTCGCCTCCGAGCTGGCTTCGGCACGGGTCCTCGCCGGCGATGTCTCGCCTGCCGCGTTGGAGCTCGCGCGCGAGAACGTGGCGGATCTGGGGCTGTCCGATCGCGTGCGGGTCGTGGAATCCGATCTCCTGGCTGCGGTGCCCGAGGCCTGGCATGGTCGGACGGACCTGGTCATCAGCAATCCGCCCTATATCCCGTCGGTCGTGCTCGAGGGCATGGATGCCGAGGTGACGGGGTTCGAGCCTGCGCTCGCGCTCGACGGGGGAGCCGACGGGTTGGATTTGTATCGTCGTCTCGTGCCGCAGGCCCTCGAAGTCCTCGCGCCCCGGGGCGTGTTGGCTGTCGAATTGCACGAGACCTGCTTGGAGCAGGCGGCTCGTCTGGCTCGAGAAGCGGGCTTCGCCGAAGCCCGCATAGCGAGCGATCTGGCCGCCCGCCCGCGCGTGCTGGTGGCTCGCAAGGGCTCGCCTACAGGTCTATCGTGAAGTCCTGGCCTATGACTTCGGTCGTCTTGGCCTTCAGCTGGCCTATCGGGTCCTCGAGGCTGCCCAGCCCACGATGCCCGGATGCCAGCTCCTCGGTGCAATCCTTCGGCTTGTACACGGCGCAGGCCCCTCCTGGTCGTGGTTGACCAGCGGCGTCCACACGATGTTCTCTATCTGCACGCCGCCGTCGGGCTGCCGGACGAAGTCGCAGGACAGCATCCCCTCGAGCTGATTGGCCAGGATGGGGTCGTCGTGATGCGCCACGAAATTCCCCGGCGAATAGGCCACGAGCGTTCTGCCGCCCATCGTGTATCATGTCTGCAGCCGCGATGGTCGGCTCGCGGATCGTTGCGGAGAAAGGGCGTGCAATGGAGCAGTACAAGCAGGAGTTCATCGAGTTCATGGTCGAATCCGAGGTCTTGAAGTTCGGGACCTTCACCTTGAAGAGCGGCCGGCGGAGCCCCTTCTTCATGAACGCCGGGGCATACGTCACCGGCGAGCAGCTCCAACGGCTGGGCCGCTACTACGCGCGCGCCATCCACGACAATTTCGGCGACGACTTCGATATCCTCTTCGGACCCGCCTACAAGGGCATTCCCCTGTCCGTCGTGACCGCGATCGCCTACCACGAGCTCTATGGCAAGCAGGTGAGCTACTGCAGCAACCGCAAAGAGGCCAAGGACCATGGCGAGGGCGGCAATCTGCTGGGCGCGGAGCTTGCGGACGGAGCGCGTGTGGTCATGGTCGAGGATGTTACTACCAGCGGCAAGTCCATCGACGAGACATACCCCCTCATCAGCGGTGCGGCGGATATCCAGGTGCGCGGCCTTATGGTGTCGCTCAATCGCATGGAGGTGGGTCCCAGCGGGGGGAAGGCCGCCATAGACGAGGTCTCCGACAAGTACGGCTTCCCCACGGCGTGCATAGTGAACATGGCCGAGGTCGTGGAGTATCTGCATAACCGAGAAATGCAGGGCAAAGTGGTCATCGACGATAAGGTGAAGGCCGCAATAGACGCCTACTACGTGCAATACGGCGCCAAGAGGTAGGACGGCCGCCGCAGGAGATTCGGTCGCCTCGGACGCTGCGTGTCGGCGATCGCCCGCCGTGGTCCGCGGTCGCCACAGCCCGTAGCCGCACGCGGCTATCCCTCACTGCGCCATCGTGCGCAGAATCGCGCGGACGAGTGCGCTGAAGGATCGCTCGTTGGCTTTCCCCACGTCGAGCACTTCTCCGCCCGTCGGACTCGCTCCGCCTTCCCCGTCCATCGCGCCCACGCCGGCGGCCATGTTGGAGATCAGGCTGATGCCGAGCACGCGCATGCCCCCATGCCGCGCCGCTATGACCTCTTCGCAGACGCTCATCGCGACGGTGTCGGCCCCGATTGCGCGGAAGGCGCGAATCTCCGCCGGCGTCTCGAAACTGGGCCCCAGAAGCCCCAGATAGACCCCCTCGCATATGCCGATGCCCTCTTCTCGGCCTGCGCGCATGGCCAGAGCGCGCAGACTCGGGTCGAAGCAGTCCGTCATGCTGAAGAAACGCTCCGCCATGCCCGCTGCCTGCGCGTTCGCGATAGGATTGCGCCCGGTGAAGTTGATCTGGTCGGACATGACGCAGAAATCGCCCACGTGAAAGGTATCGTTGATTGCCCCGGCTGCGTTGGTCGTGATGAGCGTGCGCACGCCGAGCAGGGCCATCAGCCAGATCGGGAACGCCACGTCGACAGCCGAATTTCCCTCGTAGCCATGCAGACGCCCCTGCATGGCCAGGATCTGCTCGCCCTCGAGCGTGCCCGCGACGAAACAGCCGACATGGCCATCTGCCGTGCTGGCGGACATATGAGGGACGTCGATGAAGGGAATGCGCACGGGGGTTTCGATTTCCTCTCCCAGCGCATTCAGGCCGCTGCCCAAGACCAGCCCGATCTGCGGACGGAGCATCCCCAGTCGCTCGCGCAGGAATTCGGCCGCCTCCGCGAGCTGCGCCGCCAGCCAGTTATCCGCATCGAGTTTCCCTGCCGAGATGCCGCCGATGAAGTCCATGGGTCCCCTTTCCGCTCGCGTTCCGCGCGGCCATGCCGCATCGTGCGCCCGTGCGCCCCACACGGACGGTCGTGCAGTGCGCGCGGCCTCTGTGTCCAGTATAAGCGAAAGTCCGCCCGGACCCGCAGGCCCGGGCGGACTTTCAATCGCCTTCGGCCAGGTCGCCGCTCGCAGCGGACAAGCCCTCTGCCTACTCCTTGATTATGAGGACGGGCTTGATGGTGGTTCCATTGGCGGAATCGGCGAATGCCTGCTCTATCTCCGAGACGGGGTATTTCTTGATCAGCTTATCGAAAGGCAGCATCCCTTTCTTGTAGTACTCGACCAATTGGGGAATGAAGTACTTGGTGATGGTGTCGCCCTCCATTATGGCGTCGATCTTGCGCGCGTAGAACAGCAGGTCGGCAAAGTTCACCTCCACGGGACCGCGGGGGACGGAGACGAACCCCAGGGTGCCCCCGATGGCCAACGACCGTATCGAGGCGTTGATGACCTCGGGCACGCCGGTGGTCTCGACGGTCCAATCGGCCCCTTTCCCTCCGGTGAGCTCGAAGACCTTCGCGGCTATCTCGTCCGCGGTCATGCCCTTGCTGTTGATGGAGTCGGTCGCGCCCAGCTCCAGAGCCAGATCCAGACGAGAATCGACGATATCGACGGCGATGATGGTGCTGCAATTGGCGATCTTGGCGCCCATCATCGCGGCGATGCCCACGGCTCCCGTGCCGAAGACGGCGATGGTGTCGCCGGGGCGCGGCTTCAGGCCCACCAGCACCGTGCCGGCCCCTGTGTTGATGCCGCAGCCGAGCGGCCCCATCAGCTCGAGAGGCACATCGGGGTCGATCTTCACCACGCTCTTCTGGTTGCATACCGCGTACTGCGCGAACGAGCTCTGCCCGAAGAAGATCGAGATGTCGTTGCCGTCCTGGTCGTGCAGACGCGTCGTGCCGTCTTCCAGGACGCCGCCGAAGTTGAGCATGCCGGACTTCTCGCAGTTGCTCGGATGCGCGTTCATGCACTGCTCGCACGTCTGGTCGACCGACCAGCACAGCACCACATGATCGCCCACGGCCAAATCGCGCACGCCTTCGCCGACCTGCTTGACGATGCCGGACCCCTCGTGGCCCAGAATCATCGGCAACTTGGTGGGGACGGTTCCGTCGAGCACGGTGGTGTCGGTGTGGCAGACGCCGCAAGCGACGATCTCCACGAGCACTTCGCCGTATTTCGGTTCGTCGAGCTCCACCTCCTCCCATGTGAAGTCGTTGAGTTCGTTGGTGACCCATGCGTTCATCTTCATAGATTGCTCCTATCGAATCTCTGCGTCCCATCGGGGCGCGTCGTTGATTAGGGGTACTCCCCGTGGCGATTCCAGCAGCTCGAGAAATCCCTGGTTTCATTAGACCATGGTGAAGAAGAAGCGTTCTAGACCCGTATCAGCGTGGATATGGGCGGGGTCGGTCGGAGGGAGAATGGGGAGGTGCGGTGGCTCCCGCCCGCGGCCCGCGCCCGCCCGCGGCCCGCGCCCGCCCGCACTCGTGCCCCGTACCCTGTGTGCAAATCCGAGACCCCGTTCGCCCGAATTCCTTTGGCGCTTCTATTCGCGAGGGGCATAATACAGATAATCGGGCGAAGCAGACGCGCCCGGAAAAATACATGAAGGAGGCGATCGGTGTGCCCGAAAAGGTTATCGATTTGCGGCCTCTCGAGCCGGCGCTGGCCGTGCTCGAAGAGGATAAGACCAAGCTCATCGCGGCTATGCAGATGGCGCAGCAGGCCTATGGATACCTTCCCCAAGAGGTCATGCAGCAGCTCGCGGATGCGGCGGGCGTGGGCTTGGCGAAGGTCTATGGCATCGCCACGTTCTACAGCTTCTTCAAGCTGGAGCCGGTGGGAACCTACGAGATCATGCTGTGCCAAGGCACGGCCTGCCATGTCAATGGCGCGGACAGCATCGTCACGGCCATCGAGCAGGAACTCGGCATCACCGCAGGGCAGACCACCCAGGACGGGGTCTTCACCCTCACGGAGGTCGCGTGTCTGGGCTGTTGCAGCATGGCGCCCTGCATGATGATCAACGGCGAGACCTATGGGCACCTGACACCGGAGAGCACCATCTCCACCTTGCGCGAGCTGCGCGCCATCGCCGACGGCGGAGGCCTGCGCGTGATGGTGGGCGAGGGCAGCTGCGGCATCGCGGCGGGCGCCGGGCGCGTGGAGAGCGTCATCCGCGCGCGCATGACGGCCACGGACAGCTTCAGCGTGCACCCGGTCGGCTGCATCGGCATGTGCTTCCTGGAACCCATCGTGGACATCTACGAGGGGGATAAGCTGCTCCACCGTCTGGTGAAGGTGAAGGACGAGGACGCTTTCGCCATCGTGGACGCCCTGCGCAGCGGCAACTTCAAGGAGGTCGAGCATCTCGAGATCGACCCCCAAGACGCGCAGTTCCTCGACAAGCAGACCCGCATCGCGCTGCGCCACTGCGGCGTGCTCGATCCCACCAGCCTGAGGGACTACCGGGCCGCGGGCGGCTTCAAGCAACTCGACCACGCCTTGCGCATGACGCCGGAAGAGGTCATCGAAGAGGTGAAGAAATCCGGCATCGGCGGGCGCGGCGGCGCCGGCTTCCCCACGTGGTTCAAATGGCAGAGCGCCCGCGATGCGCCGGGCGACGAGAAGTACATCATCTGCAATGCCGACGAGGGCGATCCCGGCGCCTTCATGGACCGCGCCGTCATCGAGGGCGACCCTTACAGCCTGCTCGAGGGCATGCTCATCGGGGCCTACGCCATCGGCGCGCGCAACGGCTTCGTCTACATCCGCGCGGAGTATCCGCTCGCGGTCGAGCGTCTGCAGGCGGCCATCGATACGCTGCACGACGTGGGGTATCTCGGCGAGAATATCCTGGGTTCGGGATTCACCTGCGACATCGGCATCATGATGGGCTCGGGCGCCTTCGTGTGCGGCGAGGAGACGGCGCTGCTGGCCAGCCTGGAGGGCAACCGCGGCATGCCGCGCTTGAAGCCTCCGTTCCCCGCGCAGAGCGGGTATTTGGGCAAACCCAGCAACATCAACAACGTGGAGACCTACGCCAACATAACCTGGATCATGGAGCACGGCGGCGAAGCCTTCGCGGATATAGGCACGGAAGGCAGCAAGGGCACTAAGGTCTTCGCCGTATCCGGCAAGGTGAAGCACGGCGGCCTGGTGGAAGTCCCCATGGGCTATACCCTCCACGACGTCATCTTCGACATCGCCGGCGGCATGCAGGAGGGCCACGAATTCAAGGCCGTCCAGATGGGCGGGCCCTCGGGCGGCTGCATCCCGGCTGATATGGACGACACGCTGATCGACTACAAGGCGCTCGGAGACACGGGCGCGATCATGGGAAGCGGCGGCATGGTGGTCATGGACGACAGCACCTGCATGGTGAATACCGCCAAGTTCTTCCTGAACTTCACCGCACAGGAAAGCTGCGGCAAATGCGTTCCGTGCCGCATCGGCACCAAGCGCATGCTGGAGATCCTCACGCGGCTGGGGGAGGGCAGAGGAGAGCCGGGCGACATCGAGAAGCTCGAGGAGCTCTCGCATGCCATCTGCGACGGGGCCATGTGCGGCCTGGGGCAGACGGCGCCCAACCCGGTGCTGACGACCATTCGCTACTTCCGCGACGAGTACGAGGCCCACATAAACGACCGGAAATGCCCGGCGCATGAATGTCAGGACCTCATCACGCTGACAATCGACCCGAAGCTCTGCCGCGGCTGCACGCTCTGCGCCCGCAAGTGCCCGACGAATGCCATCTCGGGAGAGCGCAAAGCCCCCCATGTAATCGATCAGGACGCCTGCATCCATTGCAAGCAATGCCTGGCGCTGTGTCGCTTCGGCGCTATCTCGGTGGATTAGGAGGTGCCGAAGATGAGCGAGGAAATCACCATCACCATCAACGGTCGGGAGTGCAAGGGCGCCGCCGGCCAGACCATTTTGGATATCGCCGGCGAGAACGGCATCTTCATCGCGAACCTGTGCCACAACGGCGAGCTGGGCCACTACGGCGGCTGCAGCGTATGCGTGTGCGAAGAGGAGGGCGGCCGGCGCCTGCTGCGCGCGTGCGCCACTCCCGCCCGCGACGGGCAGGTCGTCTCCACGGAGACCGAGCGGGCATCCCGGGCGCGTAAAGTGGCCCTCGAGCTGATAATGAGCGACCACACCGGCGACTGCCTGGGCCCCTGCGTGCACGGGTGCCCCAACCACGTGCAGGTACAGGACTACGTGCAGGCCATCGCGCACGGGCAGACGCGCGACGCGGTCGAGATCATAAAGGAGCGGCTGCCCCTGCCCGCCAGCATAGGGCGCGTGTGCCCGCATCCCTGCGAGACCGAATGCCGGCGCCAGCACGTGGAGGAGCCGGTGAGCATCTGCTATTTGAAGGCCGCCGCGGCCGACCGCGTGATAGACGGGGGCGGCTATGTGCCCACGTGCGCTCCGGCGACGGGCAAGAGCGTGGGCGTGATCGGAGGCGGCCCCGCCGGCCTGACGGCTGCGTACTTCCTGGCGCTCGCGGGCCACGACGTAACGGTTGTGGATGCGATGCCGCAGATGGGCGGCATGTTGCGCTACGGCATTCCCGAGTATCGTCTTCCCAAGGGAACCCTCGATGCGGAGTTGGCCGAGATAGCCGGCTTGGGCGTGAAGTACGAGAACGGCGTGCACATAGGCGTCGACGAGCTGGGGCGCGACTTCCGCGCATTGGAGGAGCAGGGCGGCTTCGCCCGCAACGAGTCCTTCGAGGACTTCCGCGCCCGCTTCGATGCGACCATAGTGGCGAACGGCGCCTGGACCAGCAGCAATCTGCGCTGCGAGGGAGAGGACCTGCCCGGCGTGTGGGACGGCATCGACCTGCTCGAGCGCGTGGCGCTCGGCCAGTCGGTCGAGCTGGGCGACGATGTGGTCATCGTCGGCGGCGGCAACACTGCCATGGACGCGTGCCGCACCGCCGTGCGCCTGGGCGCCAAGAACGTCTCCGTGGTGTATCGGCGCACCGAGGCCGAGATGCCCGCCGAGCAGATCGAGATAGACGAGGCGCGTGAAGAGGGCGTCGCGTTCCGCTTCCTGCGCAACCCGCTGCGGGTCGTTTCCGGCCCCGACGGGCGCGTGGCCGAGGTGGAGCTGCAGGTGATGGAGCTTGGCGAGCCAGATGCCTCCGGGCGCAGGCGCCCGGTTCCGGTAGAGGGAAAGACCGAGACCATCCCCGTCTGCGCCATGATAGCGGCCATAGGCCAGAAGGTGAGCGCCGTGGGCTTCGAGGAGCTCGAGCTGACCGACTGGAAGACCATCGTGGCCGGGGAGGGCACCTACGCCACCAACCTGCCCGGCGTGTACGCCTGCGGGGACAATACCAACGACGGCGCGGGCATAGCCATAGAGGCGATAGCGGAGGGGCGTTATTGCGCGCAAGTGGTGGATGCCTACCTAGGCGGCATGGACCTGGTCCTGCACGAGCCCTACTACAGCGAGCGCGATCTGTCCCCTAGGGAGATCGCCGAAGGGCACGAGAAGGCCGCGCGGGCGCAGATGCCCACCGTGCCCGCCGCCGAGCGCCGAGAGAATTTCGGGCCGGTGTATCTGGGATTCTCCGACGAGGCGATGGTGGCCGAAGCGCAGCGCTGCCTGGATTGCGGCTGCTTCGACCGCCACGAGTGCCGCCTGCTCGAGGCGGTGCGCCACGACGATCTGCATCCCGAGCGCTTCGCGGGCGAGAGACATGGGGCCTACAAGGAGCAGAGCCTGGTGTGCATAGAGCGCGACCAGGGCAAGTGCATCCTGTGCGGCACCTGCGTGCGCTTGTGCGAGAAGGTGGTGGGGAAGGGCATCATAGGCCTGCAAGGGCGAGGCTTCCCGACCACGATAGAGACGATAGCGGCCGATCCGGATTTCGCGAGCTTCTGCGCAACGTGCAAGAGGTGCGCCGAAGGGTGTCCGACAGGGGCGCTGAAGGTGCTGTAAGGGCACGTAAAGAGCGGGGCGGGGAGCTCTTGGACCGAACGTGTCCTTGGCTCCCCGCCCCGTTTTGCCCTCGCGGCCGAGTCGGGCC
>CAJOOG010000065.1 GCA_905236045.1 uncultured Denitrobacterium sp.
GGCGACGACATCACGCATGGTCTTCCCCGCGTCACCGAGCTTTTCGAAGCCCGCAAGCCGAAGGGCCAAGCCGTGCTGGCGGAGATCGCGGGCACCCTGCAGATCTCCGGCGACAAGCAGTCCAAGACGCTGACCGTGCACGACCAGGAGGGCAATATCCGCGAGTACGTGGTTTCCGCGCGTGCCACGACGATGCCCGACGTCGAGGACGGCTGCGAGGTCGAAGTCGGCCAGCAGCTGACCAAGGGCTCCATCAACCCGCATGATCTGCTGCGTCTGACCGACCCCAACACCACGCTGCGCTACATCGTCTCCCAAGTCCAAGACGTTTACGTCTCCCAGGGCGTGGATATCAACGACAAGCACATCGAGGTCATCGCGCGCCAGATGCTGCGCAAGCTGGCCGTGCTGAACGCGGGCGACTCCGATTACCTGCCCGGCAGTCAGGTGAACCGCTACGAGTTCGAGAGCGTGGCCAACCAGCTGGTGCTCGAGGGCAAGGAGCCTCCGACCGGCCAGCCGCTGCTGCTCGGCATCACCAAGGCCTCGCTTGCCACGGACTCTTGGATGTCCGCCGCCTCCTTCCAGGAGACGACGAAGGTCCTCACCGATGCGGCCATCGAGGGCAAGACCGACCATTTGCGCGGTCTGAAGGAAAACGTCATCATCGGCAAACCGATTCCGGCGGGCACCGGGCTCAAGCGCTACCGCAACGTGGGTCTTACCTACCGGGGCACGCCGGTGCACATGGGCAGCAACGACACGCTTTCCGACTACGCTCCCGACGAGCTGCGCGAGACCGAGGAGTTGCTGCCGCAACCCGAGGATTGGTCGCTCGACGGCGACAGCTACCTGAATCTGGGCGGCAGCTACAGCGGTTACTTCAGCAGTCTGGGCGCCAATCGCGCCGGGCGGCTGTCCGACGAGGAAGCGCGTCTGTACATCTACGACGACCTGGGCGTCTCGCAGCGTTGGGCGAACAAGTTCAGCGAGGCGGGTATCGAGACGGTCGCCGATCTGGTGGGCAACACCGAAGACGATCTCATTCGCATCGAGGGCATCGGCGCCAAGGCGATCGAAGAGCTGAAGGCGGGCTTGGAGGCTCATAATCTGCTCCACATCATCGAGGACGACCTGACGGCCTCCGGCGACGATATGAGTCAGCTGCTCGATATGGTCTTCAGCCCCGATGACACGATTCTCATCGGCGGCGATCAGCCGGCCACCTTCAACACCGAAGGCGAGGACATGCTCGGCGAGGCCCTGCCGCCGCGCAGCTACCAGCGCAACCTGGAGGAGCTCGACGCCTTGCTGGGCAACATGGGCGACTTGGGGAACCTGGGTCTGCACCTGAGCGATCGCGAGGAAGAGGAGAAGCAGGAAGACGACTCTTCCGAGGGCGCGAGCGAAGAGTAGGCTCGTCGGCCGAGAGCTGGGTTCTTGGCATCAACGCCTAGAAGAGCCCGGAGGGTGGACCTCCGGGCTCTTTCTCTTCGGGCGGCTGCGCGGGCTGCAAGCGGGTTGCGTTAGCGCTCGGGCTATGAGCCGTGGGCGCCCCCATCGTCTTTCACGTATACTATCAGGCAGCTCAGACATGACGAGAGGAAGCTCCATGGGAAAGCTCTTCGGCACGGATGGTGCGCGCGGCGTGGCCAACACCGAACTTACTTGCGAGATAGCGTACCGGCTTGGGCAGGCCGCGGCGAAATTCTTGGGTAACCTGCTGGTCGTGGGCAAGGATACGCGTCTTTCGGGCGATATGCTCGAGGCGGCCTTGGCTGCGGGCGCCATGAGCGCCGGCGCCACGGTACTCTCCGCCGGGGTCATTCCCACGCCGGCAGTGGCGCTGCTCACGCGCAGGATGGCCGCTGCGGGCGGCATCGTTATCAGCGCGAGCCACAATCCGCCGGAATACAACGGCATCAAGTTCTTCGACGAACAAGGCTACAAGCTGCCCGTGGACTTGGAGTCCCGGATCGAGGACTACGTGTTGGCGGGCGCCCTGCTCGCCGAGGAGCGCGTGCCGGGTGACGAGGTGGGCGTGAGCATCCCCATCGAGGGGGCGTGCGAGATCTACATCGAGTATGCCGTGCATGCGATGGAGGATCAGGGCGTCCGCTTCGACGGCATGAAGGTCGCCCTCGACGCGGCGCACGGCGCGAGCAGTCTCACCAGTGCGGAGGCGCTGCGTCGGCTGGGGGCGGAAGTCATGGCTATTCACGAGGACTTCGACGGGACGGACATAAACGTGGATTGCGGCAGCACGCATCTGGGGCCGCTGAAGGACCTCGTTGCCGAATCCGGCGCTTACATCGGCGTCGCGCACGATGGCGACGCCGACCGTGTGCTGTTCGTGGATGCCCAGGGCAACGAAATCGACGGCGATATGGTCGAGGCCGCCTGTGCCGTGGATTTGAAGTCCCGCGGGCGCTTGAAGGGCAACACGGTCGTGAGCACCGTGATGTGCAATCTGGGCTTCACCCATGCCATGCGCGAGGCCGGCATCGAGGTGCTGCGGACCGCAGTGGGCGATCGCCACGTGCTGCAGGCCATGCGCGAAGGCGGCTACGTGCTGGGCGGCGAGCAGAGCGGGCACACCATCTTCCTGGCCCACAACACCACTGGTGACGGACTGATGACGGCTTGCCAATTCCTAGCGGTATGCGTGCGCAGCGGCAAGTCCGCGGCGGAGGTTGCGTCCGTCATGCGGCGCTTCCCCCAGGAATTGGTGAATGTGGAGGTCTCGGACAAAAGCGGGCTCGAGGGCAATTCCGCCGTCGCGGAGGCGATAAGGGCGGCCGAGGAGGAGCTCGGAGACAATGGGCGCGTGCTCGTGCGTCCAAGCGGCACCGAGCCTCTCATCCGCGTGATGGTGGAGGCCGCTTGCGACGAAGACGCCCTGCGCCACGCGAATGCCATAGCGCAGATGGTTCAGCGCGAACTCGCCTAGCCCTCGCCTCCGCGCGGCCGATGGGGTCGGGGCCGACGGGCCGACACGGCCGACGGCCCGATTCCTTCAGCGTATACGCTTTGTAAAACCTGGGCGCTCCACTCGGCTGGAGGAGTACAATCGAGCGGATGTAAACCCCCCTGCGGAAAGGTGTTCCCATGGAAAAGAAGGATCTGGACTGGGGCAGCTTGGGCTTCGACTATATGCCCACCAGCTACAGCTACGTGTGCAATTGGAAGGACGGCGCCTGGGAGGACGGCGGCCTTACCGAAGACCACTCTGTCACCCTAAGCGAGTGCGCCGGCATCCTCCATTACTGCCAGGAATGCTTCGAGGGTCTCAAGGCCTACACCACCGAAGACGCTCGTGTGGTCTGCTTCCGTCCGGATTTGAACGCCGAGCGCATGTACGAGACCGCCGAGCGCCTGTGCATGCCCTCTTTCCCCAAGGACAAGTTCGTGGAGGCGGTCAAGCAGGTGGTGAAGGCCAATGCGGAATGGGTTCCGCCCTTCGGCAGCGGCGCTACGCTCTACATCCGCCCCGTCATGTTCGCAACTGGCGTCGTCATAGGGGTGAAGCCCGCCGACGAGTATCAGTTCCGTATCCTCGTCACGCCGGTCGGCCCCTATTACAAGGGCGGCGCGGTGCCTATAAGCATCTGCGTGAGCGAATACGATCGGGCGGCGCCGCGGGGAACGGGCAACATCAAAGCCGGACTGAACTACGCGATGAGCCTGCAGGCCAACGTGGAGGCGCATGCGAACGGCTTCGCCGAGAACCTCTATCTGGATTCGCAGAGCCGCACCTACGTGGAAGAAGCCGGCGGAGCCAACATCATCTTCGTGAACAAAGCGGGCACGCTCGTCGTTCCGCAGAGCCATACCGACTCCATTCTCCCTTCCATCACGCGCCGTTCGCTCGTTGTGGTGGCGAGGGACATCCTGGGCATGAACGTGGAAGAGCGCCCCGTGAAGTTCTCGGAAGTGGAAGCGGGCGACTTCGTGGAGGCGGGCCTGTGCGGCACCGCAGCGGTGATAAGCCCGGTGGGCAGGATCACTAAAGACGACGAGGTCGTAGAGATAAGCGGCATGGAGGCGGCGGGTCCTGTGATGACCAAGCTCCGCGATACCCTGACGGGCATCCAGGCCGGCGAAATAGAAGGGCCCGAAGGCTGGGTCGTGGAGATAATGTAGCCGACCCGCGCTGCGGCCGCGTGTACGGCCGCAGCAGTCTCGCGAGGGGGCGTCGCGCGGCTGGCCCGCGACGCTGGAGGCACGCGGGCCTGAAGGCGGGCGAGGGCGACTCGTTCGGGTGGCAGAGGGCTTGCGTTACCCGGAGGAAGACGAAAAAGAGGAGACGAGGATGCGTGCTCTTGTTCAGCGGGTCAACCGCGCCAGGGTGACGATCGAGGACGCTACGACGGATACTTTCGAAGGCGTTATCTCCGGCGAGCCCTTGCGCTCGATCGGACGCGGATTCGTGGTTTTCCTCGGCGTGGGCGAAGCCGACGGTGAAGAGGAAGCGGAGAAGCTCTGGCGCAAGATCTCCCGCATGCGTATTTTCGACGACGAGATGGGCAAGACGAACCTGGCGCTCGCCGATGTAGGCGGCGAGGTCTTGGTGGTTTCGCAGTTCACCCTCTATGCGGATTGCAGGAAGGGCAACCGTCCCAGCTTCACGCAAGCGGGAGAGCCGAGCATGGCCAAGGATCTCTATCGTCGCTTCTGTCAATTGGCGCAGGCCGACTTGGGGCGGATCGCGGTAGGGGAGTTCGGTGCCGACATGACCGTCGACCTGGAGAACGCAGGCCCCTTCACCATTTGGCTCGATACTCACGACCTCTGATGGTGCGGGACAGCCGTCGGACGGCGAGGTTGTTTCATTTTGAGTATGAGAGCCCGTTCGCAGGGCTTGTCTTGTCCCCTATCCGCGGGGCGATTGGCCATGGCGGGTCGCATCGAGGCGTTGGCGTGGCGTGTATGTGGGGGTTTTCACGCTGAGCTGGGGGCGGTTGAACGGCGAATTGCCGCTTCGCGATGTGGCATAAGGACAAAGAGGCTCTTGCTTCAGCAGGTTCCTGCTGGTGAATACCCTTTTTTGCGGTGCGAACATGGCGACGCCTCTCTCCGCGCTCTCTATTTCGCATCCGAGCTTGCGCCCGGCTCCTCGTGCCGTTTCGCAAGGGCATTCAAGTTGCCCATGCATTCGACCACGCCCGAACCGAGGGGCGTGATCACATAGCCGCTGCGCGCGCGATATTTGCGTATGCAGCCGCTGGAGACAAGCGCCTGCATGAGCGGGTTGAGCTTGCCTTTGCTTACATGGAAGAGTTCGGCTATCTCTTCCTGGCTCTCGCGGATCCGTTTCCCGTCGACCGTTTCCGTCTGAAGGGAGACCAACAGGTGGAGCAATCGATATGCGTCCGACGCGAACAGATCCACGAGACCCGTAGGTGCTGCGTTTAAGTGGTTCATTTGCAAGGAATTATACTCATAAACGACAAAAAGAAAAGTGGAAATAGTACAAAATAGTAGACTAGTGCAATTTTGCTGAAGAACGGGGCCGAATCGGGCCGAAATAAGACCGCACCACGACGGCCGCAGCGGGGCGGCCGTCGTGGTGCGGTGCAGGACGCGGTCGTGCCGGCCCTAGGACGGGCCGGCACCGATTACGCTTGGCGGGCCCGATTGCGGGCGTCTATCAGAGAGGCAGCGGAGAGGGCCGCTACGTTGCCTTCGCCTGCGCTCTTGATGTATTGGTAGGGGGCTCCCGTTATGTCGCCTGCCGCGAACAGACCCACCACGTTCGTCGCCATGCTGCGATCGACCGCTACGTGGTTGCCGTCCATCTGCAGGCCGGGGACCAAGCTGGTAGGGGCGACGCTCTCGCGCAGGACGAAGATGCCATCTACCTCGTAGCTCGCGGCATCGGTCTGCAGCGCGGTCGCCTTCATCTGGCCCACAATGCCCTGCGGCCGTTCGCGATGCACCTCGATGCCTTCCTTGACCTGTACTTCCCCTTTGTACAAGGGGAAGTAGTGCACCTTCTCGGCGAACTCCGCCAGGAAATCCGCTTCGGCCTCCTCGTCGGGCGAGGCGGCGATGATGGCAGCGGTTTTCCCCCGGTAGAGTGCGGCATCGCAGGTGGCGCAATAGCTGACACCGCGTCCCAGAAATTCCTCCTCGCCCGGGTAGGTGTTCGAAGGGGCCATGCCCGTGGCCAGGATGACGGTCTGCGCCTCGTAGAACCCCTTGTCGGTTTGCAGGGAGAAGTAATCGGTCTGGGGAAAGACCATCGTCGCCTTCTCGTCGCAAATCTCCACGCCCATCTCCTGCGCATGCCCCAGGAACCTCTTCTGCATATCGGCACCGCTTATGGCCGGAAGGCCCAGGTAATTCATGATCGAGTGAGCCTTGCGCACTTTCTCGCTGGATGTTGCCGATCCCAGCACGAGGATGTTCTTGTTACGTGCCTTTGCCGTAAGCGCCGCCTCGAGTCCCGCGGGGCCCGTGCCGATGATGGCGATGTCGAAACGTTGCATGTCGGTCTCCTTTGCCGGTTCGTCTTTGCAAGGGATTGTACCTTGTCGCAAACGCGGGGTGGGGAAGGTGAACGGGCTGAAACCACACTGTTACAATTCAATAGCATACAATCCATATACAGACGCTGGGAAAAATTTTCAAGAAATTCGAAAAAGGGGGTTGACGTAGAGTTAGGGTTGCCTAATATATAGGCCATCGGAGTTAGCCACGGCTAATAATCCCAGGCAAACTTCGAGTTGGACAAGTTTACTCGAAGGCCCCATGCGTCACCTCCTTCTCGTCTGCTTTTTTGCATGAGGGTCAGGACGGGTTCTGACCGCTTCTCCCAGAACCCGTCCTCTTGTCTTGACAAGGCCGCCTTCCCAGGCGGCCTTTTTGTGCCCGGCTCGCAAGCGAGCGAATCCTCGGAACATGGGGCCGTCCAACTTCTCTGCACCGCCACGAGCGCAAAACGGCCTTGACATGCGGGTTACAAGAATTAGTATAGTCTAACAGCATTAGACGGACCTAACCGCACTGCTTCAAAGAGGAGCAAAACGTGAAAATCCTGAAAAGGCGGGCGGGTGCGGTCGGAAACGTAGGAGGCGAAGCGCAATGGTTCTCACAACGGTCGAACCTGGACGCGACTATATCATCCATGCCGTCACCGGCGAAGGCGAAGTCCGCCTTCATCTCGAGGGGCTCGGCTTCGTTCCCGGCGCCAAGCTGAAGGTCGTCGCACGCAATGGCGAAAACCTCATCGTGAACGTCAAGGGGTCGCGCGTGGCCGTAGACGGCCGTCTCGCCAAGAACGTCATCGTCTAATCGAACACGGGAAGCATCGCACTCGTTTTGCCTCGTGTGCCCAAGGGGACCCGGGGCAAAACGGTTGCGTTGTATATAAGCAAGCTGCCGAACAGAAAGGAGCAAGCATGGCAACGCTCGACACCATTGCGCCCGGCGCAACGGTAACCGTGACGAAACTCAGCGGTCAAGGGGCGGTCAAACGCCGTCTCATGGACATGGGCCTTACCAAGGGAACCGAAGTGTTCGTTCGCAAGGTTGCGCCTCTAGGCGATCCGGTGGAAGTTACCATCCGCGGCTACGAGCTGTCGCTGCGCAAGGCGGAGGCAGAGCACGTGGAAGTCGCCTAAGCCGAAGCAATGCAGGTCCGGGCCCTCGCACGGCATCCGGGCTCTCGTGTGTAAATTCCGAAAACCATAGGGAGGTATCCATGGAATTCAATGTGGCGTTGGTGGGCAACCCGAATTGCGGGAAGACCACACTTTTCAATGCCCTCACCGGCGCCAACCAATACGTTGGCAACTGGCCCGGCGTTACCGTCGAGCAGAAGAAGGGCAAGCTGAAGGGCCACGACGAAGTGCAGATCGTCGACCTGCCCGGCATCTACAGCCTTTCCCCCTACACGCTCGAGGAGACCGTCGCCCGCGATTACCTCATCGATGGCGACAAAGACGGTAAGGCCGCCGCCATCATCAACATCGTGGACGGCAGCAACCTGGAGCGCAACCTGTATTTGAGCACTCAGGCCATCGAGTTGGGCATCCCCACGGTCATCGCCGTCAACATGATGGACATCGTGAAGAACAACGGCGACGAAATCAATCTGGAAGAGCTCTCCGCTAAGATGGGGTGTCCCGTGGTGGAGATGTCCGCGCTGAAGAAGACCGGCATCGACGACGTCGTCGCCAAGGTGCTCGAGCTGGCCGAGGGCAAGATCGAGCCCAAGCGCGAGCACGCCTTCGCGGACAAGGTGGAGGCGGCTCTCGGCCAAATCGAGGAGAAGCTGCCCGCCGATGTTCCCGCGACCGCGAAGCGCTTCTTCGCGGTGAAGCTGTTCGAGCGCGATAGCAAGATCGGCTCGCACCTGAGCTCCATGCCCGACGTGGAAGACATCGTGGCGGGTGTCGAGAAGGAATTCGACGACGATTCCGAGAGCATCGTCGTCAACGAGCGCTACGACTACATCAACAAGATCATCGACGGCTGCCTGACTCGCAATGCGGCCAACACCGAATCGATCTCGGACAAGATCGACCGGGTCGTGACGAACCGCTGGCTGGCATTGCCCATCTTCATCCTCGTGATGTTCCTCGTGTACTACGTGTCGGTCACGACCGTGGGCTCCTGGGCGACCGACTGGGCTAACGACGGCGTCTTCGGCGACGGCTGGTTCCTGGTCGGCGGCGGCGAGAAGTACGAAGACGCCGCTGCCGAGGCGGAGGACGCCGCCAGCGCCATTGACGCCTACGTCGCGGCCGCCGAGAAAGCGGGCTTCGAGGCTCCCGAGGAACCCGGAGAGGATGCGACGGAGTCCGAGCAAGAGGCCTACGAGGAGGAGCAAGCCACATTCATCAAGGAGACTAAGGCCGCCGGGGTCGTCGGCAGCTACGATGCCTACGACGACGAGACCGGCGAAGACGAGGTCGTGGAAGTCGATGCCGAGGCCTATGAAGAGGCATTGAAGGTCGAAGAGCCCGATCCGAACGATTACGGCGTCTGGGTGCCGGGCATCCCGGTTCTCGTCAAGAACGCGATGGAGTCGGCCAAGGTCGACGATGCTGTCCAGGCCTTCGTTCTCGATGGCATCGTAGCAGGCGTTGGAGCGCCTCTAGGCTTCTTGCCGCAGATGCTGGTGCTGTTCTTCTTCCTGGCCCTGCTCGAGGGCGTGGGCTATATGAGCCGTATCGCGTTCATCCTCGACCGCATCTTCCGTCGCTTCGGCCTGTCCGGCAAGAGCTTCATTCCCATGCTCATCGGCACGGGCTGCGGCGTGCCCGGTGTCATGGCCAGCCGCACGATCGAAAACGAGGCCGACCGCCGTATGACGGTCATGACCACCACCTTCATGCCCTGCGGTGCCAAGCTGCCCATCATCGCCATGTTTGCCGGCGCGGTGTTCGGCGGTGAATGGTGGGTTGCCCCGAGCGCCTACTTCCTGGGTATCGGATCGGTGCTCATCTCGGGCATCATGCTGAAGAAGACCAAGCCCTTCAGCGGCAAGGCCGCTCCGTTCGTCATGGAGCTGCCCGCCTACCACATTCCCACCGCAGGCAGCGTGTTGCGCAGCATGTGGGAGCGCTGCTGGTCGTTCTTGAAGAAGGCCTTCACCATCATCCTGGTGGCGACCGTCCTGGTCTGGTTCCTGTCGAACTTCGGCTTCGTGGACGGCGTCTTCGGCATGGTCGAGGACCAGAACGACAGCCTGCTCGCCATCGTGGGCAATGCCGTGGCTTGGATCTTCGTCCCGCTGGGTTGGGGCAACTGGCAGTCCGCTGCGGCTGCTGTGACCGGCCTTATCGCCAAGGAGAACGTCGTCGGCACCTTCGGCGTGCTCTACAGCGGCGTCCCGGTCGAGAGCCTCGGCTGGTATGCCAATGTGCAGCTCGCCTACACGGCGGCCATGGCCTACAGCTTCCTGGCCTTCAACCTGCTGTGCGCTCCCTGCTTCGCCGCAATGGGCGCCATCCGCAAGGAGATGAACGGCGGCAAGTGGTTCTGGGCTGCCATCGGCTATGAGTGCTCCTTGGCCTACGTGGTCGCCTTGATCGTCTTCCAACTGGGCGGTCTCGCTACCGGAGAGGCGACGTTCGGCATCTGGACCGTCGTGGCGCTCGCGTTCGTCGCGGGCATCATCTACCTGCTCTTCCGTCCGAACAAGTACAAAGACGACGAAGGTAAGATGGCCGTCGCGGCAGCAGCGGCCGACGCGGCATAGGTTCGCGTAGGCGAGACGCAAAGGAGACGGGGCTGCCCGCGCGGCCCCGTCTCCCCGGAGCAGGAACCTGGTTTCCCTGCACTGTTCCCGTTCCGGGGAGACGATGATTTCGCGAAAGGGGGTCGAGATGACCTTGGGTACTTTGGTCACGCTTGCTATCGCGGGCGTTCTAGTCGTCACAGGCCTCCGTGCGACGTGGAACTACCTGAGCGGCAATAGCAGCAGCTGCGACGGATGCAGCGCTCGGAAGAACGGCAGCTGCGGCGGCGGCAAGGCCAACTGCTCGGTTGCCGACCGCATGGTAAGGGATATGGAGTCGGCCGCGAAGGGGAAGTCCGGCAAGGAAGCCCGAAGGCAAGGGGCGTAGGCGGCCATGGAGCGGACGGCAGCTGTTGGGCAAACGCCTTCGAGACCGGGGAAGGCCAGCTACGTGCTCGTGGACCGTGAGCGCCTGGTGGGCGACGAGCGCATGAGCGGCCTGCTCGATTACCTGGATGCGCAAGGCGGGGTTGCCGTCATAGGGGACGACTCCGAAGTCGCCAGGCTCGTGGATCAGCTCGTGAGCGAATACAGCCCCCGCGAGGGGCAGCACGACCGGCGCATGGCGGTGGCCCAACATGCCCGCATGCTCATGACCGCCGATATAACGCGGACGATTACGATAGGGGAGCTGGCGGAGAGCTGCGGCGTTTCTCCCACGAAGCTGAAGGAATGCTTCAAGGAATGCTTCGGCCAGCCCATCTACTCCTGGTATCGCGCCTATCGCATCCATCGCGCCTGCGACATCCTGCGCGATCATCCCGACCAGTCCATAGCGCAGGCGGCTGCCGAGGTCGGCTATGCGAACCCGTCGAAGTTCAGCAAGGCCTTCTCGGACACCATGGGCATGACCCCCTACGCTTGGAGGGCTTCGGGCATATCCTAGCGCGGGCGGTCCCGCACGCGACCCGCGAGCGGCTCGAACGCGTTTCGCGACCGGTCCTGCGCAGGTAAAATTCCCTCTGCCTCCGCAGAAGTTAGGCTATACTAATTCCATGCGACCAACCCACCGGAGGCAGCCATGGATGAAGCCAACGAATACGTCCGCATCGCCAAGCTCTACAAGAGCTACGGCGAAGGACAGGCGCGCGTCGATGTGCTCGACGGCATCGACACGGCATTCAGCTCCGGGGAAATCTGCGTGCTGCTGGGGCCCTCGGGATCCGGCAAGTCGACTTTCCTCAACCTGCTCGGCGGCCTCGAGTTCGCCGACCATGGCTCGATCTTGGTGGGCGGAACCGACATCTGCCAGCTGAAGGGGCGCCAGCTTATCGACTACCGCCGGCGCGAACTGGGCTTCGTCTTCCAGTTCTACAATCTGCTGCCGGATTTGACCATCCGCGAGAATATAGAGGTGTGCGCCCATCTTTCGAAGAACCCGCTCGACGTGGACGATCTGCTCGTCCGTCTGGGCATCGCCGAGCAGGCGAAGAAGTTCCCGCGCCAGGTCTCCGGCGGCCAGCAGCAGCGCTGTGCCATCGCGCGAGCCCTGGTCAAACGCCCCGGCCTGCTCCTCTGCGACGAGCCCACCGGCGCGCTCGACTACGAGACCTCGCTCGAAGTGCTCGAGGTGCTCGAGCAGGTGAACCGAGAATTCGGGGTCACCATGGTCATCGTCACGCATAACGACGTCATCGCGCAAATGTCGCACCGCGTCTTGCGCCTGCGCGAGGGCGCCATCGTGCAGGACGACGTCAACGAGAACCGCCGGTCCGCGCGTTCGCTTGAATGGTAGTCTGCCATGAGCCCGCTTCTCCATCGCATTCCCCGCGAGCTGAAGAACAGCTTCGGAAAATACGCAGGCATCTTCGCCCTCATCGCCTTCACCATCTCCTTCGTGGGCGGGTTCTTAACCACCGCCAATTCCATCCAGACGCTGCTCGACGATCTGCCCGAGCAGGCCAATATGGAAGACGGCCGACTGACGGTGAACGGCAAGCTCACCGATTCGCAGGTGAGGGCCGCCGAGAAAGGGGAATTCAGCTGGATCGACAAACTCGCCATGGCGTTGGGCGACGAGAGCGTGGACGCGAACGACTACCGCCCCGTCACGCTCTTCCCGCTATTCTGCCGCAACGTGACGCTCTCCATTCCCGACGACCCGATCGAGCTCGAGCACGACATCACCCTGCGTCTGTACACCGAGCGCACGAATGTGGATATCCAGTGCGTGCACGAAGGGAGCCTGCCGACTGCGGCGGACGAGGTGGCCGTCGATGTCACCTTCGCGCGCAACCACGAGCTGTCGGTGGGCGATGCCGTTGAATTCGCGGGGCGGACCTTCACGGTGTCGGGGCTGGTCACCCTGCCCGACTACACCACGCTCTTCGAGACCAACTCCGGCCTGATCATGGACGACTTGACGTTTTGCGTGGGTATCGTCAGCCAGGAAGCCTACGATGCGCTCGCCGAGGAGGGCGAGACTTTCACCTACGTCTTCCAATTCGACGACCCAGACCTCGGCCTCGCGGACCGTACGCGGGCGGAAGGCCAGCTCGCTGCCCTCCTTTCGCTTTCGGGGGCCTCCATCACCGACCTCATCGACAAGGATGCCAACCAGGGCATCATGTACGTGGCGGATGATGTCGAAGGCGATTCGGGGATGTACAAGGTCTTCATGTATCTGATAATCATCATCATGGCCGTGCTGTTCGTCATCATCACCGGCGCCACCATCGAACGCGAGTCCTCTACCATCGGCACGTTGCTGGCTTCCGGTTACGGCAAAGGCGAGCTGTTGCGGCACTACATGGCGCTGCCCATGATCGTGTCGCTGCTGGCGGCTGCGGCGGGCAACCTGTTCGGGCAGGACGCTTTCGCGAATTGGGGGAGCCGCATGTACTACAACTCCTACAGCTTGCCGCCGTTTCGCATCGTCCCAAGCCAGGATGCCTTCATCCTGACAACGGTCGTGCCGCTCGTCATTCTGTTCCTGATTACCTTGGTGGGGCTTGCGCGTAAGTTGCGGGCTACGCCTCTGGCCTTCCTGCGCCACGAGATCCGTCATACGCGCAAGGGGGCGGGTATCCCGCTTCCCGCTGCCTGGCCTTTCGGGACGCGTTTCCGCCTGCGCGTGCTCATCGACAACGCCGGCAGCTTCCTGACCATGTTCTTGGGCATCTCCTTCTCCGGCCTGCTGCTCATCTTCGGCCTGGGGATGCTCCCCGCCGTCCAGCACATCGCCGAGCTCTCCGCGCAGGCCCTGCCGGCGGAACATGTCTATCTGTTGAAGAGCGAGCTGGAGATTGTCGAGCAGGATGCCGCGGCAGTCGACCAGGCGGAGAAGCTGGAGGCCGTCACGCTGCAGGTGCCGAAGAAGTGGGGTTGGGGCCCGCTCGATGCCACCTGCTACGGCATCGAGGAGGACAGCATCTATTGGCCGGAGGTGGATGTTTCCAACGGTGGAGTGGTGTTGGGAATGGGCCTCGCGCAGAAGACGGGCCTCGGCGTAGGCGATCGACTCGAGTTGACCAACCCATACGAGGACGAATCCTACGCCGTCACGGTCTCCGGGGTGTCCGGCAACGTCACCGATATGAACATCTATTTCTCGCGCGCCACGCTCAACGGCCTGCTGGACAATGACGACGATGCCTTCAACGGCTGGGTCAGCAACGAGGAGCTCCATTTCCCCAAGACGAAGTTGGCACAGGAGATAACGTCCGCGGACATGTCGAAGATGGCCGAGCAGATGGAGGAGTCGATGGGAGAGGTGATGTCGATGATCGCGCTCATCTCGCTGGTCATCTTCCTCATCGTGGTGTACCTGCTGTCCAAGACGGTGATGGAGCGCAGTTCGCGTGCGGTCTCTCAGCTGAAGGTGTTCGGGTATAGCAACGGCGAGGTCTCGAGCCTGTACTCGCGGGCGGTGACGATTTGCGTGGCGGCCTCGCTGCTTTTGAGCATCCCGCTGATTCTAGGGGCACTCGATCCGCTGGTGGAGTTGGCGATGATGAAGTACGACGCTAATTTCCCCATCTCGCTGCCGATGACGGTCTATCTGGAGTATCTGGGTTCGGGTCTGGGCTGCTACCTGCTGGTGGCCTTGCTGAACAAGCTGCACCTGAACCGCATTCCCCTGTCCCTGGCGCTGAAAAGCCAGGAGTAGCCGCCCCCGGCCGCCCGCCGCGGGCGCGGCGCTACTGCTCTTGCCGGGCCTCCTGCTTCATGGCTTCGGGGTCGCTTCCTTGCGGCAGTCGCTTGCGGTCGGTCCAGAGTAGCACCGCGATTCCGGCTATCACGAGCGGGATGGAGAGCAGCTGCCCCATGGTCACCCAGTCGGTGCCCAGCAGATAACCGAGCTGGCTGTCGGGCTGGCGCACGAATTCTATGGCGAAACGGCAGATGCCGTAGAGCACCAAGAAGGTTCCGATGAAGGTCCCGCGCGGGCGGGGCGGCACCTTGCGCGAGAGGGCGTAGAGCACGATGAAAATGAACACGCCTTCGAGCAGGGCCTCGTAGAGCTGGCTCGGATGGCGCGCAGCCGTGCCCGCGCTGCCCCCGAAGACGACGCCCCAGGGCAGGTCGGTTACCGCGCCCCAGAGCTCTCCGTTCACGAAGTTGGCGCAGCGCCCGAAGAAGAGTCCCGCCGGGGCGGCCAGGGCCCCCAGGTCGGCGAGCGTCGCGAAGGGAATGTGCCGCAGCCGCGAGGCGACCGCCCCGGCGAGCAGCGCGCCCAAAAGCCCGCCATGGAAGCTCATACCGCCTTGGTTGAAGGCCAGGATCTCCGCCGGGTGCTCCAGGAAATAGCCGTTGCCGTAAAAGACGACATAGCCCAGCCGCGCTCCCAGGATGACGCCCACGACGACGCAAATGATGATGGTGAGCAGCGAATCCTCGTCCAGGTCGATGCGCCACCTCTTCGCCACACGATAGATGATGAGGGCGGCGCAGGCGAAGCCCAGAAGGTAGGCGATGCCGTACCAGCGGACTGAGAAGGGCCCCACGGTGAAGGCCACGGGGTCGAGGGCATGGTAGAGGTCGTTGAGCATGGAGGTCCTTATCGTGCGGGAGCGTGCAGGCTAGCGGCTGGCGGGATGCGCGCCGCCCATTCCCGCGCCCATCTTGGAAGCGGCTTCGGCCACTTCCGCCTTCAGGTCGGGCGGGATGGGGCAAACCGCCGAAATGCGGGCGTGGCAGTGGGGGCAGCGCAGCGTGAAGACGGCCAGATCCGAAGAGAGGGCTAGAAGCGTCTCGTAGCGGGCGAGGTCCAAGTCCTCGGCCCCGCATCGTTTGCATGTGATGAACGCCTTCATGGCACGCCTCCTCGAGCCAGTTCGGTTGCCTGCAAAGTTCGTGCCCGCATTGTAGCGCAATCCGCTCCGCCTGAGGGTTTCGCAACGGGGCCCGGGCGTGCGCGGGAGGCGGCCGCGGGAAGGCGGGCATGGCTACGGGACGGCAACGAGGGTTTGGCGTGGCGGGGGCGTGTGGTATCATGCCGCGGTAACAGAGTTTGGGAAAAGGAGAACGCAATGGTCAATCGCGATGATGTAGTGGCGGTGCTCGAACTCATCCGCCCGAGCCTCCAGGCCGATGGCGGCGATGTTCGCCTCGTCGATGTGAACGACGGCGGCGTGGTGAGCGTGGAGCTCCAGGGCGCTTGTCAAGGATGCCCCATGAGTCAGATGACGCTGGCCAACGGCATCGAGCGCATCCTGAAGGAGCGCATCCCCGGCGTGACCCGCGTGGTTCCCGCCGAGTAGCGCCCCTCCGCTTTGCGGAGAGGAAGCGGCGAAGCAGGCCAATCGTTCGAAAACGGAGGCTCGTCTCGCGACGGGTCTCCGTTTTTTACCCACTCATTCTCGCGGCGAGGATGGCATTTCCAAGAAACTCCGACAACTCGTCTCCGTGGCGGGTTCCCGATTCCGCGGGAGAGAGTAGAATCGGGCTTACGGTTGCAGAGAATCTTTTGAAGGAGGATCTCATGGCTTTGGAATTCTATAAATGCGTGCATTGCGGCAATGTGGCCATCAAGGCGTACGACCGCAAGCCGCCGCTTTCCTGTTGCGGAGAGAAGATGGTGCTCTTGAAGGCCAACACCGAGGACGCGGCGCAGGAGAAGCACGTGCCCGTGGTGAAGGTGGAGGGCTCTCGGGTGGATGTCGCCGTGGGAAGCGTGGCCCACCCCATGGAGGAAGACCATTTCATCACGATGATCGTGCTGGAAACTCGCAAGGGCTATCAGGTGGCTCCGCTGGCTCCGGCCCAGGAGCCCAAGGCGACCTTCGCCCTGGCGGCGGGAGACGAGCCGGTGGCGGCCTACGAGTACTGCAACAAGCACGGCCTGTGGAAGGCGGAGCTGTAGCAGACATCCTTGGTTACCAGCAAGACAGAGTGCGTCGATCTGGCCATCGTCGGTGGCGGCCCCGCGGGGCTGGCGGCTGCCATAACAGCAGCGCGCATGGGCGTGCGCCCCGTGGTCGTGGAAGCGCGAGAGCGGGTGGCCGAGACCATCCGGCCTACCGGCGATGGCCGTTGCAACATATCGAACAGCAAAGTGCACCCCGGGGATTACCGCAACCCCGATTTCGTCCGGCGCGTGTTTTTGCGCTGCCACCCCAAGCAGGTGCCGGCCTTCCTCGGCAGCTGCGGCATCATGCTGCGCGAGGAGGCGCAGGGCCGTCTCTACCCGCTGCCCAACAAGGCGACGGCGGTCATCGAGGCGCTCTTGCGCGAGCTGCGCAAGCTCGATGTGGAGCTGCGCTGCGGGAAGCGCGTTGCCTTCGTGCGCCGCAATGCGAGCGCCTGGACGCTCTCCTTCGAAGGAGGAGGCAAGCTACGCGCCCGCACGCTGCTGGTGTGCACGGGCGGCGGGCTCGGAGAGGAGTTCCTCCCGAGATCCGTCGAAGTCGTCCCCGCGTGTCCCATCCTCGCGCCGCTGGCCTGTGACGCGCAGCCTCTGCGCGGGCTCGACAAGATTCGCGTGAAATGCGCGTTGACGGCCGACGATGTGCGCGAGGAGGGCGAGCTGACTTTCCGCACCTATGGCATCTCGGGCATCTGCGCCTTCAACCTCTCGCGACTGGTGAAGCCGGGCGAGGAGATCTCGGTGGACTTCGCCCCGACGATGAAGCACGCGGAGAGCCTGTCGTTCCTCTCGAAGCGTTTGAAGCAGATGGAGCCGCGCACGTGGCTGGAATTCACGACCGGTATGCTGCTGCCGCAAGTCACCCGCGTCGTGCTGCGGGCGGCGGGCTTGGACGAGCAGGACGTCCCGAGGGAAGGCGACCTGGCGGTCTTCGAGCGATTCTGGCATGCGTTCCCGCTGACCGTGCGGGGCATCGGCGACCGCAAGCTGGCGCAAGTGCAGCGGGGCGGTGTGCGCGTGGAGCATCTGGACCCCCACACGATGGAGGCCCAAGGGGCGGAAGCGCTTTTCGCCGCAGGCGAAGCGGTGGATGTGGACGGGCCCTGCGGCGGATACAACCTGCATTGGGCCTGGGCGAGCGGTATGGTTGCAGGCCGGGCCGCCGCGCAGCGGGCGTCTAAGGACCGAGCGGCCCGGGCGGAAGGTCGAGCCGAATGATCCGCGTGGTGAACGTGCGCCTGCCCTTGGAAGCGCAGCGGGTGGCTCGTGGGGGCGACAAGCAGACCGAGGGTTCCCTGCTCGATGCCGTGGCGGGGAAGCTGGGCGTCGATTCTGCCGTAGTGCACAGCGCGGAAGTCGTGCGCTGCAGCATCGACGCCCGCAGGAAGTCCGATGTCCACTTCGTTGTGAATGCCGCCGTCGAACTCGCGGATTCTCGGGTCGAGCAAGAGGCCGTGGAGAAGGGGCGGGCCGCGACTTTCGCCCCTTTGCCCGAGCTGGAGATCGTGCAAGTGGGGCAGCGGGAGGTGCGCCCGCTAGTGGTGGGCGCCGGCCCCGCGGGGCTGTTCTGCGCCCTGTACCTGGCACGTGCGGGGGCGAGACCCCTGCTGGTGGAGCGCGGCGAGGCGGTGGAGGATCGCATGCAGGCGATTGCCGCCTTCAACGCGGGCGGGGCTTTGGATCCTTCGTCCAACGTCCAGTTCGGCGAGGGGGGAGCGGGAACGTTCTCGGACGGCAAGCTGAACACGGGCACGAAGCACCGTTTCGCCCCTTACGTTCTGCGCTGGTTTGCCGATGCGGGCGCCCCGCAGGAGATTCTCTGGGAGGCTAAGCCGCATATCGGCAGCGACCTTCTGCCCGGCGTCGTGCGTTCCTTGCGCGAGCAGATAATCGCGCTGGGCGGGGAAGTGCGTTTCCGGACGAGGCTGGCGGATCTGCTCTTCGAGGGAGGACGGCTTCGAGGCGCCTTGCTCGAGGGTCCCGACGGGACGCAGGAGCAACCCGTGCGGCATCTGGCGCTGGCGCTGGGGCATTCCGCGCGCGATACTTTCGAGATGCTGAAGGACAGGGGCGTCGAGCTCGAGCGGAAGCCCTTTGCCATGGGCGTGCGCATCGAGCATCCCCAACAGCTGATCAACCGAGGGCAGTGGGGCGAAGAAGCCTCGCACCCGGCGCTGCGTGACCGCGCCGCCGACTACAAGATGGCGGTGCATGTGGACGAGCGCCGCAGCGCCTACACTTTCTGCATGTGCCCTGGCGGCACGGTGGTCGCGGCGGCGAGCGAGCCCGGCGGCGTGGTCACGAATGGGATGAGCGAGCATGCGCGCGACGGGCGCAATGCCAATGCGGCCCTGCTGGTCAACGTGGACCCGGCGGATTTGCCGGGGGAGGACCCGCTTGCAGGCGTGCGCTTGCAGCGCGAGTTGGAGCAGCGTGCCTACAAGGCGGCCATCGCCGCGGGCGGGGAGCCCTATAGCGCTCCCGCCCA
>CAJOOG010000066.1 GCA_905236045.1 uncultured Denitrobacterium sp.
AGGCGCTTCTTCCTCACCTACCAAAAACAACAGACGCTGTCTGTTAAATTGACGTGGTCGCAGTACGTCGACCTCATGGGCATCGACAACGAGGCCAAGCGCAGCTTCTACGCACACGAGGCATCGACGTGGACGACGTCGTCGCCTTCGCCGAGGATGCCGTGGGCAGTCGCGACAAGGGCCTCGTCGTGCCCTGCGGCGTCGAGCGAATCGCCGAGACGAGCGGCTGCAGCCCCGAATGCGCGGTCGAGCAGATGAGGGCGCTCGCAGTCGGGCTGCGCGTGCCCGCGGTCGTCACCGTCGACGTGGCCGAGGGCGTTGTGAAACGCATCAGGAAGGGCGGCTACGGACCCGACGACATCGGGATGGCCGTCGGCGGCTTGGAGGACGAGAGCGACGCTCTGATGCTCCTCGACCGAAGCTTGACGCCTGAGGAAGCAGCCGAGGCGGACGCTCCCGACTTCGGGGCGGCAGTCGTCTCCATTGCCAGGAACAGGCATGGGGCGTGCGGCGCCGCCGAGCTCGCGTTCGTGCGGGAGTACGGTCGTTTCCTGGATTTGGCGGACGATGCGGGCGCGTAGTCGATACTCCCCGCATAGTCGGGTATCTTGTCACTGGATGATTGTTCGGCCTGCGGGAGAAGGGCGGCTGCGCGATGGAGCGCGGAGCGGCTCTGCTTGCCCCGCCTGCCAGCCATCGGTGACGGTGTGCGCGGACTGCCCGAGGCAACGTAGCAGCCCACGCGCCCCCGCCTGCGGGTTGGAGCGGCGTCAGGATTGCCGTGCCCCACGGGGCGCACAGCGCAAAGCCGGCGACCTTGCGAGCTGCCGTGAGCGGAACGTCCCGCATGGCCGCAGGCCGAAGCAGGGGACCCGTAGTGTAAACGGTACGATGATTTTGCCCCGAATCGATAGGGTTACTGGAGCTACTGCTGATGACGAATAAGGAGGTGGGGATATGTCTGGGTCTATTGAAAGCGTCCCGCTCATCATTCTCGACTTCGCGTTGGCGGGTGGGGTCATATGGGCGATTTGGACCCTGCGGGAAGCGGATGCCTCCAAACGCCGCAAGACCCTTGCTGTTATCAGCCTCTGCGTCGTGATGCTCTTTATCGTGCTGTGCCTGTTGCTGATACCCGAATTGATAGTCGCCCTAATCGGCATTGGCGTGCTGTTCATCATCTATTACGCCCTCTTGCAATGGTCGAACAGGATGTGGAAATGACGTTACCGAAAAGAGGAACGGCAGCCAACCCCAAGTCAGAAGCTGCGAATCGCATCTGCGCGAGAGCAAGGCCGCATGCGGTTCGCGACCCATGCCGGACACTCGGGCGCTCGACCTCGGAGCGACCGGTTTTGGACCGATCGCATCCGAGCGCTTTGCGGAATGTCAACCGGCGTTTGACCTATCGGATCTTGTTGACGCGTACAGACCTCATCGTAAGCGGCCGATGGCGCGGGCACGCAGGTGATGCACAGGGCGCGGTGCGCGGCAACGGTTGCGATGCGCGCGGGTGCCCCGATGCCTTTGGGATCGTGGAAACGTGAGATCGATGAGGATTTGGCGAGCCGGGGTGCTGGCGGTGCGGTCGGCGACAAGCACAAGAGGAAGCTCGGACTCTCGCCGACGACACGGTGATGACGGTGGCCGTCGGGGCGACAGGTGGGCTGTCATCAGGCAACCCGGGGATGGAGGTGCGAAATGGGCAGTGACAGCTTGGCGGAGATGCCTGCGGGCGTAAGAACCGCATGTGTCAGCGTCATCCTCTTCGCTGTTTTCTCGTGCGCGGGCTGGATATACGAGACGGTGGATAACGTGTTCACCTTCGGGGGCTTCTACCTGCGCGCTTCGCTCATGCTGCCCTGGTGCCCGATATACGGTGTCGGCGGGCTCGTCATCGTGTGCGCGATGGAGCCGGTCCGGAGACGGCTGGCAGCACGCATGCCCCTCGCGCTTCAGGTCGCCGTCGTGTGCGTCGGCATCTATGCGCTGACCGCGCTCGTGGAGCTGGCGGGAAGCTACGTGTGCGAGGCGGCGATGGGCTACGTTCCCTGGGACTACTCGGGCGCGTGGCTGAACTTCGACGGGCGCATAGCCCCCGCCTACACGCTGCGCTTTGTCGTGCTGGGGCTCGTCGCCCTCTACGTCGTGTATCCGGCCGTGGCGAAGTGGGCGGGCCGTCACGGGCGGGCGGCTATCGCCCTCGCAGCGGCGCTCGCCTTCCTGTTCGTCGCGGACAACGCACTGGAAGTCGCCGGGGTCTGGGCACCGGTGAAAGACGCGCTGGTCCCGTTTGGCATTGAGCATTGGTAGGGCTGGCATGGCTGTTTGCACGTCATGTTCCTCATCGTGCTGGCGTTGGGATGCGGCATGCCGTCGATAGCCATGTTCATGCGGTGCGGTTTTGATGCTGAAGGCTCGCCCGAAGACCTTATTGATGCTCCTCGTATTGGCTCGCGGAGGAGTCGGCAGAACTTTGGAAGAAGGGGGAACGTGAGCAGCGGCGATTGCGGAAACGAGGCTGATGCTAGGCATGATTTGCTGAAGCAGGAGCTTGATGGGATTATAGCCGATGCAGAGGCCCGTAGCTGGAAGGTGGCGGCGATATGCATCGCGGTTGCGATCGGCTTCCTGGCGCTTATCGGCATGATAGGGGCCGGCGGATACGCCGGCTATGCAATGGCGCCGTTGGCGGTTGGCGTCGGCGCAGGATGCCATGCTTACCGGAAGCAGTCGATCGACGAAGCGAAGCTTGCCTTCATGAAGAAGCACCGCCGCGCCGGCCGGGCAGGACGATTCACATAGCTAGCTAGAAGCGGTGACGTCAGATGAACGAGAGCGATTTTCGCAAACACTGGTTGAGGGACGGCACGCCTTTCGATGTGTTCGAGGCCAAGGACCTGAGGTGCAGCGTCTGGGGTTATTATAAGGCCGTTCTCTTGACCGATAACTGCATCCAGGCATTCGAGAATCTGAGTCGGAGGTCGTTGCTCGGCATGGGGCGTAGGAGCTACGAAGAGAACAAGCGCTTTCTCGTGGGAGTGCGGGACATGCTATGCGACCCAGATATAAGGTTCCGGGTGGTCAGGATACTGCTTGAGGGGGACGGCAAAGATTGCGCAAGGTACCAAGAACTCATACAGGACAACGACGGCCAAATGCTTGCGGGGATGCTTTGCTCCGACGAGTACTCGCAGGTAAGGGGCCTGGAACCCGATGAGCTGCTGGAAAGGTTCACCGTTGAGGACTATCTACGCGGGACCCAGCAAACGCACCTGTTGCCGCAATACGAGCGGATTATGTCGGTTGCGGCGGGCGGAAGCGATCATGATGCGTTCCGTCGCCTGCAAAGCCCTGAATGCAGCTAGCATTACGGCGAAATACGTCCATTCTGGTAGTGAAGCCAGGCGTATCGCGAGCAGCGGGCTCCATCGGGTTTCCCGATCGTCTTCTCCCCGCTCGCGACAGTCTTCGAATGCTTTGTAGCGTCTGTTGTCAAAATATCACTCGTTTGAACAACTTCCCATCACCAAAGGCGCGATAGTCTGGGCGAGCGGAGTTTTCAGCACCCTGCTTTCCTGACCTCTTGAGCTTGCGCAATCCGCTTAGCTGGACCTTGCTTTTAACCAACTTTTGATTTGACAATATGTTCATCGGCGACTTCATGCACTTCCGCAGCGGCCGGCGCGGCGTAGCGCCCGGCAAACCATAGCCATCCCCTCCGGAGCCGAAGGCTTGCGGTGCGCAGTGCCACTCGCGTTCGTCACATGTGCAGCCGCGCCGGGCATGCGTTGATTTGCAT
>CAJOOG010000067.1 GCA_905236045.1 uncultured Denitrobacterium sp.
GCGGAAGGTTCATGTCGGATAGCAGTTCGCCCGCCATTACGCGCGCCGCTACTTTTGCAAGGGGTGTGCCGGTCGCTTTGGAGATGAACGGCACGGTGCGACTTGCGCGCGGGTTCGCCTCGATGACGTAGACCACGTTGTCCTTTACCGCACACTGCACGTTCATGAGGCCGCGCACGCCCAGGCGCAGGGCGAGCTCGGTCGCGATGCGGCGCAGCTTGGCCTGGATGGTCTGGCTGAAGGTGAAGGGCGGGATGCAGCAGGCGCTGTCGCCGGAATGGATGCCGGCCATCTCGATGTGCTCGAGGATGCCGCCGATGTAGACCTCCTCGCCGTCGCAGAGCACGTCGATGTCGCACTCCACCGCGTCTTCGAGGAAGCGGTCCAGATAGACGGGGTGATCCGGCGAGATGCGCGCCGCCTGCGCCATGTACTTCTCCAGCTGCTCGCGGTCGTAGACGATGGCCATCCCGCGCCCGCCCAGAACGTAGCTGGGACGCACGAGCAGCGGAAAGCCGATGTCGTGCGCCACGGCGCAGGCCTGCTCGAAGGTGCTGGCCATGCCGGCCTTCGGATAGCTTATGCCCAGCTCGTCCAAGATGGCGCTGAATTGGTCGCGGTCCTCCGCCAAATCGATCGCGGCGGGCTTGGTGCCCAGGATGTTCACCCCCGCCTCCTCGAGTGCGCGTGCGAGCTTCAAAGGCGTCTGCCCGCCGAGCGTGACCACCACGCCGTCCGGCTCTTCCACGTCGATGATGTCCATGACGTCCTCGTAGGTGAGCGGCTCGAAATAGAGCTTGTCGGAGGTATCGTAGTCAGTGGAGACCGTCTCCGGATTGCAATTGACCATGATGGTCTCGAATCCCGCGTCGTGCAGGGCGTAGCTGGCATGCACGCAGCAGTAGTCGAACTCGATGCCCTGCCCGATGCGGTTGGGGCCCGCGCCCAAGATCATGGCGCGTTTACGGGTCTTGGGGGCCACCTCGCTCTCCTGCGCCTCGTAGGTCTTGTAGTGATAGGCCGTGGAGCTGGGGAACTCCGCGGCGCAGGTGTCGACGGTCTTGAAGACGGGCACGACACCGAGCCCGCGCCGGTAGGCCCGCACGGTCTGTTCCACGGCGCCCGTCAGGTGCGCGATCTGCGCATCGCTTATGCCGTAGGTCTTCAGCAGGCGCATGGCATCCGCGTCCAGCTCGTAGAGGCTGCGTCCGCGCAGGTTCTCCTGCACGCGCACCACATCCGCCATGCGATTCACGAAGAACGCGTCTATGCGCGTGGCTTCGCAGATCTGCTCCACGCTCCAGCCGCGGCGCAGCGCCCAGGCCACGTAGAAAACGCGCTCGGCAGTCGGACGACGCACGAGGTCGTCGAAGTTCTCCTCATCCGCCTCCACGCCGTCGGCCCCCAGGCCCGCGTGAGCGTCCTCCAGGCTGCGCAGCGCCTTGCCGAGCGACTCCTCGAAGGTGCGCCCTATGGCCATCACCTCGCCCACGGCCTTCATGCGCGTGGAGAGCGTGTCGTCGGCGCCCTTGAACTTCTCGAAGGCGAAGCGCGGCACCTTCACCACGCAATAGTCTATCGAGGGCTCGAAGCAGGCGGGAGTGGCGCGGGTGATGTCGTTGACTATCTCGTCGAGGGTGAAGCCCACGGCCAGCTGCGCCGCCGCCTTGGCGATGGGAAAGCCCGTGGCCTTGGAGGCGAGCGCCGAAGAGCGGCTGACGCGCGGATTCATCTCGATGACGATGAGGCGACCGTTCTCGGGGTTGACGGCGAACTGCACGTTGCTGCCGCCGGTCTCGACGCCTATCTCCTCCAGAATGGCCAGGCTCGCCACGCGCATGCGCTGGTATTCCAGATCGGTGAGGGTCTGGGCCGGCGCCACGGTAATGGAGTCGCCGGTGTGGACGCCCATGGGGTCGAAGTTCTCGATGGAGCACACGATGATGCCGTTGCCGGCCTTATCGCGCATGACCTCCATCTCGAATTCCTTCCAGCCCTCGATGCTCTCCTCGACCAGCACCTCCCCCGCCGGCGAGAGCTCCAGGCCCTGGCCGACTATCAGGCGCAGCTCCGCTTCGTCGTGCGCGATGCCGCCGCCCGCGCCGCCGAGGGTGAAGCTCGGGCGCAGGACCAGCGGATAGCCGATCTCCCCCGCCAGGGCGAGCGCATCGTCGATCGAGTAGGCATATCCGCTGCGGGCCACCTCTATGCCCAGCTTGGCCATGCATTCGTTGAATTTCTTTCGATCTTCGCCGCGCTCGATGGCCTCCAGATCGCAGCCGATCATCTCCACGCCGAAGCGCTCCAGCACGCCGCTGTTCGCCAAGTCGACGGCCGCGTTGAGGCCGGTCTGACCGCCGAGCGTGGGCAGCAGCGCGTCGGGGCGCTCGCGCTCGATAATCTGCTCGATGGCCTCGGTGGTGATGGGCTCCACGTAAGTACGCGCCGCGAGATTCGGGTCCGTCATGATGGTGGCCGGGTTGCTGTTGACCAGGATGACCTCGTATCCGAGCTTACGCAGGACCTTGCAGGCCTGCGTGCCCGAGTAGTCGAATTCGCAGGCCTGCCCGATGACGATGGGCCCGCTGCCGATGACCAGGATGCGCTTGATGTCCTCGCGCTTAGGCATGGGCGGCCTCCTTTCCTTCCGCGGCAACCGGGGCTTGCGGGGCGGGATGGCCAGCCGGGGCCTGCGCGGCGGACGCGGCGAAGCGCCAGCCTGCCAGGCGGTCCTGGGCGATGTCGATGTCGAGATAGTCCGCCCGACCCTCCATCAGGCGGATGAAGGCGGTGAAGAGGTAGTGGGCGTCGGTGGGACCCGCCTGCGCCTCCGGGTGATATTGCACGCTGAAGGCCGCGGCGTCCAGACATGCGATGCCCTCCGGGGTGCCGTCGTTGAGGTTCACATGGGTAAGGCGTATGCGTCCCACGCGCGGGTTGCGCACCACGGGGGCCACGCCCGCACGCACGAATTCGCGCAGGTCGGAAGGCATTTCGACGAAACCTCCGGATTCCTCGGGCACAAGGGGGCCAAGGCTTGGGAAGACCAGGCCGAAGCCGTGGTTCTGGCTGGTTATCTCCACGCGGCCGGTGAGCAGGTTCGCGACGGGATGGTTCGCGCCTCGGTGCCCGAACTTCAGCTTCTCCATCTGCGCGGCGCAAGCGAGCGAGAGCATCTGGTGTCCCAGGCAGATGCCGAAGATGGGCACGCGCCCGAGCAGGTCGGCGAGCTGCGCGTAGGTGCCCTCGACCGCATCCGGATCTCCCGGTCCATTGCTGAAGAACACCCCGTCGGGATCTTGGGCGAGAACGTCGGCGGCGGGCGTGTTCCAGGGCACGACCGTCACGCGGCAGCCCGCGCGCACGAGGTTCTCCAGGATGCCGTCTTTGGCGCCGCAGTCGTAGGCGATGACATGCTTTTCGCGCGGGCGGGCGGGCGCGGCGGCGGGCGCGGCGGGGCCGAATGCGAAGACGTGTCCGGTCGGCAC
>CAJOOG010000068.1 GCA_905236045.1 uncultured Denitrobacterium sp.
CCGGCGTCGTCCGCCCGCCAGGAGCTTCGTCGCTGCGGGGCTCGCTTTGCTGGGCATCGGGCTCATCAGCTTGGATTCGGGTCTTTCGGTGAATGTGGGCGACGCGCTGACGCTGCTCTGCGCCGTGCTCTACGCCCTGCAGATCGTGCTCTACGCGCGGTACTCGAAAGGTCGCGACCCGCTCGTGCTGACGGGCATGCAGTTCGTGGGCGTCGGGGCGATTAACCTGGCGATTGCCTGCCTGACCGAAACGCCGCCGACATGGGGTGTTTTGGACCTCTCGGATTGGGCATCGCTTTCGTATCTCATCGTTATGTGCACGGTCGTGGCAATCGTGCTGCAGGGGGTGGGGCAAAAGCACATCCCCGCCCCGACTGCTGCACTACTGCTTTCGCTCGAGAGCGTTTTCGGCGCCGGTTTCAGCGTGGCTTTAGGTGCCGAAGAGCTCACGGTGCGCATCGCTGTGGGATTCGCCGTGGTCTTCGGCGCCATCCTCGTAAGCGAGCTGGGCGGCGGCCGGGAGGGTCCGTCGGACGAGGTGGGCGGCGGGCGGAAAGGGCGGCCCGAAGCCTAGCGCTGCAGTCCTCTGATCCCGCAGAGCCCTAGCGCGGTTGCAGGACGTCTCCGATGTTGGCGCGGATGCGCAAATCTGCCAGCGCGTCGCGGGGAGTGGGATCGCGGTTCACGATGATGAGATGGTCGCCCTTGAAGCAGTTGACGAACCCGGCGGCGGGGTAGACCACGAGGCTCGTTCCGGCGACCAGGAGCAGGTCCGCACGCGAAATGGAGTCTAGGGCGGCCGCCATCACGCTCTCGTCGAGCGGCTCCTCGTAGAGCACCACGTCGGGCTTCACCGTCGCCCCGCATGACTCGCAACGTGGGATGCCATCCTGCGCCGCCTCGTGCAGACGCAGCATGCCCGGAAGCGAATAGGAGCGTCCGCACTTCATGCAGTAGTTGCGCCGGACGCTGCCATGGAGCTCGTGCACGCGCGTGCTGCCGGCCGCCTGATGCAAGCCGTCTATATTCTGAGTGACGACCGAATCGAGGATGTCGCGCTCTTCGAGTTCGGCCAGCGAGATATGTGCGCGATTCGGCCGGGCGTCGGGGGCGATCATGCGGTCGAAGTAGAAGTCGAAGAACTCCTGCGGGTGTGCGTCGAAATAGCTGCGGCTTATCATCTCCTCGGGCGGAGTGCTTCCGTATTTCTGCCGATAGAGGCCATCGGCGCTGCGGAAATCGGGAATGCCGCTTTCCGTGGACACGCCTGCTCCGCCGAAGAACGCCATGCGCTCGGCGGGCGTCTTCTCTATCCAATTCCATAGCTGCGCGATCTGTTTGCGCGTCTGCTCGTCCGCCGACGTCTCCATCTCTGCCTCTCTCCGGGGTTCGTATTGAAGAGTATACAGGCGCCCGTAAGTCCCGTGCGACGGGATTGCGTCATCGGGCGGTCTACGAGAAGACGTGCTGCTCGACGAGTTCGGCGGCTATGCGGATGCAGTCCGGGCAGCTGCAGAGCGCGACGCCGGTATCGCGGCCTTTCAGTTGGCGACATTGCGTGGCGCCCGCCCTCTCGGCGAAATCGGCGACCAGGTTGCGGGTCGTGCGGTGGCTCGCAGCCTTGCCGGAGGGGTTCTCCGCGCTCGCCGTGCAGGCGGCTCCGACGAGGATGCAGGCCGCGGTAAGTGCGCCGCAGGTGCCCTCCATGCCCCCCATGCCCAGTCCCAGGCCCGCGCCCATGCGGAAGGCGGTTTCCTCGTCGACGCCGATTCGGTTGGCGTAGGTGCACAGCACTGCTTGAGCGCAGTTGCATCCCGCGCGGTGTTTCTCTGCCGTCAGCGGCACCCGGCTTTCCATGCCTGCTCTTCCCCCTCGCGCCTCGAAGTTTCCCATGCGATGCGATCGTGTATCGAGTTCGTTGAAAACCATAGCGAATTGCGGGCGCGGGCGCCAGAGCGAATGCGCTCCCGTATAATCCAACGAGACAAGATGTCGGGCCACGCCTAACGAGGCCGCGCACGAGTGCCGCCACACGAGGGCCCCGCGCGAGGTCGTGCAACGGCGAAACCGAGCAGGACCGGCAGGGCAGAAAGGCCACGCGCTATGGAAATCTGGGATATCTACGACGAGAATCGCCGCCTTACGGGGCGCACGATGGTCCGCGACGACTGGTCGATGAAGCCGGGGGAGTTCCATATCTCGGTCATCGGGGCCGTGCAGGCTTCCGACGGACGCTACCTGATAACCCAGCGCAAGGAAGACAAGCCTTGGGGCGCCGGATGGTGGGAGTTTCCCGGCGGAGGGGTGCTGGCAGGAGAGACGCCTCGGCAGGCCATCGTGCGCGAGATTCGCGAAGAGGTGGGCCTCGACGTGTCCGAAGTCCCCGGAGAAGTGGCCTGGTCGTACAAACGCGAGACGCCTGCAGAGCAGAACAACTACTTCATGGACGTCTATCGCTTCGTGCTCGACTTCGATTCGCAGGACGTGCGCGTGCAAGAAGAAGAGGTGCAGGGCTTCCGCCTGGCGACGGCCGAGGAAATCGCGCAGTTGGGCGAGCAGGGCATCTTCCTGCATTACACCAGCATCGCGCCGATGCTCTAGCGCCTCGCGCCACGCAGCTGCAGCCGCGCCCGCCGCCCTCGCGCTACATTAGAAGGCGGCGAAGCGGGCCTGCCGCTGCTCCACCAGCTCTTTCGGGCTCAGGTTGGCGAGCTCGGCCAGCTGATGGCGCAAATAGGCCCTCACCTGCTTCACGGCCTCTTCGGGATTCTCGTGCGCATAGCTCTTCCCCTCGGGGAGAACCGCGTCTATGATGCCCATCTCGTAGATCTGCTCGGCGTTCATCCGCATGGCCGCCGCCGCCTCGGGGGCTCGCGAGCGGTCCTTCCACAGGATGCTGGCGAAGCCTTCGGGGGAGAGGACCGAATACACGGAATGCTGTTGCATGGCGACCCGATTGCTCACGGCCAGCGCGAGCGCTCCGCCCGAACCTCCCTCGCCGAGCAGCACGCTCACCACGGGCACCTTCAGCCCAGCCATGGCCTGCAGGTTCTCGGCTATGGCATTGCCCTGTCCCCGCTCTTCGGCCTCGGCTCCGCAGAAGGCCCCCTGTGTATCCACCAGGCATACTATGGGTCGGCCGAACTTCTCCGCCTGGCGCATCAGGCGCAGGCTCTTGCGATAGCCTTCGGGTTGCGGGCAGCCGAAGTTGCGGCGTATGCGCTCCTGCAGGGTCTCGCCCTTCTCCTGCGCGATGACCGTTACCACTTGTCCGCCCAGCCAGCCTATGCCGCCCACGATGGCTTCGTCATCGGCGAACATGCGGTCGCCGTGAAGCTCTATGAAGCCGTCGAGCATCTCGCGGATATAGCGCAAGGAGGTGGGTCGATGCGTGTTGCGGGCGATCCGCACGCTTTCCCATGCGCTGTTCGGACCGTCGTCGGCGGCGATGGGGGCTTGCTTGGAGTAGAGAGGCGCTCCGTCGCTGAACTCGACGGCCGTGCGCTGCGCCGTTGCGCTGGCTCCCCATCGTGCGATGCTCGCTCGCAGGGCATCGAGCAGGCCCTCTTCCTCTTCCCCTTTGACGGGCTCGTAGGGTTCGCGGCCGAAGGTCACGTGGTTGTAGGTTTTGCGCCCGGTCTCCAGCGTCCTGTTCACGCTGTCGTAGGTCATGATGTCATCGGTTTGGCCGGGGGAGGTCTTGCGTGTCGTGGCGCGGTGCATGGCCAGCAGATGCGCGAGGGTGATGCGAAGGCGGTCGCGCGGCACGATGGCGTCGATGAGGCCGTGCTTAAGGGCGAACTCCGCAGTTTGGAAGTCCTCGGGCAGCTCCTGGCGGATGGTGTCCTGGATCACGCGCTTGCCGGCAAATCCCAGCTGCGCGTGCGGCTCGGCGATGATGATGTCGCCCTGTGTGGCGAAAGACGCCGTCACGCCGCCGGTCGTGGGGTCGGTGATCATGGAAACATAGAGCAAGCCGGCGTGGGAATGGCGTTCCACGGCGCAGCTGACTTTCGCCATTTGCATGAGCGAGACGAGCCCCTCTTGCATGCGTGCCCCGCCGCTTGCGCAGAAGACGATGGCGGGCAGGCCCTTCGCGGTCGCGCGGTCGAAGAGCCTGGCGATCTTCTCGCCGACGACGTGGCCCATGCTCCCCATGAAGAAGCCGGCCTCCATCACGGCGAAGGCGCATTCGAGGCCCGCTATCCGGCCTTGTCCCGTGCGGACGGCCTCCCGCAGCCCCGTCTTCTCTCGCTGCTTTTCGAGCTTCTCCCGATAGCCGGGGAAATCGAGCGGGTCGTCCTCCGGCAGGTCGATGTCCCATTCCTCGAAGCTGTTCAAATCGAGCAGGTCGTTGATGCGCTGGTCGGAGGAAAGCCGGAAATAGGTGCCGCACGAGGGGCATTGGTAGTAGCTTTTCGCAAGCGAACGCTCGCTGAAGGAGAGTTTGCACTTGCGGCAGGTGAGCCAGTCCCCCTCGTCGGCGGGCTCCCTATCGGTCTCGCACAGGCGCCAGGCCATGTAGCTCTGATCGGGCTGGGCCACTTCGTAGACGGAGATGCCGCGTGCCTTGCAGATGGCCAGGAAGGAGTCCACCTTGGCCAACGGCAGCGCCTCGTCGCACAAGAGCACGACGCTGGCATGGCATTGTTCGGCGGCCTGGAGCACGGCATGAGCGTTCGCCCAAAGGGCGCCGGTCGCCTTCTCGCCGAGGCGCACCTTTCCAGCGCAGACGCGCAGGTAGGCAGGGGAGGGGTGGTCGTCGGTGAAGACCCCGTAGGGCTTCATCCCCGCTTGCGCCACGTCTTGCAGCATGCGGCGGGCGTCTTTGCCATGCACGAGTACCAGCGCATGGGGGATGCGGGTGCCGGCCTCTTCGGAGATGCGGTCCAAGCCATAGAGGACCTCCGCGCGATCCTGCCCTTCCGCGTCGGCTGCGGGAGCGGCATAGGTGTAGTAACCCTGGTTGAGCAAGGGAGGCTCGATGTTCGGCACAGGTGCTCCTTCAGATGCGGTAGGGGGAGATGGCGAGCGCGGCGTTGTGGCCGCCGAAGCCCAGCGACGTGGACAGAGCCACCTTCTGCGGGTAGTCGTAGAGCGGCTCGGTGAGCACGTGCGCGGGAGCCTCGGGGTCGGGCTGGGCATAGCCTGTCGTGGGGGGTACGCAGTCGTTGGCCACGGAGAGGGCGCATACGATGGCCTCGATGGCGCCGGCTGCACCCAACATGTGGCCTGTCGTGCCTTTCACCGCGCAGACGGGTACCTGGCTTGCGGTTTTTTCGCCGCACAGCATGCGCAGCGCCAGGGACTCGGTCTTGTCGTTGGCGGGTGTGCCGGTGCCGTGCGCGTTCAGATGCCCCAGGTCGGCGGGGGCGAAGCCGCCTTCCTCAAGCGCGTCGCGCATGGCGCGGGCGATGCCTTCCCCATCGGGGGAGGGCGCCGTCATGTGGTAGGCGTCGCCGGTGCTCCCGTACCCCGTGATCTCCGCCAGGATTCGCGCACCGCGGGTCTGTGCGTGCTCGAAGGACTCCAGCATCAAGGCGCCGGCGCCCTCGCCTGCGACGAATCCGGCGCGGCGAAGGTCGAAGGGCAGGCTCGCCTGCGTGGGGTCCTCCTCTTTGGAGAGGGCCCCCAGGTTGCCGAAACCGGCTATGCAGATCGGGTTGACGGATTCCTCCGTGCCCCCTGCGAGCGCCGCGTCGATGTAGCCGTGGCGGATGTCGCGCAGGGCGCATCCGATGCTGTTGGCGCCGGTCGAGCAGGCTGTGGTGATGTCCAGGCATTCGCCTTTCATGCCATAGCGAATCGCTAGGTTGCCGGCGGCGATGTTGCCGATCATAGTGGGGATGAAAAGGGGGCTCACGCGTTTGGGGCCCTTGGTGTCGAGGGTGTGGAAGCCCTTCTGGAGCTCGTCGATGCCGCCGATTCCGGTGCCGATGACGACTCCTATCCGGGTCGCATCCTCCTCTTCCATGTTCAACCCGCTTTGGGCCACGGCCTCGTCGGCGGCCACGATGGCATATTGCACGAAGCGCTCGAAGCGGTGCGCCTCCTTCTTCGTGATGCCGTGCTCGCCGGCCTCGAAGTGGCGGACCTCGCCTGCGTTGCGCGCGCTGTAGCCTTCGCTCGTATCGAAGCGCTCGATGCGGGAGATGCAGCACTGCCGACCCATGACCGCGTTCCACAGCGCATCGACGCCCACGCCGGCGGGGCTGATGGCCCCCATGCCGGTGATGGCGACGCGGTGGGTTCCGTCCGGGCGGCGGGTTTCGCTGTTCTGGCTCATTCGGATAGACCTCCGTCTACGCACACCACTTGTCCGGTGATGTAACTCGATTCTTCGGCGGCCAAAAACGCCACCAGATGCGCCACATCCTCGGGCTGGCCCAAGCGTCCGCTCCCGATGCGCTCGATGATGGCCTGGCGCTGCTTGTCGGTGAGGGCATCGGTCATCGGGGTCTCGATGAAACCGGGAGCCACGGCGTTCACGGTGATTCCGCGGCTTGCGAGCTCCTTGGCGAGCGACTTCGTGAGCCCGATGATACCCGCCTTGCTGGCGGAGTAGTTGGCCTGGCCGGCGTTGCCGAAGACGCCCACCACGCTCGAGAGGCTCACGATGCGGCCGTAGCGCTGCTTCATCATGGGGCGCACCACGGCTTTGCAGCAGTTGAAGGCGCCCTTCAGATTTACGGCGATTACGCTGTCGAAGTCCTCTTCGGGCATGCGCATGATGAGGCCGTCGCGGGTGATGCCGGCGTTGTTCACGAGCACGTCCACGCGCCCGAAGGCCTCCAGGGCGGAGGCGACCATCGTCTGTACCTGGTCGAATTGCGTGACGTCTGCTGCGACGGGGATGGCCTTTACGGAGAAGTCGGCTTCGAGCTTCACGGCGAGCCGTGAAGCGTCGGGTAGCATCTCCTGCGCGGGGCAGTTCACGCAGATGTTGAAGCCCTGCGAGGCCAGCTTACGTGCGACGGCGGCCCCGATGCCGCGGCTCGATCCGGTTACGATGGCCGCACGCGCGATTGAGCTCTCCTGCATGTTGTTCCTTCCCTCTTCAAACGGTCCTCAGGCGAGGGTCGAGCGGGCTGCGCTGTCCGCGGCCATCTGCTCTAGGCTGCGTCCGCAGATGCCCTCGGCCTGAAAGACCATGTGCTCGATGACCTCGGCGGCGGTTTTGCGCTGCGACACCAGGGCTGCCACCTGCCCTGCCATGATGGTGCCGTCTTCCACGTCTCCCTCCACGGCGCGGCGCAGGCTGCCCAGATACATCTGCTCGAGTTCGTCGGCGGCGGCCGGGTCCGTCTCGAGACGGCGCACCTTGCGTGCGAACTTGTTCTTCAGACAGCGTACCGGGTGTCCGCTTCCGCGGCCCGTCACCACGGTGTCGGCATCTTTCGCGTGCAGGATCTTCTCCTTGTAGGCCTCGGAGACGGTGCACTCCTCCACGGTGAGGAAGCGCGTGCCGCATTGGACGCCTTCCGCGCCCAAGGCGAAAGCCGCGGCCATGCCACGGCCGTCCGCGATGCCGCCCGCCCCGATGACGGGGATGGAGACAGCCTCGCATACTGCGGGAATCAGCGCCATGGTGGTGAGTTCCCCCACATGTCCGCCCGATTCGGTGCCTTCCGCCACCACGGCATCCGCCCCCAGGCGCTCCATGCGTCGTGCGAGGGCGGTGCTGGCGACGACGGGCACCACTTTGATGCCGGCTTGCTTCCACATCTCGATGAAGGGGGAGGGGCTGCCGGCCCCCGTGGTGATGACCTCCACCCGCAACTCGGCGAGCAGGGAGGCCAGTGCCTCGGCGTTGGGGTCCATGAGCATGACGTTGGCGCCGATAGGCTTATTCGTGCGCCTGCGGGCCTCTTCTACCTGGGAGCGCACCCAGTCGAGGGGTGCTCCGCCGCAGGCGATGATGCCCAAGCCGCCGGCCTCGCTTACGGCGGAGGCCAAGCTGGCATCGGCGATGCGGGCCATGGCGCCCTGGATGATGGGCACCTCGATGCCCAGCAGCTCGGTTATGCGCGTTCTCATCGGAGCGGGGCTTAGAGGTTGTCGATGTAGTCGACCATGTCCCCGATGGTCGCGAGGCCCTCCGGCTCGCCGAATTCGACATCGAGCTTCTCCTCGATGTCGCAGACGAGCTCCACCATGTCCAGGCTGTCGATGTCGAGGGACTCGAGCGTGCTTTCCGGGGTGACGTTCTCCGGGTCGATGTCGAGGTTGGAGTTGAGCACTTCCTTGATGACGTCGATGGTTGCCATGGTCCTGTCCTTTCGTCGTGGCGTTCGAAAATAGTTTGATTAACTAAGTATTGGCTATGGTAGGCAAGGGGGACCCCCCGTGCAAGCGGTTCACAGAAAGGGGACAAGGCCACGTGGAACGTGGGGCCGCATGCAAAAACGCCCGCCTCACGGCGGGCGTTCGAACGTCTCAGGCGATTCTGCGCTCCAGCCTGCGCAACAGGCTTCGCGGGAACAGCATGGCCGGCCTCAGGCCAGTTGCGCGCCCGCGTCGCGGCAGGCGTTCTCGGCTTCGCCGTCGGGGTGATCTCGTGCGATGACGGTGGTGATTACGTTCACGCCGGCCCCTTCCGCACGTTCGCGCCAAATGTCCATCCACTCTCCGTCGTTCCAGTCGAAGCTGCCGAACAGCACGACCTTCTTGTCGCCGAGCGCCGGTTCGACCTCGTCGTACATCGGCTCGAATTCGACGTCCTCGAGCTCCTCGTCGCCCATGGCGGGACAGCCGAAGGCCACGGCGTCGTAGGCGCCGAGCTTGTCGGAGTCGAAATCTCCCGCCCCGATGACGTCGACCTCCGCTCCGGCCTCGCGGGCGCCTTCGGCCACGAGGTCGGCCATGGCCTGGGTGTTGCCCGTGCCGCTCCAGAAAACGACTGCTACTTTGCTCATATTCATCTCCTTTGTTCGGAAACCGATACCTTGGTTGCCCTACGACGCGATCGGGATAGGGTGCGCCAGCGCGGCCAGGCTCATGCCGGCGGCGTGCATCGTATCCATCTTGCGGACGCAGCGTCTGTATGTGTCGAAGCAGGTCTGCGCGGAGCACTCGTCGCCGAAGACCTTCCAGCATCCCGTGCAGAGGCAATCCTGCCCGCCTTCGATGAAGGCGACCACGTCGTCGTGCGGATAGCCCAGCAGGAAGCCGATCTCGTGCGGGAAGGCGGAGTGCTTCGTCCCCTCGGCCTTGTCGCAGGCGCGGATGCGCCGGGCCACCTCGTCGATGCAGTTGCGCTGCGAGGTGGTGTCGTAGCGCAAACCCCGCAGGTAGGCTGCCGTACGCGCGTTCGCGAGCACGCGATCGACGAGCGAGGGGCGATAGACCAGCACGAGCGCATTGCCGGGGCGCAATGCCAGGATGCGCACTTCCACGCCGGCCTGCTCGAGCTGCTCGCGGGCGGCATGCAGGGCGTGGGCCAGGCCCGCGCGGCAAAGCCGGTTGCAGCGTTCCTCTTCGCAGGCGGAGCAGGAGCGAGCCTCGGCGAAGTGCACGGTGAAGAGCCCGGCGGGCTTGAGCGCCGCGAGGGTAGGGGCGCAGTTATGCACGATCTTCTCGCTGAACAGCCTGCGTGCCTGCTCGGCTTCTTCTTCGCTCATAGCCTGTCTTTCGTCGTCGCGTTCGAGTTAGAATACCCTAACTCGCGGAGAGATATTAGGCGAACCTAACTACGGATGCAAGCCCCATTCCGCAAAGGATGAAAGTCGTTCGCGATTCGGGGCGGTTCGGCGCCCGCTCCACCGCTCGCCGGGGCGGAAGGACCGCTCAGAGCCGCTTGCGTATCTCCGCGCAAACGGCCTCTGCGAGCAGGTCGCTCTCGTTGAGCGCCGGAATGTAGGTGAAACGGGCCTCGGGACCGGCGGCCTGCAGGAACGCGTCGCGCAACTGCTGGGACACCTCCACGCAGGTCTCGATGTTATCCGCCACGAACCCCGGGCAGATGATGGCGAGGTCGCGTATGCCCGCCTCCGCCAGCTCGGCCAAGTGGTCGCCGGTGAAAGGCTGCAGCCATTTGCGGCCGTCGAAGCGGGATTGGTAGGAGATCGACCATGCGCCCTCTTCCAAGCCCAGACGTCGTGCCACGGCTTGCGCCGTGCTCTCGTTCTGCTCGCGATAGGGGTCGCCCGCTGTTATGTCGGCCATAAGCGTGGAATGCCAGCTGAAGACGAGGTGCTCCTCGGCGCCCCGCTCCGTCCGTGCGGCGGGGTCCCAGGTGCGGCGGATAGAGTCGGCTAACGCGTCCAGGTAGGCGGGCTGCTGCCAGAAATCGCCTACTTCCTCCAGCTTCGGCTCCCATCCCCCTTCGGCCAGCTCCGCCAGACACTCGCGCACCTTGGCCAGGCACGTGCCTGCGCAGACCCTCACATACTGGGGATAGAGCGGCACGGCCACGATGCGCTCGCATCTCGCATTCCGCAGCGCCTGCAGACCGGACATGATGGAGGGGCTGCCGTAGCGCATCGCGAGTTCCACGACGAGGCCCTGCGCGGCATCCTCGCTCAGCTTCCGCTCGACGAGATCGCGCTGCGCGAAGGAGGTCAGCATGAACGGCGAGCCCTCCGGCGTCCAGAAGCTCTCGTAGAAGGGTCTGGTCTTCGCCGGGCGCTTGGGCAGTATCGCATGCTTCAGCACGCGCTTCCAGATGAAAGGCGGGCAGTCTACGAGCATGCGGTCGGAGAGCATCTCCTCGAGGTAGATGCGGATGGCCTCTTCAGTGGGATTGGCGGGCGTGCCCGTGTTGATGAGCAGGATGCCGGTCTTCGGCATGCGGTTCTCCTTGGTCGCGCTCGGGCACTCGGGCGTGCGCGGGCGCGCAGCTGGTCTGCGGATGGGCGGCGGGGATCGGTCGGGGGTCAGTCGAGCGTATCGAGGTGTGCCTTGATGGCGTTGAAGGTCTCGTCGGATATGTAGTGCTCCACGCGGCAGGCATCGTCTTCGGCGGTCTGGGAGCTCACGCCGATCTTCTCGAAGAAGCTCGTCAGCGCGACATGGCGCTCGTAGATATGGTTGGCCACTTCCTCGCCCTTCTCGGTGAGGGAAATCCCGCCGGAGCTGTCGACTTGCACATATCCCGCATCGCGCAGCTTGCCCATCCATTCGCTTATCGTGGGCTTCGAATAGCCCATGCGCTGGGCGATGTCGACGGAGCGCACGCGCCCTTTCTCCTCGTGGAGGATATGGATGGTCTCGAGATACATCTCCGCGGATTCATGCAGGATGAGCGCCATAGGGGACCTCTTTCGTCGGGAAGCAATTCGGGCCTATTGTAGGCAAAGAGCGGAAAGGGGAAAAGGGCACGGGCGGTGAATGGTGCGCGCGCTCGGTGCTTCGAAAGGCGCGCGAGAGCTTTCTCCCCGCACGGCGGACGTTTCCGAAAAACAACGTCTGAACAGGTATTTCATGTTTGGTGAACCTTATCGTGGTAGGCATGGCTACATTTTGCCGAATAGTCCCGAAATGCGTCTTTTCGGGGTAGGGTACGCCCTTTCGGGGTTGATTAGGTAGGCCCTAAGCTGGTTAACTCGAAGCATCCCCAGACGTCGGCGATGCTTGCCGCGACGATGGAAAACAAGGCGAAAGGAATTCATCATGGGTATTTGGACGAAAATCGGCCTGTTCGCAGGTGGTATGGTGGCGACGGGCGTCGCCCGCGCGGCCTCCAAGAGCGAGAACGTGCGCAACATCTGCGTGAAGGGCGTGGCCGGAATCCTGAAGGCCAACGATAGCGTGCAGGAGTACACCCAGGGCGTCATGGACGACGCCGAGGACATCCGCGCGGAGGCCGCTCGCGCCCGCCGC
>CAJOOG010000069.1 GCA_905236045.1 uncultured Denitrobacterium sp.
GAGGCGGGTCTGCAGGGCCCGCTCGCTGTTCACCACGTCCTGCACCCAGGGAAGCAATGCCTGCCCGTCGGGGGTCAGACGCACGCCGGAATGCTCGCGGATGAACAGCGAGGTGCCCATCTCGGACTCGAGCGAGCTCACCAGGTAGCTGATGCCTGCCTGGGTGTAGCCCAGGTCCTCCGCGGTCTGCTTGAAGCTTCCCGTTTCGGCGGACTTCACGAACGCTTCATACTTCGTGTTCATCGAATCGGCCCCTTTTCGCGATTTCCCCTTGTCAGACACTATACAAGTAGTACTTTATCAAACATTAAACACTCTAAATTTACTTTTACATCGCATGTCCGTAGTATGCAAGGCGCCCGAAGGACTTCGGACGGCAACGAAACAGAAGGCGCAAACGAGGAGAAGCCCCCGTTTGGATAAGCGTGCGCCCGGATAAGCGAAGGAGGCCGGATATGCAGAAGAGCAAGCATGCGATGTTCATCCTCATCGTCGTGGCGACGACTACGATCTACGGGCTGGGCAACGTGCTCATGAAGATTGCGTACGAGGGTGTGAGCCCCATGTGGTGCGCCGCGCTGCGATTCGGCCTCGCCACGGTCGTCTTTTTGTTGGTTTTCGGCCGCAAGGTCCTTCCCTCCCTGCGCCGCGCCCGTCTGAGGGCTTGGCTGCCCTCGAGTCTGTGCATGGCCGCAACGTATCTCACCTGCAGTTTGGCGGTGAACATGACGAGTGCGACCAACGCCGGCTTCTTCGTGGCGCTGCCCATGCTGTTCACGCCGGTGCTCTCGCTGGTGGTCACGGGCAGGAAATTCGGCAAGGGCACCGTGCTGCTGCAGGGCGCCGTCATCGCCGGTCTCTATCTGCTGTGCTGCAACGGCGGCGCGCTCACCTTCGGCTGGGGCGAGCTTCTGGGCCTGGCTAGCAGCGCCTGCTTGGCGGCATCGCTGGTGCTCGGCGAGCGCGGGCTGGGCGAGGTGGACGCCTTTGCCATGAGCACCGCCCAGATCGGCTGCACGTTCGCGGTGGCGCTTATCGCCGCCCTCGCGTTCGAGCCCGTGCCGGATTTCTCCGCCGCGCCTGCCGCCAGCTGGGCCGCCATCGTATTCCTGGGCCTGGTGGGCACTGCGCTCGCCTTCTTCCTGCAGAACCTGGCGCTGTCGAATATCCCGAGCGCCACCGTGTCGGTGGTCCTCTGCACCGAACCCGTCTTCACCGCCGCCATCAGCGCCGTGGCGCTCGGCGAGGTCCTCGAGGGCATGGGCATCGCAGGTGCCGTGCTGATAGTGGCCTGCACGATGATGGCCAGCTTCGCCGAGGAGCGACGCCCCGCGCCGACCAGCGCCTAGCGGCGCCCGTGTCCCGCAGCTCCGTCTGCGGATGCGCTACGTTGACGCGGGTAGCCTCTGGTTGCCCGCGCGAGACTCGACCCGGCGTAAGCCCGGCGGACTTCATCCTGCTCTGCGAGCAACCCTCGCTAATACCGTGAACGTTACCCAGTTGCAATGCGAGGGGACGCTCGTTTTGCTAAACTCGGACAGCTAGGCAACAAAGGGGTCCGCCGCCGCTTGCTCTGCGGCATTGCGGACCTGGAAGCGGAAGGCAAGGCGGAAGCCCGTGCACGAGGATATCGAGACCGTTCTCTTCTCCGAGGAGGACCTTCGTACGCGCATCGAGCAGATGGGGCTGCAGATAACGGAGGATTACGCCGATCGGGATCTCGTAGTCGTCTCGGTGCTGCGGGGCGCCGCCATCTTCATGTCGGATTTGTGCCGCGCCATCGACCTGTCCTTGGAGATGGATTACCTGGCGGTTTCCAGCTATGGCGACGAAACCGAAAGCTCCGGGGTCGTGCGCATGGAGAAGGACCTCTCGTCTGCCATCGAAGGTCGAGACGTCCTCCTTCTCGAGGACATCTACGACAGCGGCCTTACCTTGCGATCGCTCCTCCGCACCCTTCAATCGCGTCGCCCCGCTTCCTTGGAGACGGCCGTGCTGTTGCATAAGCAAACCGAGCAGCAGGAGGCATTCGATTTGCGCTATGTCGGCTTCACCTGCCCCGACGCCTTCATCGTTGGGTACGGGCTCGATTATGCGCAACGCTATCGCAACCTGCCTTATATCGGCGTACTCAAACCCGAGGTCTATCAGCGGCGCTAGCGCGCATTGGCAAAAGAGAGATTCACGCATATGGACAATAAACCCCCTCAGCAGAATTCCCGCACCACCATCGTCTGGGCGGTGCTCATCGTTCTCATCTGCGTTTTCCTGGCTTCGCGGCTCTTCGATTTCGGTGGGGGACAGCATTCCGACACGCCCAGCGATCAGCTCATCACGAGCGAGTTCGTAACGGCGGTGAACGACGGCCGCGTGACCACGGTGAAGTTCGACGCCGGCAACGACGTCGTCACCGGTAAATACTATCCGGCCACCACTGCCGGCGGCGCTGCCGCCGAGGCCTTCAACACCGCCTTCAACGCGCTTTCCGCGGGGCTTTCCGTGCAGAAGAGCTCGGATGGCCAGCCGCTCTACGATCGCGTGACGACGCAGACCCTCTCCACTTCCAACCTGGGCGAGGAGCGCAATTACACCGCCACGTGGGTGGGGCAGGACTCCCTCGGCGAACTCATGGCTGCGCATCCGGAGATAAGCTACGAGGTTTCGCTGCCGAGCGGCCTTCTGAGCAGCCTGCTGTCGTATCTGCCGATGCTGCTGCTGACGGTCTTCTTCGTCTGGATGTTCTATCAGATGAGCAAGGCTAACAATTCGCAGATGAGCTTCGGACGCACGAAGGCGAAGATGGCCACCGAGGAGCGTCCGGAGGTGAAGTTCACCGACGTGGCCGGCGTGGACGAGGCCGTCGAGGAAATGCAGGAGATTCGGGACTTCCTGGCCAATCCCAAGAAGTATCAGGATCTGGGGGCGAAGATTCCGCGGGGTTGTCTGCTGGTGGGTCCTCCGGGTACCGGCAAGACGCTGCTCGCCCGCGCGGTCGCCGGCGAGGCGGGCGTGCCGTTCTTCAGCATATCGGGTTCCGACTTCGTGGAGATGTTCGTGGGCGTGGGCGCGAGCCGCGTGCGCGATCTGTTCAAGCAGGCCAAGGCCGCCGCTCCCGCCATCGTCTTCATCGACGAGATAGACGCCGTCGGCCGTCAGCGCGGCACCGGCTTGGGCGGCGGGCACGACGAGCGCGAGCAGACGCTCAACCAGCTGCTCGTGGAGATGGACGGTTTCGACGTCAACGACTCGGTCGTACTGATCGCGGCCACCAACCGCTCCGACGTGCTGGACCCTGCGCTGCTGCGTCCGGGGCGTTTCGACCGCCAGATCGTGGTGGATGTGCCCGACGTGAAGGGCCGCATCAAGATCTTGCAGGTGCATGCCAAGGGCAAGCCCATCGCGCAGAACGTGGACCTGGAGAAGATCGGCAAGCTGACCCCGGGATTTACCGGCGCCGATTTGGCGAACCTGCTCAACGAGGCGGCCCTGCTCACGGCACGTCGCGGCAAGAAGGTCATCTCCATGGAGGAAGTGCAGGACAGCATGGAGCGCGTCATTGCCGGGCCCGAGCGTAAGGGCCGCGTGATGGACGAGCAGACCCGCAGGACCATCGCCTATCACGAGAGCGGCCATGCTCTGGTGGGCCACACGCTTCCCTTGGCGGATCCCGTGCACAAGATCTCGATCGTCAGCCGCGGACGCGCGTTGGGCTACACCCTGTCCATCCCCAAGGAGGACAAGGTGCTGAACGGCCGCAACGAGATGATGCAAGAGCTGGCCGTGTTCTTGGGCGGTCGTGTGGCGGAGGAGCTCTTCGCCGACGACGTGACCACCGGCGCCAGCAACGACCTGGAGCGGGCCACGAAGATGGCGCGACAGATGGTGACGCAATACGGCATGAGCGCCGAGCTGGGCACGCAGACCTTCGGTCAGCCGAACCACGAGGTATTCTTGGGTCGCGACTACGGCAACACGCAGGATTACTCCGAAGAGACGGCGCGGCGCATCGACGAAGAGGTCGCGCGCATCATGAAGCAGGCGCACGACACCGCCTACAAGATCCTCTCCGAGCGCAAGGACCAGATGGACTTGATGGCCAGCGTGCTGCTGGAGCGCGAGACGGTGGACGGCGAAGCCTGCCAGGCGCTGCTCGATAATAACTGGGCGGAGTATCTGGCACACGAGCAGAGCGAGGAGGGCCGCGCCGAGCGCGACCGTGCCGCCACGACGGCGGTGGAAGCGGCTGCCGAGGCTCCGCAACCTCCGGCTGGTGGCGATCCTGCGGCTGCCGAGGCCCCGCAACCTCCGGCTGCTGCCGGCGGCGAACCCCCGCAGGGCCCGCAAGAGAGCTCGGAGTAGCGCCACGCATCGCGGCGCGTGGCAGGCGGTCCCCGGCTGAAAGGTTGAGAGCATGATCTGGCGTTGCGGACGCTATTCTTTCGACACGCAGATGCCCGTGGTCATGGGCATCCTCAACGTCACGCCCGATTCGTTCTCCGACGGCGGTCGAAACTTCGCGCCCGATGCCGCCATCCGCGCTGCGCGGGCCATGCACGAGGCCGGTGCGCTCATAATCGACGTGGGCGGCGAGTCCACGCGTCCCGGAGCTGCTCCGGTTAGCGTGGAGGAAGAACTCTCCCGCACGTTGGGGGTCGTGCGCACGCTCGCCTCGGAAGGGCTGTGCGTGAGCATAGATACTCGTCATCCGGAAGTCGCCGAGGCGGCCGTCGACGCGGGCGCATCCATCGTCAACGATGTCTCCGGTTTCCGCGATCCCATGATGGTGAAGGTCGCAGGCGACTGCGTTGCCGGCGTCATCGTTATGCACATGCTCGGCGAGCCCGCGACCATGCAGGACGCTCCCCAATACGCGGACGTGGTGGCGCAGGTCCGCGACTATCTGGTCGGGCAGGCCGAAATGCTCCAGCGGGCGGGCATCACGCGCGATCGCATCGCCATAGACCCCGGCCCCGGCTTCGGCAAGACTCCGCAGCAGAGCATCGAGCTCATGCGAAACCTCCATGAATTCGTGCGCACGGGGTATCCCGTGGTGGCAGCCCCTAGCCGGAAATCCTATGTGGGCTATGCCTACGGCATTCCCGAGCCGGCCGAGCGCGACGAGGCTTCGGCGCAAGAGGCGCTTCTGGCCTGCGAGCTGGGCGCGAGCGTCGTTCGTATGCACAACGTGCCCTTGGCGGTGGCCAAGCTCGCCGACGTGCGACCCTTCGCCCTGCTGGGCCTGGGCTGCAACGTGGCGCTGGTAGCCGATCCCGGCGAGGAGCGCGAGGGCAAAATCGCCCAGCTGAACATGGCCATCTCGTCGCTGTCGATGATGCCCGACACTCAGATCGTCGACGTGAGCGGCTTCTACGCCAGCGAGCCTGCCTATTTCGAGGACCAAGACGAGTTCGTCAATGCCGTGGTACTGGTGCGCACGGGCCTGGCGCCGCGCGATCTGCTGGGATACCTGCAGGCCATAGAGAACAGCCTCGGGCGTGTGCGCGAGCGGGAGAACGGCCCGCGCACCTGCGACATAGACCTATTGGATTACCAGCTCTACGCAAGCGACGACGAGCAGCTGACCCTTCCTCATCCGCGTCTGACGGAGCGGGATTTCGTGGTGAAGCCCCTGTTGGAGCTCCTGCCCGGACACATCCTCTCGGACGGCACGCCCGTTGCCGAGGAGACGGTGAGGGTCGGTTGGGCGCACAGGATACGCTGAGGGAAGGATGCGAGCATGGGCACGGGCTTGCGCTACGAGCGCGAAGTGAGATCCCCGCAGGAGATGGACGACTTGGCGGCCACGCTGGCCCCCTTGCTGCGGCCGGGCGATGTCATCGTGTTGAACGGGGAGATGGGCGCGGGCAAGACGCGCTTCGTCCAAGGTGTGGCGGCGGCCCTCGGGGTCGTCGATGCAATCACCAGCCCCACCTTCGCCATACAGCTGGCCTACGACAGCGGCTCTCTGCCCTTGAATCATTTCGACCTCTACCGGCTCGAGGACGCCTCCGAGCTGGAAGACATCGGCTACTGGGACACGCTCGAGGGACAGGGCGCGTCGTTCGTGGAATGGGGCGACAAATTCCCCGACGAGGCCCCCGTCGATTTCGTCGAGATGATCATATCGGGCAGCGAGCAGAGCCGCACCGTGCAGGCCCGTGCGTATGGGTCCCGCGCTCGGCGTCTGCTGTATCTGTGGGCCGAGGTACCCGAAGCCCATTGGCGGGCGCTGCAGTAGACAGCGCTATACTGAGATTCGAAGCGAACGAATGGGGTTTCCTCGATGAACAAGCATGTGAAACTTATCGCGGCTCTGGCCCTCGCGCTGCTTTTGCCCGCAGGCGTTTTCGGAGGCTGCGCGTCGGAGGGCACATCAGGCAGCGGGCAGGCTACGAGCAGCTTCTCGCGTTCGGGGGATGCGGGACGGGGCGAAACGGTGCAGCTGCGGATCCAGGTGGACGATTCGCTCGAGCGTGCGCTGTCCGAGCTGGAACAACTGTACGCGGAGACGCACGAGGGCGTCGCGTTCGAAACCGTCGTCTCCTCCGCGGAGGATGCGTCGGCCTCGGGCTCGTCGTCGGGCACGGAGGCGAGCGCGGCCTCGAGAGACAGCTCGGCTTCCGCCTCCTCCTCCGCTTCCTCGGTCGCCTCTTCATCTTCCTCTGTCGTCTCGACCACGTCCTTGGGCTCCTTTGCGAAGAAAGCCTCGACGCAGGGTGCCGACATCGTGATAGCCGCCGGCAAGGACCAGATGGACGACCTGGAGCAAGCCAGCCAGGTGGATGGCGCCACGCGTTTCGATTTGGCGACGGATTCCCTGGTGATCGTGGCGGCTTCGACAAACGAGAAGATCGACACGTGCACGCTCGAGGAGATAGCCTCGGGCGCCTATCGTTTCGCCCTGGGCGGCGAGGGGGTCTATTCCGGCGACTCCGCCAGGCAGGCGCTTTCCTCGGCCGGGGGCTATACGGACTCGACGGACGCGACGGGCCGCGATGCGCTGGGGACGGGCGGCAGTTATTCGTCTGTATTGCTTGAAGGCAGGACTGTCTCCGAGAAGACGAATACGGACGCCGTCTGCCAAGCCGTGACGCAAGGGGAGTGCGATGTGGCTCTGGTCTACGCCTCGGATGTGTATCGTTTCAGTTCCCTCAAGGTCGTGGGCGTCGTGGATGGCGAGACGTATCGCACCGTGGTCTATCCTGCGGCGATAACGACGAGCAGCAACGAGCCCGAGGCGGCAGATGCTTTCCTCGGGTGGTGTGCGAACGATGCGAGCGCACGGGAGATTCTGCAGAAGTATGGTTTGAACTGGTAGGACCGGCCAAAGGCATCTGAGGGCCTCGGTCGGGCGGGCAGGCTGCGGCCTATCCGTGCTCCGCGTGGTCGCGGAGCGCACGGCGACGCAGCATGGCCAACGCCGCCAGGGCCACGGCCGTCGCCGCGCTTATGGCTATGCCCGCTTCGAGGCCCCAGGGACGCCAGTCCAGGCGAATCTCGTGTTCGCCTGCGGGGACGCGCAGCGCGATGAAGCCGTAGTCCACGCACTCCACGTCCTGGGGCTGCCCGTCCACCGTGGCGGAGAATCCCTTGTCGTAGGGGATGCTGAAGAAGACGAGATTGTCGCGGTCGAGCGTGATGGCGGCGCTGTAGCCGCCGGGGTCCGCCGAGAAGTCGGAGCAGGTGTGCTCCGCGCGCATGTCGCAGAGCGCGTAGAACTCGGTCGAGGTCATGGCCCCCTCGGGAATCGTGGAGTCCTCTTCGAGCAGATCGGCGTACTTGTCGGCCATCTCGTCGGAGAGCACCAGGTTCTTCAACAGCAATCGGTCGGCGGCCATTCCGCTGAGGCCGCTGGTTGAGCGAATCTCTTCGTAGACGCTCTCGCGCATGAACGTGTCGAAGGTGAAGCCCATGGGCAGGAAGTGGTCGGCCTCGTAGACGGCGAAGCCATCGCTTGTGCCCGTCTGGGTGAAACCGGAGGGGATGGCGCTGTTCTCGTCATCGGAGTCGTCGTCAAAGGAGGCACTCGGGTTGACGTAGATGCCCAAGGCCCCCACGATGCCGAGCAGGGTGCTGTCGACGCTATCGTCTTTCTCCCCCTGGTTGCGCAGGTAATAGCGCGTGGACATGAGGGTGCGCAGTCCCATATGCGACATTTCGATGTTCGATTCCTGCGTGCGCCCGTCGGCTAGCTTGTCGTAGATGTCGAAGATGGCGGGCGCGGGCGTGGAGAGAAACGTCCGGTTGACGGGAAGCCCCCAGATGAGAGCCCAGTTCTGCGCGGTATCGTCCGTTTCCACACGGCTGTAGCTGCTCTGGTCCACCTCGGGGACGTGGCGCAGGCACTGCTCTTCGAAGGCTTGCGCGTCGGCATTCGAGTACACCAGGCATCCGTCGAGCAGGACGCAGGCGGTGGAGAGGACGCAGCAGAAGGCGACGACGCCCATCATGGTCCAGCTCGAGAAGGCGCCGTCCGAGGCGAACGAGCGATGGAAGGCCGCGATTCCCAAAAAAACGAGCCCGGCGATGGTGGCCACCAGGATGAGGACGTAGTACTTGAAATTGTCGGGCACGGAGAGGATACCCGGGATGACTTCCTCGGATTGTCCCGGCAGGAAGCTGAAGACGATGAAGAACACGGTGAAGCCGATGACGAATTTGGCGCCCGCGCGCATGTCGCCGGGGCTGCTCGTCTCGAGCGCCTGGGCGCTCATCGCCGCCATGACGAGCACGGGCAGGTAGTACCAGCGGGCGTAGAAGGTGGAATTCAGCGCGCTGAACAGAGCGGAGAGTCCGGGGATGACGGTCATGACGCCCAGCAGGACGATTAGGCGCACCTGCCAATCCAACCACACGCTCTGGTCGGGGTCCATCCGCCTGCGCTTGCTGCGCACGTAGGCGATGACGCCCGCGATGCTCAGACAGGGAAGGTACAGGCTGACGGACGACCATTGAATTTGCGAGTTGTTGAAGAGCGATTGGCGCCCCATGAGCTCGGGCACGAAGAAGACGCTCTTCACGATGGTCCAGAACGTCGTCGGCTCCGAATAGGCGAGCAGGCCGTTGCCGCTTATAGTATCGCCCAGGCGCGAGTTTCCCAGGATGCCCAGGACCGTCTGAGCGAGGAAGGCCGCCGCCAACAGCACGCCGAGTGTGCCGTAGCCCAGCGCCGTGCCGAACTGCCGCAGGTTGAGCAGGTGCCGCCGTCTCTCGAGGGCGACTATGGCGGCATCGGTCTTGCGCTGCTCCTTCGGCATGCTGCGGATGTGGGCAGCCCGACGATGGCGCCAACGGATGGCCCAGTAGATGACGAGGAAGACGACCTCGCCGAAGAAGAAGTAGTAGTTCACGCATGCCATAAAGGCCGTGGCCAAGGCGAAGGGGGTGGGCGATTCGCCTTGCATGAAGCGGTCGAAGGCGTAGAGAAACAGCGGGAAGAACGCCGTGATGTCGTGGAAATGGCTGAAGACGATGTTGACGGCCTGGAAGCCGCTGAAGGCGTAGAGCAGGGCGCCGATGAAGGCGGCGCGGTCGGAGCGGGTGAACTGGCGGATCCAGAGGAACCCGGTGCAGGCGGCAGTGCCGTAGCGCAGCGACATGATGAAGGGAAGCGCATAGGGGATGGCGGAAGTGGGCAGCAGCATGCTTATCCAGAAGAAGGGGCTGCCCCACAGGTAGAAGCCGTAGCAGCCCGCCATGCTGCCGCCGAGTTCGATGTTGGGGTTCCAGAACAGATAACCCTGGGCGACCGCCTCGTGCGCGGAGGTGTAGAACTCGATGGTCTGGAAGATGTAGTCGCCGAAGTAGTAGAAGAATCCGCCGCGGTAGATCAGCGCCGGCAGGCACGCGAGCAGATAGAGCAGCGTCCCGGCGAGGAAGGCGGAGAGGTGGCGATGCTGTCGTGCGAAGTTGAGCATAGAAGCCAGTATAGCCGACCTGCGGCCTCGCGGCCCATAGCCGTGCAATATGGTCAGGAGGCGGGGAGCGCCGGGGCCGTGCGGGCGAGAATGCGGCGGCGGGGCCCTTGCCGGCTTCCGTGAGCCCTTGCCAGCTCGCCTGTGCGTGCTAACATAATTAGCCGATTTTTCCGAAGGGAGCGCGATGGACAAGGTCTTCGAAGAGGAGCAGCGACATTTAGACGAGGTCTATGCCAAGTTGGAGGACATCTGCACGGAGCTTCGCGCAAAGCTGGAAACCACCAACAGCGCGGCTGCGCAGCAGCTGGGCGATTTCCGCGATGACCGATCCCTCGACACGGCGGAGGGCGCCGCAGGCGAGACCATGGTGGAGCTCGAGGCTCAGAACCGTCTGATCGCCGACTATTCCCGTAGTGCGAGCGTGGCCGAAGAGCGCCTCGGCAAAGCGCGCCTGCTCCTGCGACAGCCCTATTTCGCCAAAGTGCGCTTGCAATTCCACGAAGGCCGTCCCGCCCGCGACATCTACTTGGGGGCTGCGGGCATGACCGACGAGTCCCGCCACCACTTCATCGTGGACTGGCGCAGCCCCGTGGCCGAGGTCTACTACAACCAGAGCAACGGCCGCACCAGCTACGAGGCCAACGGGCGCACCATCGAATGCGACTTGCAGCTGCGCCGGCAGTTCGACATCTCGCGCGACAGGCTGAACGCCTACTTCGACACGACCGTGGCCATCGAGGACCCGCTGCTGCTGGCCGCGTTGGGCGCGAGCCACAGCGAGAAACTCCAGGCCATCACCGCCACCATCCAGAAGGAGCAGAACGAGGTGGTGCGCCATGCCGACGTGCCGGTGCTTCTGGTGGGCGGCATAGCGGGCAGCGGTAAGACCAGCGTGCTGCTGCAGCGCATCGCCTACCTCTTCTACCTGCGCCGCGAGGATCTGGAGCCCGACCAGGTCTACCTATTCACGCCCAATGCCGTGTTCGGGCGCTACATCGATGAAGTGCTGCCCAACATGGGGGAGCGCAACCCGCAGGTGCTCACCTGGCGCGGCTTCGTGGAGCGCCTGGGGCTGGCAGACCGGGGCCTGGGCGAGCGCGTTCCCGCAGAGCACCTTCTGCGGCTGACCTCCGCGCTGTCTTCCCTGGTCCTCGAGCCGCGCGATTTCTGCGACGTGGTGGTCGACGGCGTCCATCTTATTCGGACGGCGCAGATCCAGGGGGCCGTCGCCAAGTATGCTCATGTCGAAATCGGACCGCGCTTCACCGCCTTGGTGGTGGAGGACCTGCACGAGCGGCTGGATCGTCGCCTGGGGCAGATGGTCGGCGACGGGCAGGTTCAAGACGCGATGCTTGCCCTGGACGTGGATGAACAGGTTGCCATCTTCGGGAGCGCCATCGCGCCGACCACCGATGAAGAAGTGCGTGAGATGGCCAAACAGTACGTGCACGTGCGCTATTACGAGGCGGGCCACGATGCCATCGAGAATCTGCAGTGGCTGCGCTTCGACCGCATAGGCATGCGGATGCTGAGCGTCGAGACCATGAGCGCCCCCGAGCTCATCTACCTGCGCGGGCTGTTCGCCGGAGCGGGGGACCGCAATGCCCGCTACGTGATGATCGACGAGGTGCAGGATTACACGCAAGCCCAGCTCATGGCCCTATCGGCATTCTTCGGCAATGCGCACTTCCTGCTGCTCGGCGACGAGAACCAGGCCATCATCGAGGGCACGGCGACCTTCCCCGAAATTCGCGAGCTCTTCGAGCAGTCGCACGGCGGGGTCGACGAATGCGCGCTGCAGACCAGCTACCGTTCCTCGCCCGAGGTGACGGCGCTTTTCACCGGGCTCATGCCAGAGGACGAGCGCGGGCAGGCGAGCAGCGTGCAGCGCGAAGGCGAGAAACCCCTGGTCCAGGCATTCGAGGACGAGGAAGCCTGGCGTGGGGCCCTCTCGGAGGCGGTCGAGCAGGCCCTCCGACGCGACGACCTGACGGCCATAGTGGCAGCCGACGGAGAGCAGCTGTATCGCCTGCAAGGATGGCTGCCCCAGGCGTTCCCGCAGATCAAGGTGCTGAAAGACGATGACGTCCTGCCTGGCCGCGGCGTGGTGCTGTTGGATGTGGCCCTGGCGAAGGGCCTCGAATTCGATACCGTCATCGTACCCGACGCGAGTGCCGAGGAATACCCGAATGTTCCCCTGCAGCGCAGGCGGCTCTATACTGCGCTGTCTCGTGCGACGCATCGGGTGGACGTGCTGGCCCGGGGCTCGCTCACGCCCCTGCTGGCGCAGGAGTAGTTCGGCACGCGGCGTGGCGTGCGGGGCCGATGACGGGCGCGGCATGAGAGGCGGTGCGCGGTGGGCCTGCGCACTCGCGGAATGTGACCGTTCGGCGACTACAGGCTGTAGAAGCGGGTGAAGTTCCCGGAGAGGATCCCCCGGTTCTGCTCTTCCGAAAGCCCCAGGGCCCAAAGCCGTTCGAGCTCGGCGTGCGGGTCCCACATGGGGAAGTCCGTTCCCCACATGATGCGCTCGGCGCCGAGCGCCCCCACCAGCTCTCGTGCCTCTTCCGGGGTGGCCCAGCCCAGCATGCTGCTCGAGTCGAAGGCTATGTCGGCGCCGCCTTGCGCGTACTCCGCCAGCACGATGGGCCGGCGTCTCCAGATACGGCAGCAGCCGAAATGGGCCGCATGCACGCGCAGGTCGGGTATCGCATCGAGCACTCGCGCCAAGCGCTCGGGTGCGCTGAAGTCGTGACGTTCGTCTCCCACATGGTAGAGCATCACCAGCCCGGCCTTGGCCGCGCGGCGGTAGAGGTCCATCATGCGCGGGTCGTCCAAGTCGAAGCCCTGGATGTCCGGATGCAGCTTTATGCCCTTCAGGCCCAGTTCCTGCACCTGCGCTACCAGTGCGCCGAAGTCCTCCACGCCCTGATGTGCAGTGCCGAGCCCCACGAACTCGGGGTGCTCCGCACACTCCTGGGCGATGAAGCGGTTGATGCTCTCCACCTGCTTCACCGTAGTGGCCACGGAGAACACGAGGAAGCGGTCCACGCCCATGCCCTCGTGCTCGATTCGCAGCAGCCCCTCGGCGGTGGCGTCGTTCGAATACATTTCCCAGTCGTAGAACGTGCCCGTTGCCCGCGCGGCCTTAGCTGCGATTTTCTCCTTGTAGATATGCGCGTGCGCGTCTGTCGCCTCGTAGGTCGTTCCGTCTGCCGTGATGGTCATGTGCGCCCCTTTCTTCACCCCCACTTTATCATGCGGTAGTAGTATTATCCCGTTATGCGCAATCGGCGACGTGAACAAATGGCGGATTGGAAGACCTCGGCAATTGGATTCGGGGTCCTCTTCCTGTCCGTCAGCGTCTTCCTAGTGGCGCTCTATGCCGTAATTGCCCTGGTCAAATTCCTGATGGGGTAGCATTATGTGGCAGCGCTATTCCCTCTACGACTTTCGCGTGATTTGCCATTATCTGGGCGTCTTGCTGTTCTTCACGGGCCTTATCATGATCGTTCCCTTGGTCACGGCGTTGGTGCTCGGCGAATACGAGCCGGCCTCGCGTTATCTGCTGTCCATGGGCGCGTCGGTTACGGTGGGCTCGCTCATGCGGATGCTGCGCATTGCCCCCGGGCGTCTCAATCGGCAGCAGGCCGTGGCCGTCACGAGCTTCGCCTGGCTGGTCGTGGGCCTGTTCGCCGCTATTCCGCTGGGGCTTTCGAGCCATTACAACTCGCCTATCGACGCGCTGTTCGATGCCGTTTCGCTCATCACCACCACGGGCGTCTCCATCGCCTCGAACGCCGACCATATGAGTTACGCGGACAACATGTGGCGCTTCATCGTCAGCTATGCGGGCGGTTTGGGGCTCATCGTCGTGGCCATGTCCTTCGGCATCTTCGGCGCGGGTGCCAGCAATTCCTCTCTCTACGAAAGCGAGGGGCGCAGCGAGCACGTGCTGCCCAACGTGGTGCAGACGGCGAAGTTCATCCTGAAGTTCTCCGTAGCCGTCGTGGCGGTGGCCGGCGTCATCCTGGGGGGTGTGCTCATCTTCCACGGCGTCACGCCCCTGCGGTCGTTCTTCCACGGAATTTGGCTGGCCATCAGCAGTTTCATGACCATCGGGCTGACTCCTCAAAGCACGAGCGTGGCCTATTACCACAGCTCGGCGATCGAATTCGTGCTCATGATTCTCATGCTGCTCGGCAGCATCAACTTCTCCCTGCAGAGCGAGGCCCTGCGCGGGCGGGTGCGTATGCTCTTCGATGACATAGAAATCCATGCGGCCCTGGGTTGGATACTGCTCATCTTGGTGGTGTTCGTCGTGTCCATGACGGGGTCGACTCTGCTCGACACGTTGCCCACGATGATGCGCAGCGGGCTCTTCTCCTTCCTGGCGGCCACGACCACCTGCGGCCTGTCGGTCATGAGCAGCAGCCAGCTCACGACGGTCTTCCCCTCGGGTGCGCTGCTGGTGCTGGCGATAGCCATGGCCGTGGGCGGATCGAGCGGGTCTACTTCCGGCGGCATCAAGCTGCGGCGCGTGGCGGTCATCGCCAAATCCGCCTTCGAGACCATGAAGAGCACGGCCTCGCCCGAGAGCGCGCGTATCGTGACGAACTATTACCACCTCGGCCGTCAGCGGCTCGATGCGGCCGAAGTCAAAGAGGCCATGACGGTTTTCATCCTCTTCGTGATCGTCTATATCGTGGGGGCGTTGGCGGGGATCGCCTTCGGCTACGATGCGGTTTCCGCGATCATGGAGAGCGTGGCCATGGCGAGCAACGGCGGCATCTCCACGGGCATAACCTCGGATTCGATGCCGGTCCTTTTGGAGATGGTCTACATCGGAGAGATGTGGGCGGGCCGTCTGGAATTCGTCGCGTTCGTGGCGGTGTTGGCGAAGATCGTCGCCTCCATCCGTCCGCGGCGCTCGTGGCTGCCTGGGAAGAGGTAGCCGATGGAGCAGGAGATGGAGCAAGTGAAGTCGGCGGCGGCCCGCGAGCGTGTGCGCGTCGGGGCAGCGAAGCACGTGCCGTTTGCGACCCTGCTTGCGGCGGTGCTTCTGGCCGTGGCATTGTGTTTGCCCTCGGGCGCGAGCGCCGTCGAGTCCGACGAGAACGCGATCAACACGCAGCAGATGCCCGACAGCTCGTTTCTCTACGATACGAGCATCTACGATCTGGCGAATGCCGATGCATCCTACGACGGAAAGACGGTGCAGGTGACCGGCGAGGTCATCGGCGATGCCATCTGGGATGCCAGCAGCGAGGGCAAGGTGTGGATAACGCTCTCGAGTCAAGACGAGATGCGCGAGGGCGCCCTGTCGGTGCTGATCGACGAGGGCGACTTGGAGCTGATAGACACCTACGGCGGCTACGATTCGGTGGGCACGACGTTGCAGGTGAAGGGTGAATTCCATTTAGCGTGCAGCGTGCACGAGGGCGCCGCGGACATCCATGCGGAGGTGGTGAAGGCCACGGCGGAGGGCACGCAGAACGTCGAGCAATTCAACATCGACGATTTCGTCGTGGGCCTGGTGATGTTGGGCGTGGGCGTGGTGTTGACGGCGCTGTACTATCTTTTGCGCGAGAGGCAGCGCTAGTGGCTCGGGTGCGTGCGCAGGTCGTGCAACTCGACCGCGGCCTCCCTCTGGTGAAGACCCCCGATGGCGCTCTCGTGCGTTGCAAACATGCGACGGCTCTGGTTAAAGAGGGCAACGTCCGTGCGGTTGTAGGCGACTGGGTGCAGGTGGTGCTGGATGACGATGCGGATATCGCCCAAATTGCGGAAGTGGAGTCTCGCACACGGGCCTTCGTGCGCAAAGATCCTGCCGAACGACAGCTTCCGCAGACGCTGGCGGCCAACTTCGACACGGTGATAGTGGCCCATCCCCTTCACGAGTTGAATGTGCGCCGCCTGGAGCGCGAGCTGGTGCTTGCGCACGAGACCGGTGCGGCGGTGGTGGTGGCGCTGACGAAGGCGGACTTGGCGCAAGACGGCCGAACGGAAGGGGATCTGGCGCTGGTGAGGCACATCGTCGCAGACGACGTGCGCGTGCTGGTGGTGAGCAGCGAAGATTCCGAGAGCGTGGAAGAGCTGCGGGCCTGCGTGCCGGAGGGGACCGTGGCCGTGCTGATAGGCCGTTCGGGAGTGGGCAAGTCGAGTCTGGTGAACCTGTTGGCAGGGCGCGACGTGCAGCAGACGACGCCCGTGCGCGAGACGGACGGCAAAGGCCGTCACACCACGGTGAACCGGGCGATGATAACAATAGAGCGCGGAGGGTCCGTGGTGGATATGCCGGGCGTGCGGGGCCTGGGCCTCTGGGGTGCCGACGCCGGCATAGCCGCGGCCTTCCCCGATGTGGTCGAGCTCGCGCGAGGATGCCGCTTCCGCGATTGCACGCACGGCGAAGAGCCCGGATGCGCGCTCGCGAAGGCCGTCGAGGAAGGCAGGCTGAGGCCCGAGCGCCTGGAGTCCTACCGGCATCTGGCGGAGGAAAACGAAGCGCAGAAGCTCAAGCGCGAAGAGGCGGCGCGCCTGGCGACTCGCGGTCGCAAGCGCCGCAAACGCAGCTGACGTGCATAGTTGAGGCAGATGACGCTGCGCGGAAAGAGCCCCTCGTCAGTCGGTGCGCATTGAGTGACGGTTCGGGCAGAAGAGGCGCGCACGAAGATATGCATTCACTGACGCGTGGCTGCGGGTGAGACGATGGCGCGTTCGAGGGCGGGCAGGTCGGAGGCGGTGAAGGCGTAGGAGACGCTCTGGGCTCGCTCCACGCGGACGAAACGCAAGGTCACGCGGGAGTAGCCGGCGCTCAGGACGGCGTATGCGTAGCATTGTGCTTGCAGGAGATGCTTCGCCTGCAGATGCTCGGGCGTCTCCTCGGGCGAGCCGCCGGTTTTGTAGTCCACGACCAGCGCTTCTCCAGAGCCGTTCTCGCAGAAGAGGTCAATCGAGCCTTCCAGGAAGCCCTCGTCGGCGGGCACGCAGAAGGGCAGCTCGGGTTGCACGATGGGGTAGGCGAAGGCCTCGGCGCAGGTATCGCTCGAGCGCCAGCCCTCGAAGGCATACCGAAGGCGGGCCATGTCGTGCACGCCCCATTGCGCCGCTATCCGTTCGAGGTCGCAATCGTCGGCGTGGTCCAATCCGCGCAGCGCCAGCCACTCGCAGGCCTGGTGCAGGGCGCTGCCGAAGGCCGTTGCCTTGTCGGGATCGGCGTCGATGCGGAAGAGCGCTTCCTCATCGAGGTCGCAGCCGGCATCGGGGGCGGTGTCGTTTGCTCCCAGATCCGCGTCCGTGCCCGAGTATGAGCCTGCGCCCCATCCCGCGGAGAAGCTGCAGGCGAAGGAGTCGGTAGGGGCGATGGCGGCGCCCTTGCGGGAGTGGTTTGCGGCATCCGCGCCGCTCGCGCCCGCGTCTGCGCGCGAAGCGGCCAGGCTCGTATAGCTGAAGAAGTCGCTGCGCATGCTGGCAGGTTGCAGGGCTCCTCGCGCAGCTAATGCGCCCGGCAGCGGACTGCTTGGCACGCGCAACGAGACGGCGGGCTGCGCGTGTACGGCACCTTCGCCTTCGTCCTCTTCTTCGGCCGTCAGCATCGGCACCACCGTGTAGGCTCCGGGGCGGCTTCCTCCGTAGTCGAAGGCCGCGCTCGCCTCAGGGAAGGCGGTCTCATCGGGGAACAGGCCGTTCACCAGGTCGTTCTCCACGCCCGGTAGCGTCCCCTTCTTCGTGGCCCGATGCTTCACCGCCACTATCAGCGCATCGCTTGCCCGCGTGGCGGCCACGTAGAATAGGCGCTTGCGCTCGGCGTACTCGCGATCGGAGTTCGCCTTTTTCAGCAGCGAGGCGTAGGTTCCCAGGTCGGTGCTCCTCTGCAGCGCTTCGTCGTCGCCGTCCACATCGCTGGGGCTGAACCCCTTGGGGAGGAGCGCCGCGTAGACCTTCTGTCCGCAGGACAGCGTCGTCGGGGCATTCGTGCGGTTGGACGGAACGTAGCAGTTGGCCACGGCCACGATGGGGAATTCCAGTCCCTTGCTGGCGTGCACGGTCATGATGCGGACGGCGTCTACCTTGTCCTGCGAGAGCGCTCCGGGCTTCTCGCCCCCGCCCGCGGCTTGTTCGTGCAGCTCTCTCGCGACGCGCGGCATGTCGAGGCCGCCCTTTTGCGCCCCTTCCACCAGGCGGGCGAACTTCAGCACGTCGGCGGCTTGCGCCATGCCCTCCGTGCCCTGCGCTTGCAGGCGGGAAAGCCAGCCGGCGTCCACGATGGTCTCGCGGAACAGCTGGGCGGGACGCACCCGCCCCAGCTTCTCCCACGCCCGCCTGAGCACGTGCATTGCCTGTTCGAGCGCGGGGGAGGCCGCGTTAGGTTCGTGGCCCGGGCGAAGGAAACCCTCCGCCGGGTTCTGGCGCAGCGGCATGTCGAGTTCTGGGTTGTCGTAGGTGCCCAAGAACAGCAGGTCGTCGGAAGACACGGGCATGGCCTCGCTCGAGAGCAGCGCGAGCAGGCTCTCGGAGCCGTAGGGGTTTGCCAGCACGTCGAGCAGCGCAAGGCAGGTCCGCACCTGCGGCGTCTCGAAGTAGCGCGATCCCCCGGCGACCACCACGTCGAACCCCCGCTCGCGCAGGGCGTCGGCGTACCAGTTGGCGCCCGTGGTCGCTCCCATCAGCAGGACCATGTCGCCGGCGGCATGTCCGGCGTCGCGCAGCTCGGCGAAGCGTGCGGCGATGTGCGCGGCCTCGCTTCGCGCGGCGTCCTCGGCGCTGCCCAGGCCCGTCCCGTAGGTGCAGACGGCCACCTCCACGCGCGCTCCGCTTCCATGCCAGCTGCGTCCGGGGGTGGCGGCGGCAAGGTCCAGGAAATCCTCTTGGAAATAGCCCTTCCGCCCGCAGACTTTCCGCACGAAGGCCAGGATGTCGGCGTGGCTGCGGAAGTTCGTATCGAGCTCCTCGCGCCGCGCCGGCACGGGGGAGGCCGTCATCATATCGGCCTTGTGCTGCAGATACACCTGGACGTCGGCTCCTTGGAAGCGGTAGATGCTCTGCTGAGAATCGCCCACGGTGCAAAGGTGCGTGCGCGCCGGGCCGGCGATGCGCTCGATCATGTCGATTTGCAGCTGGCTCGTGTCCTGGAACTCGTCGACCATTATCAAGCGGAAGCGGTCGGTGTACTCGCGTGCCAACTCGGGATGCTCGTCGAAGGCTCCAAGCGTCATGCGGATGAGGTCGCTCGTGTCCAGCAGGCCCTGTTGGCGCAGCCGGTCGCGGTATGCGGATTGCACTTCGCGGGCGAGGTCCAGCAGTTGTCGCAGAAGCGGCACGCACTTCATCACCGAGAGCGTGCTCTTGGCCCGCTGCACGGCCTCCTTCAGCTCGGGCACGCCGGGGCGTTTGCCGGCAAGGCTCAGCTTCATGCCCTCCAGGCACGCCTGCACGTTTTCCGCGGTGGCCCCCCCGTCTAGGAGAAGGACGCCCAGCTCGTCGTCGATCTCTTCGGCGCTGGCGCGGTTCCTGTCCGTGCCCGTCTCCATTACCGTGGCGGCCAGCTCCACCAGATTGCGGGCGATGCCGCTGACGTCGGAGGGCTCCGGGCCCAGGTCGAAAGCGTCCAGCCCGCGCGTCTGATACGATGCCTGCGTGATGGTCTCCTGGACCATGTTGCGCACGGCATCGGGTGAATATTCCTTAAAGAGCGCGGCGAATCTCCGGTCGCCCTCTTCCGTCCGCTCGAGCACCTGCGCGATTGCCGCTTTCAGCTCCCGGTCGCTCTTCGCCCCCATCGCCAGCTCGAAGGCGGGGTCCAGCCCCAGTTCCAGGGCGTGCTCGTGCAGGATGCGGTTGCACATGCCGTGGATGGTGGAAATCCACGCGCTGTCGACCGCCAACGCCTGCTCGGTCATGCCCTCGGCGCGCAGGGCACTGCGGATGCGCCCCTTTATCTCGGAGGCCGCCTTGTTGGTGTAGGTGATGACGAGCGCCCGGTCGATGCCGTCCAGATACGCCGAGCCATCTGCGCCGGATCCGGGGAGCAGGGCCCATACGATGCGCTGCGTCAGGGTGAAGGTCTTCCCGCTGCCTGCGCCTGCGCAAATGAGCAGCGGCCCGTCCAGGTATTGCACCGCACGGCGTTGTCCCGGCTTGAAAAGCTCCAGATCCACGGCCCTATACCTTCCTCGTCGCCAGGCGCTCGGGGCAGTTGCCCACCGGGCAGTACTCGCAGGCGTTCGCTCCCAGGGGATTGGGAGCCACTTCTCCCGCCGCAAGGCGTTTCATGCGCTCGCCGACCAAACGCTCGCCGTCGTCGATCAGCTGGTTGAAGGACCGGATGGGGCCCCAGGGCACCCCGCAGGATTCGGCTGCGGCGCTCGTGGCGAAGGGAATCTCGGAGCTATCCAGCTCGGTGCGGTCGTAGGCGCCGAGCACTTCCCGTTTCAGCGGGTTCACATAGAGCGTGCCCACTACCTGGCAGCCGAGGGTATCGCGGACGGCCTTGGCGTAGATGAGCGCCTGCATCTTGGCCGGTAGCTGCAGCGCCTCGGCGTCTTGTTCGGCTCCCTCGTGAAGTCGATAGGCGCCCGACAGCGAGCTCTTGTAGTCGATGATGACGACGCGCCCCTCGTCGTCGATGTCGATGCGGTCGATGCGTCCCAAGATGTTGGCGCCTGCGTAGCGGTAAGGCTCGGCCTCGCCGTAGCCCCATTCCAGCTTCCAAGGGCGGAAGCGGGGCAGCAGGGCGGCTTCGAAGGAGAGCGCCGAGTCGAGTTGGGGCAGGAGGCTGGCAAGCACCTGCTCCTCCCAGGCATCGGCGGGGGCGTAGCGGTTCCCCGGATGCCCGAGGGGCTGTTCGGCGGCGGCGGCGAGGAAGACCTCGCGGAGGAGGGCGGAGGCGGCGGGAACGGTCTCGCTCGTCACCTTGGGCGCCACCTCCTCTTGGAAGCGCTCGTAGAAGCGCTCGAGCACGAGATGGATGAAGGTTCCCCGCTCGAGCGGCCCGAAGCCCTCCTCGATGGTTTCCAGCTTCAGACGGCGTTTGGCGAACCACTGGTAGGGGCATTCCAGGTAGCTTTCGATCTGCGATGCGGAGAGGTCCAGCCCCGCGAAGGTCTTGCGCCCGTAGAGGCGCGGCAGTACGACGAGCGTCTTGGCCTGGTCGGATATCGTGCCCGTGACGGGGGCCGGCAAGTCCTTATCCGGCGTGTCCGCCCCGCCTTCCGCGGCGTTGCCCAGAAGGTCCTGCTCGCCTCTCTGCGTGCAGAAGGGGGCAAGGGACAGGGGCGCGCCCGTAGCCTTATCCAAATCCGCCGTCCGCTGCGTGTCCGTGCGGTAGACGGCCAGCGCCTCGTCGAAGATGACGGCGGCCTGGGTCTCGTCGGCCGTTTCGTCGTGAAGGGCCCGCTCGAGCACCAGCGTGTGGGAGGCCGCCGCGGCAGCGCCGGCGAAGGCGCGCCGCATGCCCGCGAGCGCGTCCGCTTCCGGTGCGCTGTTCAGCTTCTCCAAGAGCGTGACCAGCGCACCCTCGGGGTCGCGCACGGGGTAGGCGTCGGCATTCAGGTTGCCCAGCACCAGGGTGTGGACGCTCGCCGGGGGAAGATGGGCGGCGTCTGCCAGGGAGAGGAAGGAGATGGGCTCGCGAGCCTCGTCGCCCCGCCCGCTCGCAGGCGCTTCTGATTGCAAGGAGATGTGCGCGTTTGCCAGACAGGGCAAGCACACCTGCCAGGGGATGTCCCACTGCGCGCCCGCCTCGCATAGGTTGCGGGCCTCCTCCAGGACGCCGGCCTGCAGGGCCGCATAGGCGCTCCTGCCCGAGAAGCGTGCGACAAGAAAGGCGCCCAGCCTATCGAAGGCGGCCTCGAATTCACCCTCTTCCAGCAGCCCGATGACGCCTTGCAAGCGCTCCTCGGCGTGTCCCGCCAGATCGGTCAGAACCTCGCCGGTTTCGATGAGGCGGTTGCCGCGGTGGGTTTTGTCGGTGAAGAAAGCCGTGCCGTACCACAGGCCCGCGAAGGGGTTCAGCGCGTAATCGGCGGCCAGCAACGTGTCCGCGGGGGCGTCCGGCGGCCCGACGAGTTCGGCCAGCGCGAGCAGGGCCCGGCCCATGTCGGTCTCGGCGGCGGGCACCGTGGCCTTCACCAGAGCGGGCCGTCCGGCGGCGGCGAGCAGGGGGGCGCAGAAGTCGAAGAGGGCGAGGGGGTCCTTCACCGCCGCGGCATGGGGATACTCGGCGGGCGCGGCCAGCAGCTCCTCGGCTATCAAACGGTTCTGCGCGGAAGGGCCGGCCGCGAAGGCCAGGCGCACGGACCCGGTCGGCTCGATGGGCCCGTCCTGGGCGCTGCGTCGGTAGAGCTTGCCTAGGAACGCCTCCAGCTCCAGCTCGCGCTCCGCAGGCGAGGGCAGCGGAAGGGGGCAGGCGAACTGACGCGCCTCGAGCGCTTCGAGCAGGCGCGTGCCGGCGACGGGCAGCCGAGCATCCAGGCATCCGTAGACGACGGGGGCGTATATCCCTCGCAGGTCTTCTGCCTGCGCTTCGAGTGCCGGGTAGGCTTCGCATGCTTCCATCTGCCCGCGTTCCTGCAGCAGGCGCGAATAGGCGTCCAGCACTTCCAAAACGGCCGTCTCGTTGCCCTGCAAGGCGGCGGTCTGCACCGAAGAGCGGCGGACGCCGCCCGGCAGATTTCGGGCCGCCTGGGAGAGCAGGGCGGTCATGCCCGGAGTGGCGTCCGCCCCCAAGCGGTCCAGGGCCAAGGCGGACAGCAGCACTTGCCGACAAGTTCGCTCGACCAGCTCGCGCCCGTCGCCGAACAGCTGCCACAGCTCCGCGGTCCAGCTGGCCAGCGTGCCCGCATCGACGCCGAAGGAGCGTCCCTCTTCGGCAAGACGGCGTCGGGCCTGCAGGACGCTCTCGCCGTCGGCGAGCAGCAATACGGGACGAAGCCCGGAGCTCCGGGCTTCGTCCAAACGCTCGACGGCTGCGTGCCAGGCGTCTTCGTCGGTGGGAAATGTCGCAGAGAGGGAAAGCAGTTTGCTAGTCCGCCAGCTCGCTGGTGCAATGCGGGCAGCGCGTGGCCTCTATAGCCACGTCTTCCTTGCAGAAGGGGCAGGCCTTGGTGCTGGCCTCCTCTTCCTTCTCCTCTTCGCGCATGATGGTCTTCTTCAGACCGTTCACGCCCTTCACCAGGCAGAACACGACCAAGGCGATGATCAGGAAGTTGAGGATGGCGCCGATGAACGCACCGAAGTCGAGGATGACGGTGTCGGTGACCTGGAACGCCAGGCCGCCGACGTTGGTTCCGTTGCCGCCCGTGGCCAAGGTGATCAGCGGGTTGATGATGTTGGTGGTGAGCGCCGTGACGATAGCCGTGAAAGCTCCGCCGATGATGATGCCGACGGCCATGTCCATGACGTTGCCCTGGGCGATGAACTCCTTGAACTCGGATACGAATTTGCTTGCCATAGAGAACCTCCCATGATCAGGTTTTTCCTTGCTCTGCCAGTGTAGCGCATGAGCGGAGACGAGGAGCGACTTCTTTGAGGAAAGGGCCCTCGGTGGCAGCCGGGGGCACGAGTCGCGCCTCCTTCTAGTCAACGGGAGTATTTCGTAAATGCCGATTGCCCGTATTCCTGCGTATACTGGGGCATCAATCGAAGGGGATATCGACGTGAAGCGGCCTTGCGGCAAGGTGAAGGGGCAGAGGCGATGATCGAGCTCAAGGAACTCAGGAAATCCTACAAGACGGGGGATCTCGTCCAGAAGGCGCTCGACGGGGTGTCGCTCAACTTCCGCGAAAACGAGTTCGTGGCCGTGCTCGGGCCCAGCGGAAGCGGCAAGACCACGCTGCTCAACATTCTGGGCGGGCTCGACCATGCGGATTCGGGCGATATCGTCATCAACGGCACGAGCACGCAGGACTACCGCAGCGCCGACTGGGATACCTATCGCAACCACCGCGTGGGGTTCATCTTCCAGAGCTACAACCTCATCGCCCACCAGACCATCCTCTCCAACGTGGAGTTGGCGCTCACGCTTTCTGGTGTCGGGCGGGCGGAGCGGCGCAGACGGGCAGAAGAGGCGCTTCGCGACGTGGGGCTCGCCGAACATATCCACAAGTTGCCCGCCCAGCTCTCCGGCGGCCAGATGCAGCGCGTGGCCATCGCGCGTGCGCTGGTGAACAACCCCGATATCGTGCTGGCTGACGAGCCCACGGGCGCCCTGGACACCGAGACCGGCCGGCAGGTGATGGACATCCTGAAGAAAGTGGCGGACGACCGCCTCGTGGTGATGGTCACGCACAACCCGGACCTCGCGGAAGAGTATGCGACCCGCATCGTGCGCCTGGCCGACGGGCGCATAACCGACGACTCGCGGCCCTTCTCCGGCGAACCCGCGTCCACGACAGCGGACTCGGAGAGGACGGCGGGCGCGACGGCGGCGACGGCAGCGGGCGCGGATGCGGCCTGCGGCAACCCCGCTCACGCGCATGCAGCGGGTCCCGCTCACGCGCATGCAGCGGGTCCCGCTCACGCGCATGCAGCGGGTCCCGCTCACGCGAAGA
>CAJOOG010000070.1 GCA_905236045.1 uncultured Denitrobacterium sp.
AGCCCGCGTCCGCAGGTCGCCCGTAACTTCCCGCGGCTGCGGCTTCGCCGTCCGCCCGCGGCTGCTTTCAGCGCGGCTCAGAGAAGGCTGCGCACCAGCTCGACGATGCGCTGGTAGGCGCGGGGCCGGTCGAACTGCTCCTCGGCGATGCGGCGGGCCGCCTTGCCCATCGCCTTGCGGGCGGCGGGGTTCTCCTCCAACTCGAGGATGGCGGCGGCGAGCTCTATCGGGTTTTCCGGCTCGACGTTCAGTCCGAATCCGTCCGATTCCACCTTGCGGCAGAATTCCGGGGTCGCCAGCGTGTTGATCATGGGCTTGCCCGCGGCCAGATAGTCGCCGACCTTCGAGACGATGCTCTGCGGGGCCTTCCGCACGAAGGAGTTCACCAACACGTCGCTCTCGATGAGGTAGGGGACCATGTCGGCATGGGGCAGGTAGCCGGGGAAGGTCGCGTTCACCTCCAGGGCGTCCGCGAGGCGCATGAGCTTCTCGCGTTCGGGCCCCTCTCCCAGAATCATCAGGCGCAGGTCGCTTGCGACGCCCGCGTCTTTCAGCAGACGGCTCGCTCGCACCAGCGTCTCCAAGTCGTAGCTGGTGCCTATGGTGCCGGCGTAGGTCACCCAGAACTCGTCTGCGGGCTTCTCCACGGCGCTCGAGGACGCCTCCTGGTCGAAGGCCGCGACGTCGTTGCCCACGTAGACGGTCAGCAGCTCGGGAGTGCCCCCCGACATGAGGGCCCGCTGCGCATAGTCGTCGCTCGTGCCGATGACGGCGGTGGCGTGGCGGTATGCGTAATCCGCATCGCGGCGGAAGGGCGAGAACGCCAGGGAGCTGACGCCCGGGACGTCCATGACCATGCGCATGGCCTCGGGCCAGAGGTCGTTGACATCCACGATCAGCGGAATGCCGCGCGTGCGGGCGTATTCCGCGCAGACCCGGCATTGGTCGTTGGGCGGCATCTTCGCGAACATCAGGTCGTATATGCGCTCGTCGAGGTACTGGGCCACCTCGTGGGCGAACTGCGCATGGTTGAAGATGCGTTTGGGGGTGATGTTCTTCGTGTAATTGGACGTATGCAGAAAGGTGATGCGATAGGGAACCTGCTGGTACATGGGGGCGCTCGTGTCGCGCTGCGCCTTGTCCCAATGCTGGAAGGAAGAGGTGACGAGCTCCACGTCGAAGCCGGAGCGGGCCAGCAAGTCGGCGATGTATGCCTCGCGGTCGAGACCCCGAGCCTCGCCGGGCAGCCGCACGTCGGCGGCGACGATGACGATGCGGCCTCTGCTCTTCACACGCTCTCCTCTCTCGTCGAAACGTAACCGATTCTAACATCTGCGAACCTGATGCGCCTTGCCGGCGAGGGGATTTTGTGCAAACTGCGGAGCGCTTTCGATTTCGTTGACCGTTGCGGATGCGAGCCGTACAATTCAGCAGTTGCTTTCAGAAGCCCCGTAAAGCGGCTCGTCAGCGAAGCGGAATGCTGGGTTGTCCAGGCCCCGATTTCCGTGCCGAAGTAGGATCTCGGCCTCGCAGCGGCTGCACTTGTGAAAACGACAAGCGTTTTGACGCACCGTCAATGGAGGAAACTTTGAAGACGTATTACGCAAAGCCCGGCGAGGTCCAGCGCGAGTGGGTCCTCATCGATGCAACCGACCAGATTCTCGGTCGCGTTGCCGTCGCCGCCGCGCACATCCTGAAGGGCAAGCACAAGCCGACCTACACCCCGCATGTCGATACGGGCGATTTCGTCATCATCATCAATGCCGATAAGATTCGCGTCACGGGCAACAAGGCTCTCAAGAAAGAGTACTTCCGCCACAGCGGTTACCCGGGCGGTCTGAAGAGCGAGCGTTTCGAAGAGGCGATGGAGAAGCATCCGGAGCGCGTTGTGGAGCACGCCGTCAAGGGCATGCTCCCCAAGAACACCCTCGGTCGGGCCATGGGCAAGAAGCTCAAGGTCTATGCCGGCCCCGACCATCCGCATGCTGCTCAGCAGCCCCGTCAGATCAGCTTGGAGGATTAACCCATGGCAGGTGAAGCAATTTATTACGGCACCGGTCGCCGCAAGAACGCCATCGCTCGCGTCCGCTTGGTTCCCGGTACGGGCAAGGTAACCGTCAACGGCAAGGATGCCGTTGCCTACTTCGGCCGTCAGCAGCTCGTCGACAGCGCCACCGAGCCGTTCCGCGTGACCGACACCGAAGGTCATTTCGACGTGATCGCCCGCTGCAATGGCGGCGGCATCAGCGGCCAGTCCGGCGCGCTGCGCCACGGCATCAGCCGCGCTCTGCTGAGCGCCGGCGAGTATCGTTCGGAGCTGAAGAAAGCCGGCTTCCTCACTCGCGACAGCCGCGTGGTCGAGCGCAAGAAGTACGGCCTGAAGAAGGCGCGCAAGCGCCCGCAGTTCAGCAAGCGCTAAGGTTTTTCGCGCCCCTCCGCAAGCGGCGCGACGATCGGGGCCGCGGCCGATTCGAACCGCAGCCCCGCGAACGACCGAGCCCCAGGATGGCCTTCGAAGGTCCGTCCTGGGGTTCGGTCGTTCGCATGTCCCGTCCCCGGCTCCTCCGCCCCGTCCAGACCGCCAGGCGGTCGGGCGTGCCCGGACGCGTGTGGTATCGGTGGAAAGACGGTTGCGCGGTTTTCAAGTTAGTTTCGCTCTGCTATATTCGGCAAATCCGCATAATAGAGCGAGAATATGCTAATTTAGTGCATACGAGAGGAGAATCGGGATGAAAATCAGCGCGGCAGTCGTCGGTGCGGCGGGGTACGCGGGGGTCGAGCTCGCCCGACGCCTGCTCGAGCATCCGTCCTTCGAACTCGAGCTGATCACGAGCGATTCCGATGCCGGGCAGCGTCTCGACGCCGTCTATCCGGCCTTCGCCGGGCGAAGCGATCTGGTGTTCGCCGCGCATGATGCACCGGAGCTGCGCGACTGCGATGTGGCATTCCTGGCCGTTCCCCATACCGCGTCACTCGCCCTGGCCCCGGGACTCGTTGCCGCGGGCGTCACGGTCGTGGACCTCTCCGCGGATTTCCGTCTCAAGGACCCCGCGCTCTACCGGAAGTGGTACGGGGTCGATCACACGGCGCCGGAGCTGCTCGCCCAAGCGGCCTTCGGGCTCCCGGAGCTCTTCGGGCAGGAGCTGGCTGCCGCAGCCGAGCGCCATGCAGCAGGCCAGGCGATGCTGGTGGCGTGCGCCGGATGCTATCCCACGGCCACCTCTCTGGCGGCATTCCCGGCGGTGCATGCGGGATTGGCGCAGGGCGTAATCAACGTGCATGCCGTTTCCGGCGTCACCGGCGCCGGCAAGAAGCCCTCCTTGCGCACGCATTTCTGCAGCGCGAACGAGGACGCCCAGGCATACGGCGTGGGAACGCATCGGCATACGCCGGAGATGGAGCAGATTTTAGGAGCGCCCGGACGCGTGGCCTTCGTGCCGCATCTGGTCCCCCTGAATCGCGGCATCCTGTCCACCGTGAGCATGCAGGTGCCTGCGGAGGGCTTCGGTTTGCGGCAGGCCCACGAGCTGTACGCGCGATTCTACCGGGACGCCTTCTTCGTGAAGGTGCTCCCGCCGGGGCAGCAGCCCAAGACGTCGAGCGTCGCGGGCACGAATTTCGCCCACCTGGGACTGGGCTGGTGCGAGACGACGGGGACGCTGGTGGTCACCAGCGCCATCGACAACCTCGGGAAGGGCGCGGCGGACCAAGCGGTGCAATGCGCCAATATCGTTTTCGGCTTGCCCGAGGAGCGGGGCCTGACCACTATGGCCCTGCCGGTATAGGAGGAGCGCATGGAACTCGAGGACCTCGAATTCAAGGAAGGCGGCGTTGCGCTTGCCGCCGGGTTCAAGGCCGGTGGCATGCACGCGGGTTTCCGCAGGAATCCCGCGCGTCTGGATCTCGCGCTCGTTTGCGCTGACGAGCTCTGCCCCGCGGCGGGGGTCTTCACGCGCAACGTGTTCTGCAGCGCCCCGGTAAAGGTGTCGCGCGAGCATCTCGACGGCGAGGGCTGCGGGCTCGCCCGTGCGATGGTGGTGAACTCCGGGGTGGCGAATGCGGCCACGGGACGGAAGGGCCTGAAGGCGGCCCGGGAGCAAGCACGCATCACCGCCGATGCCGTGGGGTGCGCAGAAGAGGACGTGCTGGTGGCCTCCACGGGCGTCATAGGCGCCCAGCTGTCTTGCGAGCCCTTTGCAAGCGGCGTGCCGCAGCTCGTGGAGCGTATGGGACGAACCGTCCAGGACGCCCGGGATGCCGCGAGCGCGATGATGACCACCGACACGCATCCCAAGCAGGCTGCCCTCACCTATGGAGCGCAAGCCGGCTCCCTCGCGGGGACCACCATCGCGATAGGCGGCATGGCGAAGGGCTCGGGCATGATAATGCCGAATATGGCCACCATGATCTGCTGCCTCACGACCGATGCCCCTGTGGTTCCTCAAGCCCTGCATGCGGCCTTGCGCGCGGCGGTCGATGTTACCTTCAACAAGGTCACGGTCGATTCCGACACCTCCACCAACGACACCTGCGTGGTCTTCGCCAGCGGCAAAGCCGCACCGGGGGCCCGACCCATCGAGGTCGACACCCCGGAATTCGAGGAATTCGCGAGCGCCCTGCGCTTGGTATGCGAGAAGCTCGCACGCCAGATGGCGGCGGATGGCGAAGGCGCTTCCAAGTTGGTCACCGTCAACGTGACCAGCGCCGCTACCGACCATGATGCCGACGAAGTGGCCCGTTCCATCGCCAATTCTCCCCTTGTGAAGACCGCCGTCTACGGCCATGATGCCAATTGGGGCCGCATCGTCGCGGCGGCTGGGAAGACGGGGGCCGCCTTCAGGCAAGAGCGCGTAAGCGTCTCCATGATGGGCATTCCCGTCTGCCGGAAGGGCCTCGCGCTCTCCTTCGACGAAGAGGAGGCGCTGCGCCGTTTCGAGGAGCCCGAGATCGTCATCGACGTCGACCTGGGGGCCGGCGATGCCGCTACCACGGTATGGACCTGCGATCTGACCCACGATTACGTGACCATCAATGGAGATTACCGCTCATGAAGTTCTCGAAAGACACCCAAATCCGCGCGAACCTCTCCGCCGATGCGGAGACCTTAGCCGAGGCCCTGCCGTGGATCAAAGAGGCGACGGGCAAGACCGTCGTCATCAAATACGGCGGCAGCGCCATGGAAGACCCCGCGCTTCGCGCTCAGGTCATGAGCGATATCGTGCTGCTGAAGATCATCGGGGTGAACCCGGTTCTCGTCCACGGCGGCGGCAAGGCCATCAACAAGGCCTTCGAGCGCTACGGTATTCCCGTTCGATTCGAAAACGGCCTGCGCGTGACCACCGATGAGGCCATGGCCATAGTGAACATGGTGCTCGTGGGCGAGGTGAACCAGTCCCTCGTGCGCGACATCAACGAACACGGAAATCTTGCCGTGGGCGTGTCCGGCAGCGATGCGGGAACCATTAAAGCGCGTCAGCTCGCCCCCGAATACGGGCGCGTAGGCGAGATAGTAGATGTGAATGCGGGCTATCTCAACGCGGTCATCGAAGACGACTACATCCCGGTGGTGGCCGGTGTGGCTCTCGGAGAGGATGGCGGCCACTACAACATCAACGCGGACATCGCCGCGGGCGCCATCGCGGGCGCCATCCACGCGCACAAGTTCATCGCGCTCACCGATGTGGACGGGCTCTACCTCGACTTCGGCGACAAGAGCACGCTCATCAGCAATCTCACGCGCGACGAAGCGCAGCGACTCATCGACGAGGGAAGCATAAGCACCGGCATGATTCCCAAACTCGACAGCTGCGTGGCGGCGCTCGACGCCGGCGTCGAGCGTGCCCATATCATCAACGGCAAGACCCCGCACGCCCTGCTCCTAGAGCTTCTGACCAACACGGGCGTGGGCACGGTCATACACGGCACGCGGGAAAGCTACGCGAACGAGATGCATCCGCTCAGTTCCGTGGCCGCCAAGCTGAATGTGTGATGCGCCCGAATCGGCGGACCCGCCAGCCTGTCAGCCCGCTCGATGCACCGACGATTTCCCCTTCGAGAAAGGAGTCTCCCATGACCTTGCAACAGCAGCGAGAACTTGAAAACGCCTATCTGATGCCGGTCTTCGCCCGCAAGCCGGTATGCCTGGTCGAGGGCCGGGGCATGCATGTCGTGGACGACCGCGGCGCCGATTACCTCGATTTCATCGGCGGCATCGGCGTGTGCAGCCTGGGGCACTGCCACCCCAAGGTGGTCCGTGCCGTGCAAGAGCAGGCGGCCAAGCTCATGCACGTGAGCAACTACTATTACGTGGAGCAGCGCGGGGAGGTGGCCTGCCTGCTTTCCGATGCCCTGAACAACGGGCTTGCCGGCCCTCGCTGGCAGACGTTCTTCGCGAACAGCGGCGCGGAGGCCAACGAGTGCATGATCAAGCTCGCGCGCCTCTTTGCCAGAAGGCTCGGTAACGGCGGGACCACCATCATCACGCTTGAGGGCAGTTTCCACGGCCGCACCATGGAGACGCTCGCCGCCACCGCCCAGCCCGCCAAGCAGGAGAGCTTCCAGCCTCTGCCCGGCGGTTTCGTCCATGCCCCCCTCAACGACATCGCCACCTTGGAATATCTCTTCGCCGAGCTCGGCAGCCAGATCTGCGCCTTCATGTTCGAGCCCATCCAAGGGGAGGGCGGCGTCTATCCCTGTACGCCGGAATTCCTGGCGGCGGCGCAGGACATGTGCCGGGAGGTGGGTGCCCTCATGATCGCCGACGAGGTCCAGACCGGCATCTACCGCACGGGGACGCCGTTCGCGTTCCAACAGCTCGGCGTCGAGCCCGATATCGTCAGCATCGCAAAGGGAGTGGCCGCGGGCTTCCCCCTGGGCGCCTGCGCGGCCAAGGAAGAGGTGGCGAAGGTCTTCGCGCCGGGTGACCACGGCAGCACCTTCGGCGGCAGCAACCTGGCTATGGCCGCCGCCCATGCCACGCTGCATGCCCTCGGAGACGAGGGAATCGCGCAGAACGTCCGGGAAGTCGGGGCCTATCTCCGGCAGAAGCTCGCCGACGTTGCCGGCATCGTGGAGGTGCGTGGCGCGGGGCTCATGGTCGGGGCGGACCTGGCCGAGGGTATCGATGCGGCGGCGGTCGTCCTCGCAGCGCTCGAGAAGGGCTTGCTGCTGAACGCCACGGGTCCTCGCACGCTCCGTTTCCTGCCGCCGCTTGTGTGCACGAAGCCGGATGTCGACACGCTTATGGAAAAATTGCCCCCCCTTATACAAAATATTGGATAAGGATTAGGACTTCTGCTAAGGTGAAGAGCACTTTCACGGCCTAAGATATTGGATATTTCAGTCAGGTGATACGTTCAGTCATGAAGAAGCGCACTCAAAGGCACGATGTCATTCGGGAGATCGTCCGTGAATGCGACATTCGCACGCAGCGCGATCTCGCGGAAAAGCTCCAGGAGGCCGGACACGACTGCACGCAGGCCACCATCAGTCGAGACATCACCGACATGGGTTTGCTCAAATCGCAGGACGGCTTCTACGTCCTGCCCGAGGATATGCGTTTGCAGCGCATGGTCTCGGAGCTGGTGGAGGAGATCTACGTGGCCGGTTATCTGGTCGTCGTCCGCACGTTTCCCGGTGGTGCCGCCGGGGTGGCGGGCGCCATCGACAATGCGGGCATCGCGGGCGCTCTCGGAACCGTCGCCGGCGACAATACCATCATGATAGCCGCCGCCACGCCCGAAGGCGCGCTCGCCGTCCAGAGCACCCTCAACGGCCTGCGACGACGTTAGTCGTCGAAGTCTGCCCGGGGTCTTTCGCCCCACCCCCATCCCCTTGCCTGGTTGCGGTCCCCGAGGGGCCCTTCTGAGCAGCCCGCCTCCGTTATCGCCGGACGCGGGCGGCCATCGAGAACCTGCTGCGCCCGAAGGCGCGAGAAAGGAAACCATCATGGAGAAGAAAGACATCGTCGTCTTGGCCTATTCCGGCGGCCTGGACACCTCCTGCTGCATCAAGTGGCTTCAAGAAGAACTCAACCTCGACGTCGTGGCCGTCGTGGGCGAGGTCGGCCAAGAGCACGACGAGGACCTCGACGAGATCCGCGCGAAGGCCCTGCGCGCCGGTGCCATCGACTGCTACGTCGTGGACATGCGCGAAGATTACGCGGATAATTTCCTGACCAAGGCCATTTTCGCCAACGCCCTCTACGAAAACAAATACCCCCTGCTCTCCGCGCTCTCTCGTCCTGTCATCTGCAAGTACCTGGTGGAGGTGGCGCATCGCTACAACGCCAAGTACGTGGCGCACGGTTGCACGGGCAAGGGAAACGACCAGGTTCGCTTCGAGAACAGCATCGCCATGCTCGATCCGTCCCTCACGATCCTGGCGCCCGTGCGCGATTGGGAGTTCAACACGCGTCCGCAGGAGATGGAATGGGCCGCGGCTCATGGAGTGGAGGTGCCCACCACCCAGGGCTCTCCCTACTCCGTCGACGACAACATGTTCGGCCGTGCCATCGAATGCGGCGTGCTCGAGGATCCCTGGACCGAGCCGCCCTCGGATATCTACAAGATAACGGTCGATCCGCAGGAGGCCCCCGATAAGCCCACATACGTGGAGATAGGGTTCAGCGCCGGCGTCCCCGTCAAGCTCGACGGGGAAGAGCTTTCCATGGTGCAGATGGTGGAGAAGATGAACGTCATCGCCGGCGGCAACGGCTACGGGCGTCTCGACATGGTGGAGAACCGCCTGGTGGGCCTGAAGAGCCGCGAGATCTACGAATGCCCCGGGGCCCTCGTGCTCATCGAGGCGCATAAGGCACTCGAGGACCTGTGCCTGGAGCGCGAGGTCCTTCACAACAAGCTCGAGTTGGAGCAGAAGTGGGCCACGCAGGTGTATTACGGCATGTGGTACAGCCCGCTGAAAGAGGCCATCGACGCCTTCATGGCCAGCACGCAGCTGTGTGTCACGGGCACCGTGCGCGTGAAGTTCTACAAGGGCAGCTGCACCGTGGTGGGGCGCAAGAGCATCTACTCGCTCTACAACGAGGCGCTTGCCACCTACGGCCAAGACGACTCCTTCAACCATCAGGCGGCCTCCGGGTTCATCGAGCTCAACGGCCTCTCGGCGCGCAACTGGTCGGCGAATCGCCGTTGGGCGGGCGCACATACCGACATCGACGATGCCTTCGCGAATCCCCAGCCGCTCTCGCTGAAGCCGAGCGTCCTGGAGGATTCGACAATCGAGACCCTCGGCTAGCGGGCGGCGAAAGGACGGGCTATGGCATTGTGGGGCGGCAGGTTCGAGGAAGACGTCGACGACTTCACGCAGAGGTTCGGCGCTTCCTTGCCGGTTGACAGGCAGATGTACGAAGAGGATATCGCGGGGAGCATCGCGCACGCGCGCATGCTCGAGCGGCAGGGCATCATCAACGCCATGGACGCCTCCGATATAGAAGAGGGCCTCGAAGAGGTGAAGGCCCTCATAGATTCGGGCGCGTTTCCCTTCGACATCAACGACGAGGACATCCACATGTCCGTGGAGCGTGCCCTCACCGAGCGCGTGGGCGAGGCGGGGGGCCGCCTGCATACCGGGCGCAGCCGCAACGACCAGGTGATAACCGATACGCGTCTGCTGGCCAAGAAGTTCTGTCTCGAATTGATGAAGGGCAACGTGGAGCTTCGGCGGGCCCTCATCGACCAGGCGGAGCAGCATCCCGACACGATCATGCCGGGATTTACCCACCTCCAGCACGCGCAGCCGGTTCTCTTCGCCCACCACATGCTGGCCTATTATTGGATGTTCCAGCGCGATTTCGCCCGACTGTCCTTCGCCTACGAGCAGGCGGACGAAAGCCCGCTCGGCAGCGCCGCCCTCGCCGGCACCACCTATCCGCTCGACCGCCAGATGACGGCGCGGGACCTGGGATTCTCCGGTGTGACGGCCAATTCGCTGGACGCGAACTCCAACCGCGACTTCCTCTTTGACCTCGACCACGCCTGCACGGTCGCGATGATGCACCTCTCGCGTCTGGCGGAGGAGATCGTCTTGTGGTCCACGAGCGAGTTCGGTTTCATCACGCTCTCGGATCGCTATTCGACGGGGTCGAGCATCATGCCGCAGAAGAAGAATCCCGACTTCGCCGAGCTCATACGCGGGAAGAGCGGCCGGGTCGTGGGCGATTACGTGGCGCTCTTCACGATGATGAAGGGCCTGCCGCTGGCCTACAACAAAGACATGCAGGAAGACAAGGAGGGCGTGATCGACGCCGTCCACACGCTCTCCGATTGCATGCGCTGCGCCGCCGGCATGATCTCTGCGATGGAGGTGAACGAGGAGGCCATGCTCGCCAGCGCCGACAAGGGGTATCTGGCTGCAACCGATGTGGCGGATTACCTGGCGAAGAAGGGCATGCCGTTCCGCGAGGCGCATGCCGTGGTGGGGCATCTGGTGCTCTTGTGCGAGAGGAGGGGCCTGCGTCTGGAGGATCTGTCTCTGGCGGACTTCCGCGCGGAAAGCGACCTCTTCGACGAGGACATAACGCGTCAGCTGGACTTGCGCAGCATCACGAATGCGCGTACGACGGAAGGCGGCACGGGGGCCCAGGCCGTTGCCGAGCAAATGGAGCGCGTGCGGGCCACCTTCGCCATAGACGAGGCGGCCATCTTCATCCGCAGCTAGCGGCCTGCCCGCGTCCTGCTCCGTCGCTGAAACTTATGGACTTCCGCACGGGTTATCACGCGGATGGTAGAATAGGCGGGTTCCATTTGCAGGAGGTTTCATGGCATCACGAGCGCTGAAGCGCAGAAAGGGGACGACGAACAGCCGCGGCTACCTGCCTTGGCTCGTTGCTCTCTCCATCTTCGCGGGTTTCATGATCGCAGGTGCCGTGGGCGCCTACGCGCTCTGCCAGTCCTGGTTGCAGGACCTGCCCAACTACGAGGATTCGGCCGCCTACAATCTGGCGGAGAAGACCCATGTCTACGCCAACGACGGCACCACGATGCTCGCGGAGTTCTACCTGGAAAACCGCGAGCCGCTCGACAGTCTCTCCGACATGAGCCCCTACGTCTATTACGGCACCGTCGCCACCGAGGACTCCCGTTTCTACGAGCACGACGGCATCGACCCCATCGGCATCCTGCGCGCTCTGGTGAACAATGCCCTGGGCGGCTCCACTGAGGGCGCCTCCACCATCACCCAGCAGTTCGTGCGCAATACCGTGCTCGCGGAGGAGGCGGGCGAGCAGACCGTCAAGCGCAAGGTGCGCGAGGCCTACATCTCGCTCAAGCTCGAGGAGGTCTATCCCAAAGACGACATCCTGCTCATGTACCTGAACACGGTCAACTACGGTTCGGGCGCCTACGGCATCGAGGCGGCGTCCCGCAAGTACTACTCCTGCAGCGCCTCGGATCTCTCGCTCGCGCAGGCGGCCTTGCTCGTGGGGATTCCCCAGTCGCCCACCTACAACAACCCCGTCAACTATCCCGACAACGCGCTCTCGCGCCGCAACACGGTTCTCAACCGCATGCTCACCAACGGCTACATCACCCAAGATGAATACGATGCGGCCATCGCGGAGCCCCTCAATTTGAAGGTCTCGCAGGACGATGCCTCCAACAGCGGTATCGTCGCCTATCCCTACTTCACCAGTTATGTTCGCCAGGTCCTGTTGGAGAATTACTCCGAGGCGGAAGTCTTCAAGGGCGGCCTCACCGTCACGACCACCCTCGACGTCTCCGTGCAGGATGCGGCGGAGAAGGCCTGCAAGGAGAAGGAGAATGAAGTCGACGACGATCTCGAGGTCGCGCTCGTCGCGGTCGACCCCGAGACGGGCTACATTCGGGCGCTCGTCGGCGGCAAGGACTACTACAGCAACGAGTACAACCTGGCCACGCAGGCTCAGCGCCAGCCCGGCTCCTCCTTCAAGACCTTCACCTTGGCCGCTTCGATCATCGACGGCGTCGACCCGGATAGCACGTATGTCAACTGCTCGTCCTCTGCCACGATCGGCAATTGGCAGGTGTCCAACTACGGCAACGCCTCCTATGGGACGCGAACCATCTCGAGCGCCTTCGCCGTGTCGTCCAACACCGGTTTCGCGCGGCTCTGCAACCTGGTGGGGCCCGATGCGGTCGCGCAGACCGCGCACGACATGGGCATCGAGTCCGATCTCGCGGAAGTGCCCTCCATCACGCTGGGCACTAACGGCGTCACCGTGCGCGAGATGGCGGGCGCTTACGCCACCATCGCCTCGGGCGGCATCCAGCGCGACGCGGTGGCCATAGAGAAGATCACCGACAGCAACGGCAACGTCCTCTACCAGGCGGACACCACGGGCAAGCGCGTGATAACCGAAGAGGTGGCCCACGCTTGCGAGCAGGTCATGGAGGGCGTCATCACCTCAGGCACGGGCACGGCGGCGCGTTTGAGCTCCCAGACTGCGGCCGGCAAGACGGGCACTTCGCAGAACTACCGCGACAGCTGGTTCTGCGGCATCACCCCGCAGTACTCGGTGGCCATCTGGCTCGGCGCGCGCGAGGAGCGCTCCATGCCCTCGTCGTATCGCGCCTCGAGCGTTTTCTCGGGATTCCTCAACCAGGTGCTCGAGAAGCAGACCAACGAGAAATTCGTCATGGACAAGGCCGACGATCCCGAATACCGCACCCTTGCCAGCTCCGAGAAGGAGATTCTGGGCGCGAGCGGCTACAGCTCGAAGAGCAGCTCGTACGACTCGGACGACTCGGACGATTCCTCGTCCTCCAAGTCTTCCAGCAAGTCCTCTTCGTCGTCTTCCAAGTCGTCGAGCGACTCTTCGTCGGCGTCTTCCTCTTCGAGTAAGAAGAGCAGTTCGTCCTAGCTCGTCCTGGCGCGGGCCCCTGCCGGGCAGTTGGAGGCGAGCGCGAGCCTGCGTCGCGGACCGCGTGCCCGATTCGCCGCGGGCAACCCGAACGCAACGAATGGGTGAAAAACGCAACGTGTCCACCAACGGACGGACGCGTTGCTTTATCATGGGGCACTAAAACAGCCGGCTTACGATAAGGAATTCCATGAATCTCTTCCATCGTCTTTCCCGCCTCGTCTTATGCGCCTGCCTGGTGGCGGGTTTCTCTACCTTGGCCGGGTGCACAAACACCGTCGCGCAGCGCCAGTCGGATTCCTCGACCGACGAGGCCACGCAGAACCGCTCCTACATGGCCACCCTCAACCGCCAGACGGCGGACCTGCAGACCGCGCTCGACGCTTTCCAGAAGGCCGTGGCCGAAGAGGACGCGGTCACGATGCAGGCGCAGCTGAACACCGTCGAGGAGGTCATCGACAGCGTGAAGAACACCGATGCCACCAGCCGCCTCAGTTCGGTGAAGGACGGCTACGTGGACGCGCTCTGCACGCTCGACGATGCCATGAAGAGCTACGTCGCCCTTTACGCCGACGTGAAGAACGGCATGGTGGACGCGGCCGACTACCAGGCGCGTCTCGCCGAGGTGCAGCGGGCCTACGACGACGGCATCCAGAAGATGAAGGACGCCGACCAGACCGTCTCGGATCTTGCCAATGGGTAAGGCTCCGGAGCTGCTCGCCCCCGCGGGCAATCTCGCGAGTCTGCATGCCGCCGTTCGCGCGGGGGCGGACGCAGTCTACTTGGGCGTCGAGTCCTTCAACGCGCGTCGCAACGCCGAGAACTTCACTCTGCAAAACCTGCCCGAGGTCTGCGATTGGGCGCACCTGCGCGGCGTCAAGCTCTACCTCACCGTCAATACCGCCATCATGCCTTCCGAGTTTCCCGCGGCGCTTGAAACCGTGCGGCAGGCGTGGCGTGCGGGTATCGACGCCTTCATCGTGCAGGACGTGGGCCTCGCCAAGGAGATGAGCAAGGCGTTGCCCCAGGCGCGCCTGCACGTCTCCACCCAGATGAACACGCATAATGCCGCCGGCGTGGAAGCCGCGGCGCGTCTGGGGGCCTCGCGTATCACCCTCGCCCGCGAATCGACGCTCGGGGAGGTGGCGCATCTGTGCGAGACGGCCCGTCGGCGCGGCATGGAGGTGGAGACGTTCTGCCACGGCGCGATCTGCATCTGCTATTCGGGCCAGTGCCTCCTCAGCTCGCTGGTGGGCGGACGCTCGGCCAACCGTGGCATGTGCGCGCAGCCGTGCCGCCTTCCCCTGGAACTCCATAACCGGGCGCAACGCAATCCGCTTGCCGCACCGGGGGAGCACCTTCTCTCCCCGAAGGATCTCTGCACGATCGACCTGCTGCCCGAGCTGGCCTCCGCCGGCGTCTCCTCCCTCAAGATCGAGGGGCGTATGAAGTCCCCCGAATACGTTTCCGCCGTCGTGGGCGTCTATCGGGCGGTGCTCGACCGCGCAGTCGATTGGCTCGAAGCGCAGCCCGGAGAGACCGCCCGGCTCGAGGCGCCTGAATCGGCCCGCGCCTCCGAGCAGGAGAAGCGCATTCTGTCCGAGGCCTTCAGCAGGGGCTTCACGGAAGGCTACCTGATGGGCATCGACGACAACGACCTCATGGGCTACGGACGTCCCAACAATCGGGGCGTGCTGGTGGGGCGCGTGGCGAAGGTCCAGGGAGGGATGGTCTCGATCGAGACCGGAGAAGAGCTCGCACGGGGAGACGTCCTGGAATTCTGGACCAATCGCGGGCATTTCGCCCATACCGTCTCGAACTTCACCCGGAAGGGGAAGGTCTGCGTGCTTTCCGTCGACCGGAAGGTGGGGCGGGGGGATCGCGTCTTCCGCGTGCGCAGCGCGGCGGCGGCCTTCGTCGACGACGATGTCGAGCCGCGGGTGGCGGTTTCGGGCAGAGCGCAGCTGCGCAAAGGCGAGCGTGCGAGTCTGGAGCTATGGCCTGTCGCCGATGAGGCCTACAAGGTCGCGCTGCAGGGAGAGATCGTCGAGGAGGCCCGCACCAAGGCCCTGTCCGCACAGGATGTCCGCGACCATATCGATCGCTTCGGCACGACGCCCTTCGCCCTCGCCGACCTTTCAATCGGGCTCGACGAGGGGGTGGGGATGGGCTTCTCCCAGCTCCACCGGCTCCGTGCCGCCGCTGCCGAGCAGCTGCAGGAGCGGATGCTGCGGGACTATCATTCGCGTACCCTCGAGAAGCGTCCTCGGCGCAAGCGGCAAACCGGTGCGTTGCGCCAAAGCCTGCGTTGTCGGGTGGTGGCCTTGGCGACGAATCCCGCGTGCGCCCGCGCGGCGAAGAAGGCCGGAGCGGATGTCGTCTTCGTGCCGGCTCTCAATTTCAAGCGCGGGGAAGCCCAGGTCGCGGGGCAGCTCAGCCAGACCGTGGCCCAGGCGGGCTATCCCAAGATGGTCGACATCGCGCTGCCGGCGATTTGCCACGATGCTCTTCCGGGCACGCGCGAGGAGCGCTTCTCCTTCGACGCCTACGAGTACGTGAAACCGGGCAAGAGGGTCTATGCCGACAGTCTGGCGGGTGTCGTGCGTGCGGCCGAGATGGGAGCCCTGCCCGAAGCGGGGACGCACATCCCGGTCACGAACGCGCATACGGTGCGTGCCCTCGCGGAGCTGGGCGCAACGCGGGTCTGGCTCTCGCCCGAGCTCGCTTTGGGGCAGATTCAGCAGATAGGCGAGGAGACGGACGTGCCCTTGGGCATTGTGGCCAGCGGAGCCGCGGAACTGATGGTTACCGAGCACTGCCTGCTCATGAGCCAGGGCCCGTGCAAGCGCGATTGCACGCAGTGCCCGCGGCGCAAGAGCCCCCACTATTACAAGGATCGCAAGGGCTTCGAGCTGCCCGTCCTCACCGACGCCTTGGGCCGCGGCCACCTGTACAACGCGGTCGCGCTCGATATCCTGCACATCCTGCCGGATCTCGTCGCCTCCGGCGTGACGGCGTTCATGGTGGATACGACGCTGTTGAACACGGAGGAGACCGCTCGAGCCGTCTCCCGCGCCGTTCGCGCGCGCAACCTCTCCGAGAAGGACTCGGATACGGTCGGCAAAGCCTCCGGGGCCACGACCGGACATCTTTTTCGCGCCGTGCAATAACCCCGCCCGCCCCCGCTCGCTGGGACGTCGGCTGCTGCGCCGTCCCGCCGTCCCGCCGCGTCGTCCGCCCCCGGCAGTCGTGCTACAATTCTTCGCTATCCGCTAGGCGAAAGGTGAGGCATGCTTGCTGCAGAAGAACAACTCCGCATTATCAAGTCCGGTACCGACGCGATCGTTCCCGAGGAGCTGCTGCTCGAGAAACTCAAGCGCGGCAAGCCCCTCAACGTGAAGCTGGGCGTGGATCCCACCGCCCCCGACATCCACATCGGACACGCTGTTCCCCTGCGCAAGCTGCGCGCCTTCCAGGACCTGGGGCATCGGGTGACGCTCATCATCGGCAACGGCACCGCGCTCATAGGCGACCCGTCCGGCCGTAACAGCACGCGCCCGCAGCTCACCCCCGAGCAGGTGCGGGCCAATGCGCAAACCTATGTCGATCAGGCTTTCAAGATCTTAGACGAGGGAAAGACCGATCTCGTCTACAACGCCGACTGGATTCTGAAGCTCGATTTGGAGGAGCTGCTCAAGCTGACGAGCCGTTTCACCGTGGCGCGCATCTTGGAGCGAGACGATTTTCACAACCGCTACACCTCCGGTCTGCCCATCGGCGTGCACGAGTTCCTCTATCCCATCATGCAGGCCTACGACTCGGTCGTCATCAAGGCCGATGTGGAGCTTGGCGGCACCGACCAGCTGTTCAACCTGCTCGCCGGTCGCGAGCTCATGGAAAAAATGGGCCTCGAGCCGCAGGTCTGCTTGACGTTGCCCCTGCTCGAAGGCACCGACGGCGTGCGCAAGATGTCGAAGAGCTACGGCAACTACATCGGTCTCACCGACGATGCCAACGATATGTTCGGCAAGGTCATGAATATCCCCGACGAGCTGATGGTGAAGTACTACCGGCTCGCCAGCACGGCGAGCGTCGACGAAATCGACGAGATCGAGCGCGGCCTTACCGAGGGGCGGCTGCATCCCAACAAGGTCAAACGCGCCCTGGCCCGCAATATTGTGGCAGCCTACTACGACGAGGCAAAGGCCGAGGCAGCGGAGGAGGAATTCGTCCGCGTGCACAAGCACCGCAATGCCCCGACCGATACGCCCGAGGTCCACGTGGACTTGCAGATCAACGAGGAGGGACTCGTCTATTTGGCCCGCGTGCTCGTGGAAGCGGGATTGGCCAAGAGCGCGGGGGAGGCGCGCCGCAATATCGACGGCGGCGGCGTGCGGATCAACGACGAGATCGTGCCGGCCAAACGCTACAACGTGGAGCCGGAGAAACTGCAGGGGGCCTTGCTGCAGTCGGGCAAGCGGCATTTCGCGCGGCTCGTCTGAGGCATTCGCATCGCAAGCGGGCCCACGAGGTCTTGCATGAGTGCCCAATCGGCTCGAATAGGATGCAGGAGGCGGAGGAGCGTCTTCTGCATCTTGTGGTTCACGCCCCGGATGCCCCCTATTTAGACGGGGGTATGGGCGGATTGTGGAGCTGGGAATTCCTCATTGCGCAAGAGGCGGAGCGGGGGTAATCTACTCAAGCTGCTTCGGCGGGGACGGTTGTTCTGCTTGCTGTCGAAACGCTTTCGAAAAGAATTTTGAAATAGGTTCTTGACGATGGTTTCCGAAACGAGTAATTTACCGCCTTGCCGCTTCAAGCGGAAAGCCGAAGCGGATGCGGCCGGAAACGGCCGCGGGGAACCCTGAGAACCGGATACTGCGGATCGAGAGAATCTGAGAGATTCAAGCCAGACGG
>CAJOOG010000071.1 GCA_905236045.1 uncultured Denitrobacterium sp.
GCGGCTGCACGGCTTTCGTGGAGAGCCTGGCGCTCGGTTGCAAAGCGCTCGAAATCGCCGCGCTGCATGCGTTCGCGGACGAGGGAGGGCAATCGGAGGCAGGCGGGGAAGCTGAAGCGGACGCGCAAGCGGACGGCCCCGCGCCCGCGCAAGCGCCCGCGCAAGCGGACGGCCCCGCGCCCGCGCCCGCGGACTTCAGCTGGAAGCGCGACTTCGGCAATCCCGACGAGATGATCGATGGCCTGGGCGCCCAGCGCAAGCCCGAGGTCGTCACGGAGACGCCTGCCGAAGGGGAATCCAAGGCGGAAGGCGATTTCGGCCACCGCGAGATGACCATCAGCATGATTGTAGGCGTGGTGCTCGGCGTCGTCTTGTTCATCGTCGTTCCCGCCGCCGTCACCAACCTCATCGTGGGGGAGTACGACCAGGCCACGCTGGCGTGGAACCTAGTCGACGGCGTGTTGCGCGTGACGGTCTTCGTCTTCTATCTCTGGCTCATAGGGCGGATGCGGGACATCCAGACGATGTTCGGCTACCACGGCGCCGAGCACAAGACCATCCACTGCTACGAGCACGGCTTGCCGCTGACGCCGGAGAATGCGCGCAGCTTCCCCAGGCTTCACGTGCGCTGTGGCACGGCCTTCCTCATCATGGTCATGATCGTCGCCATTCTGGTCTACACCATCGCCCCGCTCGGAGCGCTCATCGACGCGTGGGGCGTTCCCGACGGAGCCCCCAAGTTGCTGCTGGTCATCGCCGTGCGTATCTTGCTCATGCCCCTCATCGCGGGCTTCTCCTACGAGATAACGGTCAAGTGGGCGGGCTCTCATCCGGAAAACTTCCTGGTGAAGATAGTGCTGTGGCCGGGATTGCAAATGCAGTACCTGACCACACGCGAGCCGAACGACGGGCAGATTGAATGCGCAATCGCGGCCATGCAGCTGGTGCTCGAGCGCGAGCTGCGCGAAGAAGCCGCTACTGCGAAGTGAGCTTGGAGGCGGAGACGATAGACCTGGCGGGCGCGGGGTCGGAGACGATGTCCGAGTTCACGAAGAAATGCAGGTAAGCGCCGACGGCGACGGCGACCAGAAGCACGAGCGCAACGAAAAGCATGAGATACTTGCGCATGAGCCAACCCTATCCGTCTGCAGCGTAATGTCCCCTTGATGCTTTCAGCATAGCGATTGGGAGTCTCGGCTGGGCAGGCGTTGCCCCACATCCCCAGAATGTGCGCGTTCTGTTCAAATACCCCTCGCAACGATTCCTTTGAATCTCCCCATTTGGAAGGTGAAATCCCTCGCCGCCCCGCCCCGCTCTCATAGCCGAGCACGGCGGGATTTCCGCCAGGTTCCCTTTTCGTGTATCATGCAGCACTGTTCGCACCCGCAAGGGGCCATCCCCGCGTCCGCAAAATCAGGAGAGGGGCTTCGCGTGAAGCTGGTTGTCACAGAGAAGAACGACGCTGCCGAGAAGATCGCCGACTTGCTCGAGGCGAGCAAGCCCAAGCGCGACAAGGTCTACAACACCACGGTGTACCGCTTCACGGTGGAGGGCGAGGAATGGGTCACCATCGGCCTGCGCGGCCACATTCTCGAACCCAACTTCACCCCCCAGCTGGTCTATAAGAAGCGCGGCGGGTGGCGCGGCGTGGATGCGAACGGCGAGGTGGTGCCCGCGAACGTGCCCAAGAGCCTGCCTCGTCCGCCCTTCAAGAAGAAGAAGCCCTTCACCGAGGACGGCGTGAACCTCTCCACGTGGAAGATGGACGCGCTGCCGTATCTGGTCTACGCGCCGGTGGAGATGCTGCCCAAGGAGAAGGACATCATCCGCAGCCTCAAGAACCTGGCGAAGAAGGCCGACGCCATCATCATCGCCACCGACTTCGACCGCGAAGGAGAGCTCATCGGAAGCGACGCACTCGAGATGTGCCGGCAGGTCAACGACCAGGCGCCGGTGTTCCGCGCCCGCTATTCGGCCTTCACCAAACCCGAGATAACGCATGCCTTCTCGCATTTGGTGAAGATGGACGACGACCTCGCCGCCGCGGGCGGCAGCCGCCGCGACATCGACCTCATTTGGGGCGCCGTCCTCACGCGCTATCTGACCCTCGTCAAGTTCGCGGGATACGGCAACGTGCGCAGCTCCGGTCGCGTCCAGACCCCCACGCTGGCGCTTATCGTGGCTCGCGAGCGCGAGCGCCAGGCGTTCAAACCCGTGGACTACTGGGTCATCCGCGGCAAGTTCGCCAAGGCGGCGGAGGAGTTCGAGGCCCCGCATGCCACGGCCCGCTTCAAGGAGGAAGAGGACGCCAAGACGGCGATGGAGCACGTGAAGGGCGCCGCCTGCGCCCGCGTGGCCTCCGTGGAGAAGAAGCGCCGGCGTGTCGCGCCGCCCGCTCCCTTCAACACCACCTCCCTCATGGCTGCCGCCAGCGCCGAGGGCATCAAGCCCGCGCGCGCCATGCGCATGGCCGAGAGTCTCTACATGGACGGCTACATCAGCTATCCCCGCGTCGACAACACCGTCTATCCCAGCTCGCTCGATTTGGCGGAAGTGGTGAAGACTCTCGAGGACAATCCGGCGTATCGCCCGTACTGTCGGCAACTGCTCGCCTCCGGCCCGCTGCATGCCACGCGCGGCAAGAAGGAGGACACCGACCATCCGCCCATCTATCCCACGGCCGCGGTGACCCCCGACGATTTGCCGCCGGCGGAGTACAAGCTCTACAACCTCGTCGCGCGTCGTTTCCTCGCGACTGTTTCCGGCGCCGCCACCATCGAGGGGACCAAGGTCTCGCTCGATGTGAACGGGGAGCCCTTCGCCGCGAAAGGCGACGTGCTCGTGGAGCCGGGTTTCCGCGCCATCTACCCTTACGGACTGAAGAAGGACGAGCAGCTGCCCGCGCTCGTCGAAGGCGAGACCATCGACTTCAACGGCGCGACCATGCAGAAGAAGACCACCGAGCCGCCCGCCCGCTATTCCTCCGGGCGCCTGATCCAGGAGATGGAGCGGCAGGGCTTGGGCACCAAGTCCACGCGCCATAACATCATCGAGCGTCTGACGCAGGTGGGCTATGTGAAGAACGACCCGCTCGAGCCCACGGAGATGGGCATGGCCGTGGTGGATGCGCTCGGACGATTCGCGCCGCACATCACCACCGCGGACATGACGGCCGAGCTCGAGGACGAGATGAGCAACATCGCGGCCGGCGAATCGACCCGGGAGGCGGTTGTGGGCCATTCACGCGATCTGCTGGCCGAGCAGCTGACGGAGCTGATGCCCCATTCCGAGCAGGTGAAGGATGCGCTGGCAGATGCCGTGGCGGCCGATGCCTATGTGGGCAAGTGCCCCAAATGCGGCAAGGACCTGCAGCTACGTGCCAGCCAGAAGACCCGCAGCATGTTCATAGGCTGCGCCGGCTGGCCGGAATGCGACGTGACTTACCCGCTGCCCAAGGGCAAGGTGGAGGCGGTCGATACGAAATGTCCCGTGTGCGGCATGCCGCAGATAAAGGTGACGCCCTTCCGCAGCAAGCCCGCGCTGCACTGCATAGATCCCGAATGCCCCACCAACAAAGAGCCCGATGTCGTGGTGGGGGAGTGCCCCACGTGCAAGGCCGCCGGCAAGACGAGCAAGCTGGTGGCGCGCAAGAACCCGCGCACGCTGAAGCGCAGCATCACCTGCGAGAACTTCGAGGAATGCCAGACGCGCTATCCGCTGCCGCAGTACGGCGAGCTGGAGGCGACCGACGAGGTGTGTCCCGATTGCGGTGCGCCGATGGTGGTGGTGAAGACGAACCGCGGCCCGTGGAAACTCTGTCCCAACTTCAGCTGCCCCGCGCGCGAGCGGGCCGAGAAGGAGAAGGCCGAGCGCAAGGCCGCCCGGGCGAAAGGCGGCAAGCGGGGCTCGCGCAGCAAGTAGCGCTCGGCTCGGTCGAGCGGCGAGCGGTGGGGCTTGGAGCCGCATGTCCGCCGGGTGGGCTCGTGCCGGCCTCGGGCGCAGCGTGTTCAATGTGCGCATGTTGGTCGCATGTCCGCCGGGGTCTTCTATACTGAAGGCTCTGGGCAGGACTGCGGCGAGAAGGGTGCGCGTATGAGCGAAGATGGCGTCTTCATCACGTTCGAGGGCGGCGATGGGGCCGGCAAGAGCACGCACATCCGCTTCCTTGCCGAGGCGATTCGCCGGCAGGGGCGCGAAGTGTTGCGTCTGCGCGAGCCGGGCGGTACTTCGGTGGGAGAATCGCTGCGTTCGGTGGTGCTCGACCCCGAGAATGCCGCGCTCGTCCCCGAGGCGGAGCTTTTCATCTACGAGGCGGCCCGCGCCCAGATCGTGGCCGAGGTCATCAAGCCGGCTATAGAGCGCGGGGCCGTGGTGCTCTGCGACCGCTTCTACGACTCCACCGTCGCCTACCAGGCGTACGGACGCGGTCTTTCGCGCGAATTCGTGCGCAGCGCCAACCGATTCGCCTGCCAGGGCGTCCGTCCGGACAGGACCATCCTCATGCGCGTGCCCGGGGCCGCTTCCGCGGGCCTCTCCCGCGCCACGCAGGATACCTCGCCCGACCGCATGGAGCTTGCGGGTCTGGATTTCCACGAGCGGGTCGCCCGGGCCTTCCGATTGCTGGAGACCCACTCGCCCGACCGCATCCGCGTCGTCGATTCCGCGCAGGAGAAGAGCGAGACGGCCCGTCGCGTGTTCAAGGCGGTTGCGGACGTCCTCGGCTGGGATTCCGAGGCGCTGCCCTTCGACGACGCGTTCTTCAAAACGGCCGACTCCATCCACGATGTGTGGAAGCTCCAGGCGGCTGAAGACGAGGCCC